>JBGPLS010000042.1:0-19525 GCA_041486565.1 Gemmatimonadaceae bacterium
AGATCGAGAAGGCGATCGTCCACCCGGTCGTGCGCCAGGTCTTCGACTTCGGCTTCGCGCTCCGACCGCACCATGTTCACCGCGCTCTCGACGAGGTCGCGCACCATGGACTCCACGTCGCGGCCGACGTAGCCGACTTCGGTGAACTTCGACGCTTCGACCTTGATGAAGGGCGCGCCCGCGAGCTTGGCCAGTCGTCGCGCGATCTCCGTCTTTCCCACGCCCGTGGGACCGACGAGAATGATGTTGTTGGGCGAGATCTCCTCGCGGATCGCTTCCGGCGTGCGCTGCCGGCGCCAGCGATTGCGCATCGCGATCGCGACCGACTTCTTCGCGTCCGCCTGTCCGACGATGTAGCGGTCGAGCTCGGCGACAATGTGGCGCGGCGTGAGCTCGGCCAGCCGAGCCAGAGCCTGAAGGGTCCTCGGAGAGGTCATCAGACCGGCTCGAGGACGGTGATGTTCGTGTTCGTGTAAACGCAGATCTCGCCGGCAATCTTCAGCGACCGCTCGACAATCTCCCGCGCGGAAAGATCGGTGTTGGCAACGAGAGCGCGGGCAGCGGCGAGAGCATAGGATCCACCGGAGCCGATCGCGAGAATCCCATCATCCGGCTCGATGAGATCACCCGTCCCCGAGATGATGAAGCCGTGCTCGGCATCGGTGACGGCGAGGAGCGCCTCTAGGCGGCGCAGGACTCGATCGCTTCTCCAGTCTTTCGCCAGCTCGACAGCAGCTCGCGAGAGGTTCCCCGGATGGCGCTCGAGCTTCTCCTCGAATTTCTCGAAGAGCGTGAAGGCGTCGGCCGCGGCGCCGGCAAAACCGGCCAGCAGCTTGCCCCCGCGCAGGGCGCGCACCTTCAGCGCGTTGGACTTCATAACTGTCTCTCCGACGGTCACTTGGCCGTCGCCGCCGAGCGCCACTTTGCCATCGCGGCGGACGGCGAGAATCGTCGTGGAGCGAATCCTGCGAGTCTCACTGTGCATGTCTCAAAATTAACAGGGATGGCGGGGTGAAGCTGGAACAGTTTCCAATCGTGCTCGGGATTCTCGTGTGTTTAATTGCGCTGGCAATAGCCTACGACGCAATGAGCCCGGAGGAGAGGCGTCCTTTCAAGGAGCGTCGCCGCCGACGGCGGGCCGACCTCAACCGTGGTGGAGAGCTTCTCGTGGCCTTCGGGACGGCGAGCATGGGTGCTGCGCTGGTGGGACGCGACAGCTGGCGATGGGGGAACATCGCCGTGTTCGCCGGCGTCGCGCTGCTCATCGCGGGCGCATCGCTGAACCGGCAGTTCCTGAGAGAGATGCTGTTGTTTCGCGGCGCGAGCCGCCGTGCGACGGGTCCCGATGCCATTCCGCCGGCCGACAAGGCATCGTCGGGAAAAATGCGAATCCGCTAGTCATACGCCGCCGTACCACTCGTAGCCCTGGTCGCTCCAGTAGCCGCCGTTACGGGCAGGCATGAAGACGATGCGGGTGAGATACTTGGTGTTCTTGTAGCCGAGCTTCACCGGAGAGAAGAGGCGCGCCGGCGCGCCGTGCGCGGGGCCGAGCATCCGGCCGTCCAGGCCGTAGGCGATTACCGTCTGCGGATGCATCGCGCTCTCGATGTCCCAGCTCTCGTGGTAGTCGTCGTCGAAGGACTGAAAATCAACGTACTTCGCGCCGCGTTGGACGCCGGCAAGACGAGCCAGCTCGCGCACGCGGCAGCCCGTCCATTCCTCGACCGCGGTCCAGCCCTCGACGCAATAGTGGTTCACGCGCTCTGTCGTCCGCGGGATCTTTTGCAGCTCATCCAGAGTGAGCACGAGCGGTCTGTCTACCAGTCCGGAGACCTCGAGCGTCCACCGGCCGCGCTGCGCCTCGTCCCAGATGGGGACGGTCTTCGCGATGAAGTAGCTGGGAAGCGCCTTCCCGGCGAGGCGCGAGCCGGCAATTGGGGCGTCCATCGACGTGTGGCGGAAGAGCGCGCGCTCTACGACCTCGTTCTTTCGCTCGGCGTAACGGAGCAGCCGCTCGGCGCCTTTCGGTCCGCGCGAATCGCATGCTGCGATGAGCGCCGACGACAGCGTAGAGCCACTGACAATCAGAAATCCGCGGCGGTCGAGGCTCACGGGTTGTCTCCTGTTGTGGCGTCGGTCGGAGGCCGCGGCGGAACGGGGAATGCTTCCGTCGGAGCCAGCGAGGGATGCAGATCTTCCTTCGGACGCGATCGCGCAAAAAGATGGTAGAATGGACGGGCGTTGCGCGCCTCGGGGGATTTGCTCTCGTCGTAACCGCCGATGGTGATCGACTTGAGCGCCTGCGGATCGACTGTGAATACCATGAAGACATGAATCGCGCTCAGCGCGACCAGGATCACCATCGCCAGAAAATGCCAGTAGCGCGCCCAGACATAGCCGCCCATGAGATCAGTGAGCCACTGGAGCTCAACCGGCTTCCAGATGGCGATCCCGGTGATTACGGCAACGGCACCGACGACCGGCAGGATGAAATAGGTGCCACGCTGGAGCGCGTTGTATTTCCCCTGCGCCGGGTGCCGCTTTCTTATGAACAGGTAGTAGCTCATCATCGCCCAGGCATCGCGCGGGAATGATTTCCGCGGGACGACGTCCCGCCACTCGCCGTGGAGGTAGATGAAGCCCAGATAGACGAGTCCATTCACGACGAGCACCCACATCATCGCGAAGTGCCAGTTGCGAGCGCCGGCGAGCCAGCCGCCGAAAGTAAAAACTCTCGGAATCGCCTTGTGCTCCCACGGATAGCAGCAGAACGTCTCGCCGCGCCGCGCGAACGCGGGGTAGGCGTTGAAGATACGGAGACCGCTCCCCACCATGAGGGTGAGCGCGGCGGCATTTACCCAATGCGTCACCCGGACCACGGGGTGAGTTCTTGCCTTTGCCATTCTATCTCCGAATGCGGCTTGTCACGCGCCCAATAATGGATAACGGCGTTCCGACGCGCGAGTGGTTGTACGGCCGCGCTCACGCCGCGGATGTGCTACGCTCGCGGGTGTGCTTTCTGATAGACTTGCTTCAATCGCTCCACGCTCGTGTGGGTGTAGATCTGCGTTGTCGAGATGGAGGCGTGGCCGAGCAGCTCCTGGACCGCGCGGAGATCGGCGCCCGCGTCCAGCAGATGCGTGGCGAAGCTGTGGCGCAGCGAGTGAGTCGAGAGGCCGGAGTCCTCGTCGATGCTGTCGAGGAAACCGGTCACCGCACTTTGAATCGCGCGGACAGACATCCGCTTGCCGCGTTTGCTGAGGAAAAACGCGGTCCGGTCAGCGGCGGGAAGGGTGTTCCGTACCAGATCGTCGCGCTTGGACTCGTAGTTGCGAAGCGCGAGCTGGGCGTGGTCGCCGACAGGGATGATGCGCTCCTTCCTTCCCTTCCCGCGCACCTTCACCTGCTGCGACAAGAGGTCGATGTCGGCGCGATTGATGCCGCGGAGCTCGGACAGCCGCATCCCCGTCGAATAGAAAAGCTCGAGGATCGCATTGTTCCGCACATCGGTGAAGCGCCCCTCCTGCGCCTTGAGCTCGGAGCTCTGGAAGAGCAGCTCGATCTGTGCGCGATCGAGGTAGCCAGGCAGGTATCGCTCGAGCTTCGGACTGTTGATGCCGCGCGCGGGGTTGGCCTCAACGGCTTCATTCCGATGCATGTACGAGTAGAAGCTGCGAACCGCCGAGAGAGTGCGTGCGATGCTGCGCCGGGAAAGTTTTCTGCGCGTCAGATGGGCGAGAAACCCGCGAATGGCGAGGCGGTCGATGCCTGCCCAGCTCCAGCCGCTGTCGCCGTAATAGCTTCCGAGGAAATCAACGAATTCAGCGAGGTCGCGCGTGTAGGCCTTGAGGGTGTGCGGAGAGACATCCCGCTCCTTCTCGAGGTGCAGAAGGAACTCAGCTACCTGCGGCGACTCGGACATCACTCTGGACGGTCGCTGCCGCAAATGCTCCGATCCTCTCGCTCCAAGCCGCCATCGACGCGAGCGCGCGCGCGGCAATCATCTCCCGCTTGCGCTTCTTGTCGCGGATCACTTCCGTGAGATCGTCCACCAGGCCGAAGTTGGCATTCATCGGCTGGAAGTGACCCGGGTCGGCTTCGCGCATGTAGCGATACAATGCGCCCAGCATCGTCACCGGCGGTGGGATCTCGGGGTTCTGACCGGCGAGAATCCGCGAGAGATTGATCCCCGCGAGGAGGCCGGTCGCCGAGCTCTCGGTGTATCCCTCGACGCCGGTGATCTGCCCGGCAAAGAGGATCGTCGGATCGTCACGAAGCGAGAGATGCGGGCTGAGCGCAGCCGGCGAGTTTACGTACGAATTCCGATGGATCGATCCATATCGAAGGAACTCGGCATTGGCGAGGCCCGGAATCATCCGGAAGACGCGCTGCTGTTCCGGGATCCTCAGCCGCGTCTGGAAACCGACCAGATTCCACATCCGCCCGTGACGATCTTCGCGCCTCAGCTGCACCACCGCGTGAGGCTGTCGACCGGTTCGTGGATCACGCAGCCCAACCGGCTTCATGGCACCGAACCGAAGCGTCTCACGGCCGCGATTCGCCGAGACCTCGACGGGCATGCATCCCTCGAAGTATGGCGCCTCGTCGAATTCATGTCCGTGAAACTGATCCGCGCCGGTAAGCGCCGAGATGAACTCCTCGTACTCGTCGCGCGTCATCGGGCAGTTGACGTACGCGCCCTCGTCGCCCTCGCCTTCCATTGTCTCGCGCCCGTATCGCGACGCGGGAAAGGCGATCGATTCGTCGATCGATTCGCGCGACACGATCGGGGCGATCGCATCGTAGAACGCCAGCGCCCCGACACCGAGCCGCTCGCGGATCGCGGACGCGAGCACGTCCGACGTCAGCGGGCCGGTGGCAATGATGGACTGCGTCCGGAGAGTGGTGACCTCCTCGCGAGTCACCTCGATGTTCGAATGCGACGTGACTCGCGCGGTCACCGCGGCCGCGAAGGCATCGCGATCCACTGCCAGCGCGCTGCCGGCCGGGACGCGCGCCTCGTCGGCGCACTCGAGGATCATCGAGCCGAGCACGCGCATCTCGGCCTTGAGGAGTCCGTGCGCGTTGGATGTTTCGGTGCTCTTGAACGTGTTGGAGCAGACGAGCTCGGCGAGGCGGTCTGTGTGATGCGCCGGCGTATTGCGCAGGGGACGCATCTCGTGGATCACCACTCGATGTCCGCGCTCGGCGAGCTGCCATGCCGCTTCCGAGCCGGCGAGCCCTCCGCCGACGACGTGAATCGGAACTCCCGTTACCAGTTGCCCGTGGCCCGTTACCCGAACGTCCGTCAGACCGCGACCGCCTCGGGCTGCATCTCCGGCGCTTCCCACTCGTTCGCGCACTTGATGCACCGGCGATAGTCGCCGCGAGTCTTGTTGGATTTCATCTCCGCGCCGACGTATCCGCACTCCGGACACACCTCGGCGACCGGTTTGTCCCAGATCACGAAATCGCACGCCGGATAGTTCGAGCAGCCGTAGAACGCCTTGCCACGCTTCTTCGATCTGCGAATGGCGATGTCGCCGCCGTCCTTGGGACATTTCACGCCGGTGGGCATCGAGCGCGTGCCGCGACACTTCGGAAAGCGGCTGCATCCGAGGAACTCGCCCGAGCGGCCGTGGCGAATGACCATCGGCGCGCCACACTCGTGACAGATCTGGTCGGTCATCTCGGCGGCCTTGCGCTCGCCTCTCAACGGCCGCGTGTACTTGCACGTCTTCGGATGATTCTCGCAGGCGATGAATGGTCCGAAGAAGCCGCCGCGCGCGACGAGCTTCCCGCCGCAGGTCGGACAACGCTCGGTTTCGAGAGCGGACAGATCGTGCGCCTCGGCGATCAGATCCTCCATGTTCGCATCCTTGAGCGACGTCGCGAACGGGCCGTAGAAATCCTCGAGCATCTTCCGCCAGTTGACGTCTCCCTCTTCGATCCGGTCGAGGTCGCTCTCCATGCTCGAGGTGAACCTGACGTTGAAGATGTCGGGGAAGCTCTTCACCATCACGCGCTCGACCTGGTCGCCGAGCTCGGTGGGAAAGAAGCGTCGCTGCTCGAGCTGCGCATAGCGTCTGTCGACGAGCGTCGAGATGATCGAGGCGTAGGTGGACGGCCGCCCAATGCCCAAGCGCTCGAGCTCCTTGACGAGGCTGGCTTCCGAATAGCGCGGCGGCGGCTCGGTGAAATGCTGCGACGGCGTTATCCGCTTTACGGGAATGCTCTCGCCGACATCCACCGAAGGCAGCGCCTGCTCGTCCTCGAGCGCGCGTCCGTGCCCGTCACCCTCTTCACGCGCCTCGCGATAAAGGGCGAGATACCCCTGGAACTTCATCACACTGCCGGTCGAGCGGAAAAGATAGGGCAGCGGCTTCGGCGCGCTCTTCGTCGTGACCGAGAGATCGAAGTCCACCGTTGTCGTATCGAACACCGCCGGCGCCATCTGCGACGCGATGAACCGCTGCCAGATCAGCTGGTAGAGCTTGAACTGATCGGCGGAGAGATAACGCTGGATGTGCTCGGGACGGCGGGTCGGATCGGTCGGTCGGATCGCTTCGTGCGCTTCCTGGGCGTTCTTCGATTTTCCGTCGCCATAGAGCTGAATGTTCTTCGCGACGAACTCCTTTCCAAAGAGCATCTGGACATAATCGCGCGCCTGCGTCGCCGACACCTCAGACACGCGCGTCGAATCGGTGCGCATGTAGGTGATGAGACCGACGGCGCCCTCCGGCCCGAGCTCAACTCCCTCGTAAAGATTCTGCGCGAGGCGCATCGTTCGCTTCGAGCCGTGGCTCAGCTTCTTTGCCGCCTCCTGCTGGAGCGTGCTTGTCGTGAACGGGGGCGCGGCATTCTTCCGCCGTTCGCGGCGCTTGACCTCTGTAACGTCGAAGTGCCTGCGCGACTCGAGGTCCGAGAGAATTCTCTTCGCCGCCGCTTCATCGGGAATCACCGGTTTCTTCGAGTCGACGTGATGGAGCTTGGCGATGAACTCCTGCCCTTGCTTCTCCATCAGCGCTTCGACGGTCCAGTATTCCACCGCCTTGAACGCCTTGATCTCGCGCTCGCGCTCGACGAGCAGCCTGAGAGCGACCGTCTGCACGCGACCTGCCGAGATTCCCTTCTTTACAGTCTTCCAGAGAACGGGGCTTGCCTTGTAGCCGACGAGGCGATCGAGAACACGCCGCGCCTGCTGCGCGTCCACCTTGCGCTCGTCTATCTCACCGGCGTGGGCGATTGCCGTCTGAACGGCTTCGCGCGTGATCTCGTGAAACAGAACGCGGCGGATCGGCGCTCCATTCTTGCGGCGGATCTGTCCGGCTACATGCCACGCGATCGCTTCACCCTCACGGTCAGGATCTGTCGCCAGCAGGATCTCGCGTGAGTCCTTCGCCGCGTTTTTCAGCTCGGCGAGAGTTTTTTCCTTCCCCGGAATCGTGACGTACTCGGGCTCGAAACCGTTCTCGATGTCGATGCCGATCCTCTTTTCGGGGAGATCGCGGATGTGGCCGATCGTGGCCCGCACCCGGTAGCCGCGCCCGAGATACCTGCCGATTGTCTTCGCCTTGGCCGGCGACTCGACTACGACGAGCGTCGTGGATCCCGGCTCGGAGTGGGGACTCTCGTCAACCACGGCCGCGATCTTCCGCGATTTCGCGGTCGTCGGTGCGCGCTTCGTTGCGCTCTTTCTGGCGCCTTTCCTGACGGTTGCCATCGTCGCGCCCTAGTGGACCGTCTGGTTATCGCCGGGCGCGCCGGTATCCTCGAGACCCGATCCCTCGAGCATGCCGCGGAGGTCCTCGAGCGCAATGCGCCCGTCTATCTGGAGGAGCGCCCGCTCTATGATGTGCTCGAGCTCGACCGGGTTGATTGCGCCGGATCCACTGAGCGAGAGCAGATGTCCCCAAGCCTCAGGGGCGAACCTGCCCCTTTCGTGGGGTCCCATCACTCTAAACGTCATTGGTACGGCCAGACGGTCATCCATTCGCGTAACCTATTCCTGCGGTATATGGTCAGCAAGCTTGGCTAATACTCCTGTCCCAGGGACTGAGCGTATTGCCGCACCTTCGCGATAACTTCTGTCTTGTCAATAACTTCGGTATCCAGCACGAGGTCGGCGGTCTCATAAAGCGACCGCCTCGACTCATATAATTCCATCAACGTCGCAAGCGGATCAGGCCCATCCAGAAGCGGGCGCCTGGCCCTTCCGGCCATCCTGGCAAGGACTGCCCTGGGAGCCGCTCTAAGGTATATCATACGCCCGGTGGAACGCAAAAGTGCCATCGCGCCGGTATTGGTGACCCATCCTCCCCCTGGCGCCATAACCATTCCCCTGCTGGCGGCGAGCTCCCCCGTCAGCGCCACCTCCAGGGAACGGAAGTACTCCTCTCCGTGCCGGGCGAAGATCTCCCCGACCGAAGCATGCTCGCGGTGCTCGATCTCGGTATCGAAGTCGATGAAGGGCCGGTTCAGGAGTCGGGCCGTGCCGCGGCCCACTGAAGTCTTTCCGACTCCGGGCAGCCCGACGAGGATGATGTTCGGGCTCCGAACGGATACTACTCCTGGTGTCAACGCCCGCTACTTTCCACGCCGCGAGGCGATCTGCTCGACGTACCCGTCGAAATTGCGGCGTATTTCAGCGAGCGAATCACCGCCGAACTTTTCGATCATCGCCTGCGCGATCACGAAAGCCAGCATCGCCTCGGCGATGACGCCCATCGCCGGCGCGGCTGTCACGTCGCTGCGCTCGGCAACCGCGGTGGCTGCCTCACCGGTTTTCATCTCCACTGTAGCCAGGGGACGCATCAGCGTGCTGACGGGCTTCATCGCCACCCTCACGACGAGAGGCTCTCCGGTTGTCATTCCACCTTCGAGCCCGCCGGCGCGGTTTGTTCGGCGGCGCAGATTCGCGGCGCGCGCACTGTCACCACCGGCGAGGATCTCGTCGTGCACGGCTGATCCCGGATATCTGGCAGCGTCGAAGCCGATCCCGATCCCGACTCCCTTCACGGCGGGGATCGACATCATCGCCGCGCCGATGCGCCCGTCGAGCTTCCGGTCCCAGGATATATGGGATCCAATACCAACCGGTAGTCCGGTGCAGACCACCTCGCATACGCCGCCGAGCGTGTCGCCGGCTTTCTTCGCTTCGTCTATCAGCGAGATGATCGTCGCCTCCGCCGTGGAATCCAGCGTTCGCACGGGGGACGCGTCGGCAACGGCATTTATGTCGTCCGGAAGCTCCTCGGGCAGTTCGGCATCGACGCCGCCGAGCTGGACGAGATGACTCCCGATTCTCACGCCGAGCTCGCCGAGCAACTTGCGGCAGATCGCGCCGGCGGCGACGCGCGCTGCCGTCTCTCTGGCGGAGGCTCGCTCGAGCACGTCACGCGCGTCCTCCCGATCGTACTTGAGCATTCCAGCCAGGTCGGCGTGGCCGGGGCGCGGGCGGGTCACGACGCGCTTCCGGGCGACGGTGGCGCCCGTCGCATCGGTTGCATCGGGAGCGGGCTCCATGATCTCGCGCCAATTCTCCCAATCGCGATTCCTGATCATCATCGCGATCGGGGAGCCGATGGTGAAGCCGGCTCTAACCCCGGAGAGGAATTCCACGGCGTCGCTCTCGATCTGCATCCGGCGCCCGCGTCCGTAACCCTGCTGCCGCCGGGCGAGGTCTGCGTTGACGTCGGCCGCCACCAGCGGAATTCCCGCGGGCGCGCCTTCCAGAATCGAGATCAAGGCCGGCCCATGTGACTCGCCGGCGGTGGTGAATCGAAGCATTCGTCTCCAACGCAAAAGCCCGGCGGTCGGCCGGGCTGGCGTTCACTTCATTATATAGAAGCTTGAGCACCGCTCGCCCGGCGACCCGCGTGCCGACCGAGCGGGTACGCCTATGGACAACTCGTCGTAAACGTATCAGGCAGGGTGACGATGACAACCCCTCCCCTCGTCGCGCCCACCAGCACCAGCTGACCGGTGAGTGGACGAAGCGCCGCCTTGATCGGCCCGATGATCGGATCCCTGATCGGCACGCTGCTCACTCTCTTGTAGCAGTAACTGTCGAAGATCTCGATCACCGGCTCGGCTGACGCCGCGAAGACGAGGCGGCTCGACAGCGGGAACGAGTTGGGTCCGCTATTGCTCGGGTGGAAGTCCAGGCCCGCATTGCTGGTCGTGGTTCCGAGAATTCCCTGGAGCCGGAGTGCAGGACTCAGCAGATACGTCGAGTCCGCGCGAATGCCCGAGAGCGATCCGTCGAAGTTCATCGCCACACCCTGTACCTTGGCGAAGCTGTTGGCGACGAAGTCGGAGACGTCCTGCGACTGGGAGATTCCGCGGTCCATGACGGGGAACTCGAGAGTTCCGATGCTCCCGTCCAGCATGCGAGCAGTCGTGATGAATCCGCGTCCAGCTTCGAACGTCATCGCGCGGGTGCCCTGCACCGGACCGCCTTCGCCGTACGCCGCCCGGCGGAAGTTGCCCGAGTTGCGAACGAATGTCGTGTCGCGGAAGGCGAGATCGGGCAGGCGGATCACCACGGAGTACTCAGCCGTCATCGTGGGAGATACTATCTTCTGCTTGTAGGGCACCAGCACTAACTCCTCACCGGTGTGGGCGTCGTAACGAAACACTTCGAGGGTATCGGAGCTGTTCGTTGATTGACCTACAGCCTGCTCGAAGTAGAAGTGCGACGTTCCCCGGGTGAGGTTCTCCCAGCGCAGCGTACCGTTCTTGTGCGAGAACGGCTCGCTCTGGCCCGGGGTTGGTGTGGTCGAGTAGGTGACGACCACGTCGCCGCAGTCCAGGCTGCTGCCTTCGCAGGTCGCGCCGAGGAACTGGGGCCGGTCGCTGAAGTCGTACTTGGTGCGCTCCTGGAGTGTGAATCCGGCTGGACTCTTCTTCGAGGTAACGCTGAAGGCGATGATGTTGGGCAGGGCATATCTGAAGACTTCACGTCCGCTGCCAGCGCCGTTCAGGTTGACGTAGCTGATGTCGGTGCCGCCCGAGTTTGCGACGAGCAGCGTATCGCCCATCGTGCCATTGTGGTCGCGCGGCCAGGCGGCGATGCCCCAGGGACGCGAGCCGACGATGATCGGCGACTTGAAGGACGAATCCGTCAGGCTGAACACCTCGAGCTCGTTGCGCTCGATGTTCGTGAAGTAGAGGCGGTCAGTCCGTGGGTGATAAAGCGCATCCGCAACAGCGCCACCGAGCGGAAGCGCTTTCGTCGCGCCGGCGACGATCGTCACGGTGTCCACCCGATCGACCCCGCCGGAGAGCTTTGCATAGGCCCGTACGCTGTTCGAGTTTCGGGCAAACGCCTGGAGATAGACAGTCGTCGGGAACTCCGAGTACGGGAGCTTGAGGTCGAATGTCTTGAGCTGCGAAGTGATGTTGCCGTTGGAGACGATGGAATCCCTGGCGTCTATCGCGCCGCCGATCGTGCGGCGGACCTCGTAGCCAAGGACGGTGACGCCTGTCTGATCGGTCGCCTCGACGTGCAGTGTGTCTCCGACTTCCATTCTGACTGTGTGGCTGAACGACACGACGGGTGTCGAGTTGATGGACGACAGCGGCTGAACGTTGAGGATGATCGGCGCCCCGACGGTACGCTGGCCGAGCGAGTCGATTACGAATGGCGCGAGCGAGACGGCGCCGGTCGGGGCGTTCGCCGGAATAGGTATCGTATCGAGCACCGACACTGAGTCGCTGAGCGGACTGGAATACACTGTCGAGTCGGCGATCGGAAGCGCTCCGGTGGCGCGGAATCCGACGGATCTCACCTTCACCGCCGAGCGCGCACTGAGCGACACGATGATGGACTTTCCGACCACGGCCGGTGTTCCGCTTGCCGGACTGGTGAAGTGGACGTCGGCCGGCGGCACGTTGCCGACCGTCAGCTTGAGGGTGTCTACGGCCGAGTGGTTGAGGGCGCCATCAACCGCCGAAGCGGTAACCAGGACAGGTGTCCCGCGAGGAATGCTGCGCGGCACTGACACAGCGAATGGAATCGATGCGTCCGTGTGCGCGCTCGTAAACGTCGAGTCGAAGCTGAACGTGAGACCGCCGGAAAGCTTCACCGATATCGTCTTCAGTCCGAGGTTGTCCTTGGCGTCCACCTGAAACGAGATGATCGTGTCCACCGCGCTGCGGCCCGTCGACAGACTGACTGACGGGGGCGATTTGTCGGCCAGCGTGCTCGATGTCGAGGTCGACTCGCTACACGCACCAGCCACGAGGAGCGCCGTTGCAGCGGCGATCGCGAGCGCGCGGGACTCGAGCTTCTTCATGTGTGTCAGCATTGGATGCCTACTGCCTGGTGCCGGGAGGCGTGCGCGAAAGAGTCCGATCGCCATCATCGATGATGTGCGGTGTGACGAGGATCAGAAGATCACGCTTCTGCTCCGAAGTGCGGGTGACGCCGAACAGTCGTCCGATAATCGGGAGGTCGACGAGCAGTGGAATGCCGGACTTGGAGCTGGTCACCTGGGTGACTGTCAGGCCGCCGATGACCGCTGTCTCTCCGTCGCCGACGAGAAGCTGGTTGTCCGCACGCTGCTTGCCGAAGATAAAGCCGACATCGGAAGAAGCGAGTTGCGCATCGGAGTTCTCGGCGTGCAGCTTGAGCAGGATTTGACGGTTGTTCGTAATGTGCGGCGTCACGCTGAGGATGATGCCAACTTCCTTGAGCTGAACGGTCGCGCGAGGTACCTGGTTACCGGTGCCGCCAGCTTGACCCTGACCCTGACCCTGTGTACCGAGGTCCAGAACGCGGATCGGAATCTCCTGGCCGACGAGAATTTCCGCCTTGCGATTGTCGAGCGTCACGATGCTCGGCTCCGCCTGGAGATCGGCGAGCCGCACTTCCTGAAGCGCGTCGAGAAAGCTGGTGAGCTGGAACTTCCCGAGCGCCGCCGAGAAGACGAGCTTGAGCGCCGGGTTGACCACGCGGGCGTTGGCGTTGGCGATTGCTGCCAGCGCGTTACCACCGAGGAGAATGCGATCCCCATTGATCGGCGAGCCGCCACCGAAGGCGTCGGGAACTCCGTCGCCATTGGTGTCGACCGGCTTCGTCGTCGACGGGTCGATGCGCGGCACGAGCTGGCTGAAGAACTGGTCGGAGCCGGTGCCGAGATCGTAGGACAGTCCCATCTCCTCGATGTCGGTGCGGTTCACGAACACTATCTTGGCCTTGATTGCCACCTGCGGCGTGCGGACGTCGAGGCTTTTTACGTACGAGAGCAAGTCTGACATTCGCGACGGCGTCTCGGTGATGAGCAGTGTGTTCGTTGCCGTGTCTGCCGCGACCGCGCCGCGCGAAAAGCAGCTTGTGCGCGCGTTCTGCTGCGCTTCCGGCACTCCGCCCTGGGTGCAATCCTTGGAGAGGAGATCGGTGAGCGTCTGCACGAGCGACGCTGCGCTCGCGTAGTTGACCGCGACGAGCTGGGTCATGACCGGCTCCGACGACTGCTTGGCGGCGATATTCCGATAGCTGTCGACCGTGATGATGCCGGTGAGGGCATCCTCCGCGGCGGCGAGACCCTGGCCCTGCAGAATCGCGCGGAGGGCGACGTCCCAGGGCTGGTTCTTGATCTCAGCGGTGATCGTACCGGAGACGTCCTTGCCGACGACGATCGTGCGGCCGGAGAAGGATGCGAAGGCAGCGATCACGTCGCGGATGTCGGCGTCCTGGTAGGTGACCGTTATCCGCGGCTGATCCGAGACGAGCGTCGGCGAGGTGAGGCGAAGCTGGGCTTCGGGGGCGCTCGAGCGATCCGACGGGGCGCCCGATGACGTGATGTTCGCGTCCGGCGTCGTGCCTCCATTGGGCGCCGCTTCGACCGTTGCCGGGGCGTCCGTTCTATATGTGTAGCTCTCGGCCGGTGCAGCAGGCTTGGCCGGCGCCGGTGAATCAGCGTCTGTGTTCGCCGCACGTGCACGTGCAGCGACATCGGGCGAAGAGTACCACGCGTCGAACGTGGATGCGGCGCCGGAAACGACGACGCGAACCTCTCCGTTGGCCCGCGAAACCTCGTAGGTATGCGGTGCATCCATCTCGATGACGACGCGTACGATGTTCGGCCTGAACTGCGCCGCACGGATGTTGGTCACTCCGCCGCGGGCGAGGCGATCGTAGCGGGGCGTCATGTCGAGTGTCGCGCCTTTCAGATCGATCACGATGCGGTACGGCGATTCCAGCAGAAAATCGTCAACCTCGACGGACGCATCGACGCCGATGATGACTTGCGCGCGGCCGGCCGCGGGAACGACGCTTACGGTGCGCACAGGCGCGGCGTAGTCGTTCGCGTGGAGCGCTGCGAATCCACTCGTGCGCTCAGCGGCTCGTATACCAGCCGCGGGCGAGACAAGCGCGAAAGCCGCGGCGATCGCCAGGAACTGCTTCATTGCGTCCTCACTTTGGTTGAATCATTCATCGCCAGTGTCTCCTGGCGGCTGTAGCCGAACTCCTCGATCCCGAAAGTGACCGACTTCTCGCGAATCGCGGCGACCCGCATGCGACCGATCTCCTGGCCGACCTTCACGCGGTATTGCTCCTTCGATGTCACATCGCGCAGGACTGCGACCGAGTTGCGTCCGAGCGGGTCGAATGCGACCGCGACGAGCTTCAGGTCCTGGAAAATCGGACGGAGCCCCTCGGAGTTCATCAGCGAGACGAACGGATCACGGCGTCCGATACCCTGGTAGCTGTAGGTCTCACGGCTGATCAGCTGCCTGTCCGGGTCCGCTGCTGCGGGCACGGTGGCGGTTGCGACAGCGGGAGGCACCTTTCCGTCCGGGGTAGCGGCGACGCGCACAGGGCGCGCTGCCGGACCACTCTGGGCACCGGCGACGAACGCCACGACGGCGACAGCGAGACCGACTGCTACGCAGGCGATGGCGATGCTTCGGTTGACTGTCATTGTCTCCTATCCTCCTCGGCCGGCGCATCCGCCTGTTCAGCGGTGTGGGCTATGTATGTCTGAATCTGGAAATCGGTATCGAGCAGCAGCTCATCCTTCTTCTGCACCCGGATCTTCTTTTGGTCCGCCGGCAGCAGCGGCTTGAGGTTGAGAGCGACCGGGGCGATGATCCTGTTGAGCGAACCGACATTCGTCAGGAACGCGGCGATTGCGTGGTACCCGCCGGTGACTGAGAGCTTGTAGCGATAGGTGTCGAACTGGTCGCCGATGAGCACTGGCATTGGTTCCACCATCGAGAGATCGAGGCCGACCCTGCGCGCCGCCGTCGATACGTTCTCGAGCAGCGCCGGGACTTCGTTGGTCGTCGGGACGATCTGCCTCAGGACAGCGAGCTCGGACGCGAACTGCGATGTCTCCAGGCGAAGCTTCTGGAGACTCCCGGCGGCGATCTCGGCCTTTGCCTGTGCGTTCTTGGCGTCGAGCAGGTCGACGTGTTGCTGAATCGCCGAGAGGTCATCGCTCTTCGGCAGGTAGATGAAATAGCCGAACGCGCCGGCCGCTGCGACGACGAGCACCGCGGCCGCGACGAGCATTTGATCGCGCCTGGTGAGATTTCCGCCGAGTGACATGTCAGTTTCCTCCGACGGCGAGCGACACCGACTTGATCAGGAACGGCGGGGGAACCTGCGACTCCGCCTCGAGCTGGAACTCGGTCACTTCCTTGCCTTCCGAAGTGACCATGTCCGAGCGCGTGAGCTGGACATTCTGGATGAACGGAGATGCTTCGAGCGTCTTCATGAAGAGCGTCAGCGCCTGGATGTCCACGGTGTGGCCGACGATTCTGAATTTCGTGGCGCGCGATGCCACGGCGAGAACGGAATCGGCGTGGGACTTTCGCGCCTTTGCGTCTACCGACGCGGGCTTCCCTGCCTTCTTCGCAGCCGCCGCGGCCTTCGCGGCCTGGGCACTGTCTGCGGCGACCGAGCTTGGCGGCGTGCTGGTCTGCGTCACTGACGTCAGCCATGTGTACTGCGGCAACGCGCTACTGATCTCGTCGAGCAGATGCGGCCAGAGATAGCGGCTGTCGTCGATGGACTTGATGATCGCCACCTGCTGATAAAGCGAGTCGCGAACTGCCTCGGCTTTTCTCTTCGCGGCGAGCACGACCTTGTACCGGGTGGAATCCTCGACCGCCTGTCGCTCGCGCTCGACGAGCTTCCGCTCCTTCGCCTGCTGGCCCATGAAGAGGAGTGCGGCGGAGATTGTAACGATGCTTGTCGTCGCAATGGAGCCGACGAGGAACTTGTCCCTGATGCCGGCCGTCGCCGTCGAGATCAGCGCGCCGAAGTCGAAGCTGTTGCCGCCTTCCGATTTTCCACCGGCTCCCGGAAGAAGATTGACCTTGATCATGTCGGATTTACCTGGAGTCGATTACTGGCGGAGAGCGAGACCGATGGGCAGCATCAGCAGCGGTGCGACCTCATCGGTTGAGAGACCGTCGAGTGCGCCGTTACGGATGTTGAGGCGGGCCAGCGGGTTTGCGTGCTCCACCGGCATCCCGAGGCGGTTGCCGAGAATCTCGGCGAGGCCCGGAGTCCGCGAGCCGCCGCCGCAGAGATAGACCGCACGTACCTTCGCGACCGACTTCGTCGTCGAGAGGAATGCCGCGCCGCGCTCGACACCCACCGCAATCTCTTCAGCGCGGAGCTGGAGAACGGCGTCGAGGATGGGCGAGCGATCGAATCCCCGAATGACGGCCTCCGCATCCTTGGCGGAGAGACCGTGCTGGCGCTGAAGGTCTTCGCTGAAGCGGCGCGTTCCGAGCGACAGATCGCGGGTGAGAAGCGGCACTCCTCCGTCCATGATGTTCACGTTCGTGACTTCGTGACCCACGTTCACCAGTCCAACGAGGCCGGTCATCGCTTCGGGGTAGTTCACCTCGAAAGCGTTGTGCAGGGCGAATGCGTCGACGTCGACGATGGTCGGAACAACGCCGGCCTCGGCGAGAATCCGCAGCTTCGAATCGATCAGGTCGCGCTTGGCGGCCACAAGAAGAACGCTCATCTCGTCGGACGTCTTGCCCGGATCGAGAATCTGGAAGTCGAGCTCGACCGACTCGACGTCGGGTACGTGCTGCTCCGCCTCCCACCGCATCAGCTCGCGCGCCTGCTTTTCCTTGACGCGCTCGGTCTGGATCTTCTTGATGATGACGTCGCGCCCGCCAACAGCGGTGACGACGTTCTTCGAACTGGCCGATGCGGCGTCGAGCGACGCGCGTATCGCGTCGGCGACGATGCCGGGATCCATGACCTCACCTTCGACGATGGCGTCGGGGGGAAGCATTGTAACTGCGACTTTGACGAGCTCGGGAACGCCGTTGCCATGATCCACAACGGCGACCTTGATGAGTCCCGATCCAACGTCGAGGCCAATTGTCGTCCTTCTGCGACTGAAAAGCGGCATAATGTCCTGGGTAGGAGACCGCAAGGGATTGCACCTCAACACGATTCACCGGGCGCGTTGGTAACAGCTTTACGAACATTTCAGTACATCTCGACCCACGCCTGTTCCGTGACGCGCACAGGGGGGTTAACAAGCGCGCCGTCGCGGACCGTGCGAACCACGATTCCGATCCGGTGGCGCACCCCAAGGGCGTCAGCGGCCCGTACGCGACCTTCCGCGACAACGAGGAACAGCGCGGTGTCGAGCCGGGTGATGAACACCGTGCTCTCGAGCCGATTCCGGGGAGCGGGAGCAAACGAGACTGTCTGTCCGGCGGTCATCGCATCGGCCGCTGCGGCGTCCCAGCTCTCGAGCGCGTGCGCGAGAGCGTACTCGGCGTACGCGAACGCCTGCTGGTCGCGGACCTCATTGCGCGCAACTGTGATTTCCTGGCCGCTCGCGAAGAACGCGCCGGTGATCAACAGAGCGATCAACATCAGCGCTACAAGCGCCGCGGCCAGAGCGAAGCCGCTGCGTACGCCTGGTGGGAGGTTCGCCATTCGCCGCGCGGCGCCGAGCGACGCCCTGGCGGTCACCGCACCCTGTTCCTCGGCGATATGCTGATTATCGCCGAGTCGCGATAGCGGGAGCGCGCGTCGCCGGCGAGTGACACTGCGCGCGCCGTCTCGCCCCGCAGGACAACGTCGATTCGTGCTACCGTCGGCGACAGCGAGGCGTCCGTAAGCTCGGCACCGTCGCCGTCGAAGTAGCGGAATGCGAGGCCGCCGTCGGCGGCGCCGCCCTTGTTAAAGGGGAGATAGGGCCCACTCACCGGCTGAATGGTGGCGCAAAGCGAGGTGCCGATGGCGTTGCAGCGACGGTAGCCGAGATACCAGTTGCCGTCGGAGGATCGGTAGAGACTATATCGCGCGCGACGAAGGAATCTCACCGGTGCGCCCTTCCGCACCGCCGGCGGCGGATCGGTGGTCAGTGTGAGCGCATATCCGCTTCGCTTCGCCGCGGCGTCGGCAGCCGACGTGAATCCCGTCGCTGCCGGGCACGAAGCAACAAGCGATCGCGATCCGAATGAGGCAACGCGTAGCTCCACCCATTGGGCGGAGTCAGGAATCCCGCCCGGCATCGCGTAAATCAGCGCAACATCCCCGGTGTCGGGAGACGCAAGCAGTGAGGTGAGAACAGTGCCGCTCGCCGGGACTGCCGGCGGCATGAAGAGAGTTCGGCCCGAAGGCGCGGCACAAACCACCGAGGCACCGATCGTCGTGAATAGCTCTACTGCCGAATCGGTCATCAGCGGCAGGCCGTAGCGGGCGACCGCCGCGCCACGGAGATCCGCGGCAAGAACATCGGCTGCGTCACGAAGCTGGTCTCGCACCTGCATCATCTCCGCGGCCGAGCCATAGAACCGCTGTTGCCGGCGCAGCGTCATGAACAGGGTTGATCCGACCAGCGCCGCGAGCGCGGCCGCGACGATCACCTCGATGAGCGTAAAGCCGCGGCGCGTGCCCTTCATCCACACGGCGCCGCCGTCAGAAACTCGTCGAAGTGGTCGCCGCGTGGCGTGCGATGCGTTATCCGCTGGCTGATGTCGGCAGACGCAGCAGCGGCGGCGATGCTCCACTCGGAGCGGACGCCGAGCAGTCTCTCATCGCCGTCGGCGAGTGCCCCACACCGAGTGGCAAATGAGAGCTCCGCGCGGGTCCGTCCGACCGACACCGCTGCCCCTGCCCGGGCGCTCTCCGCCATGCGTCTCGCCATTACCGCCGCCGAGCCGGCGAGTGCGAGTGCGCCAACCGAGAGCACCAGTATGGCTACAACCACTTCTACGAGAGTGACGCCGGCGCGTGATATTCGCTTCATGACCGCAGGATAGATCGCGCCGCGGACGGAGCGACATCATCCTACGCGGGACGCCATCGAAGTGACGCAAACAAAAAAGGCGGCCAGTTGGCCGCCTTCCCTGTTGCTGTTGAGTGTCGTCACCCAATCAGGTGCAGGTGATCAGACCGTTGACCGAGGAGCTGCAGGTCTTCGTGGTGAGCGAGTGGGTCGCGACTGCGCTCCAGCCGGCTGGCGGACCAGCGACGGCAGTTGCCGCCATCGTCACGTTCTGCGAGGCGGTGAAGCCCTGCGCC
>JBGPLS010000043.1:0-18780 GCA_041486565.1 Gemmatimonadaceae bacterium
ATCTACGGTGAATCCGACGTCGGTCTTCGCGCGCAAGAATTATTTCTATCCCGATCTCCCGAAGGGCTATCAGATCTCCCAGTACGACCGGCCGCTCGCGACCGGCGGCCATCTCGCCATCGCCATCGTTGACGGCGGCGAGAAGCTCATCGGCATAACGCGACTCCATATGGAAGAAGACGCCGGCAAGTCGATCCACGACCGGTATCCGGGCGGTACGGCCATCGATCTCAACCGTGCGGGCGTCCCGCTGCTCGAGATCGTCAGCGAGCCCGACATCCGCTCGGCGGCTGAAGCGGGCGCCTACCTTCGCACCCTCCGCCAGATCCTCCAGTATCTCGACGTCAGCGACGTGAGCATGGAAGAGGGAAGCCTCCGCGTTGACGCGAACGTAAGCGCCCGCCGGAAGGGTGATACACGACTCGGCACGAAAACCGAGGTCAAGAACATGAACTCCTTTTCCGGCGTCGAGCGCGCACTGACGTTCGAGTTCGCTCGGCAATGCGAGCTGCTGGAGCGGGGCGAGCCCGTCGAGCAGCAGACGCTGCTCTGGGACGCTGCAAAGGGCGAGGCCCGCATCAGTCGCACGAAGGAGGGAAGTCACGACTACCGGTACTTCCCCGATCCCGATCTCAGACCGCTGATCCTCGACCGCGACTGGATCTCGCAAGTGAGAGCGAGCGTCCCCGAGCTACCGGCCGCCCGGAAGAAGCGCATCTCCGTGGACTTTCAGCTGGGCGCCGAAGACGTTGACAAGCTCACCGCGCATCCGGTTCTGGCGGAATATTTCGAGCAAGTCGCTCGCGAGACCGGAGATGGAAAGGCCGCCGCAAACTGGGTGATGGGCGAGGTGCAGGCCGCACTCAACGCCACCGGTGTGCCGATCTCGGAATTTGCGGTGCGACCCTCCGATCTCGCGCAGCTCATCAACATGATCCGCGGCGGACTTGTAAGTCACGCCGCTGCAAAGCGCGTCTTCGCCCGGATGGCCGAGAGCGGCAAGCCCCCAGCCCAGATCGCCCACGAGGAAGGGCTGCTGAAGGTCGGGGACGACGCAGCTCTCGCCGCGTGGATCGATGAAGTCCTTGCCGAACATCCCGAGGAGGCGAAGCGCTATCTCGCCGGCGAGCGGAAGCTTCAGGGGGTGATCGTCGGCCTCGTGATGAAGAAATCAGGCGGACGCGCCGATCCCAAGCGCGTCAATCAACTGCTCGTGTCGCGGGCCGGCGGAGGGTAGAGCGGCTGATCGAGCTGCCGCGCATAGGCAAGCGTCGAGCGCGGCATCCCGAAGTGTGCGCGTGCCTCCTCGGCGATGTGCGTCTCGTCGCCGCCGCGCCTCAGCGCCGCGCGACGCACTCTCTTCGCCGCGCGGAGTGCACGCGCCCCCGACGGGTCGAGCGTGTACGGCTCGGCGCCCTCGAAGCGATTCAGCAGATCAATGATGAAGTCATACGACCTTCCCATGTACAGCGAGATGTCCTGCTGCTGGAGATCCCATCGGCTCTTCTCCGACACCATGTGGAAGATCCTTTGCCACGACTCACTGTCGGCGACATAGACCATGCCGCGGAATATCCGCCGGTTGGTTGGCGTGCTGAAGATCGTCGGGCTGAGTATGCGATCGAGGTGCTCGTCCGAGGCTGAATGATCGAGAAGAATCACTTCGCGCGCCCGGCGGCTGTAGCGCTCGCCGATGTGAGTGTCGAAGCGGCTCTCCCAGTAGCTGTGTCCGAGCGCTGTCGTCGTCGAGGTGATTGCCAGCTGGTGCGGAACGAAGTAGTTGTGCGCAACCGCGTCGGCTGCCAGGTGGGCGAGGTATCCGAGACCAAAGGCGCGCATCCGCTCGGCGCGTGCCTCGCCATAGATCTCGAGTCCAACGTTCCACGAGTGGCAGTGCCTTCCCGCCGCGGCGTATTTCTTCGCCATGCTCGTATCGGCGGCGATGCTTCCGTAGAGGAAATCATAGGGGAACGCGCCAATCAGCTCGCCTATTGCCTGAGGCAGGAGCGGCAGTGACCGCATCACCGCCTCGCCCAGAAAAATGTGAGTGCCGGGGGTCCAGGCGTAGGCGACTGAAGGCGTCGCGGCCAGCAGCAGCACCGCGACGCAGAGGGCAAGCGTGACGACGATCAACGGCTGTCTCACCGGCAGCCGGAGCGGCGCTCTAGATACCGATCCGCTTGCGTTGGCGGCGCACTGCTTTGCGAAGGTCGGACATCTCCTCGCGCACCACGTCGTTGATCGCTTCGCGCGCCGAGTCCACGTATTCACGTACCGACTCGGCCACATCATCGAGCGGAAGATCGTCAATCAGCTCAGCGCCCTTTTCCTGGGCGGCGCGATAGCCCCGGGCGGTGCGTTTACCCGCCCATCTCGCGCCTTCTCGTCCCTGCTCGGCAGCCCATCGCGCGCCAGGAGCTGCTCGGTCGCCTGCCCAGCGTGCGCCTTCGAGCCCCGCGATCCCGGCGAACCTCGCACCACGTCCGGCGGCTCCGAGGATCGGGCCGATAGGACGGCGGCCACCCGGCCCCGTTCGGAAGAGAAGCGTGACCGCGGCGCCAACGGCGGCTCCGAGGAGTGCGGCCGTCAGCAGATCGAACTGCTGCTCGCGGTCGTCATCCGAGTTGTTCGTCGCGGGGGCGGACGCGCGGGCGCGGCTTCTCCCACCCGGGCTCGCCTTCAATGTATCTGTCATCTGCCGACTCCTCCTTTTCAAATGCTTCATGAATTCCAGTGCGCACTCCGCGCAGCGTCGATGCGGTCGAGACGAACGCGGACTCGGCCTCCTCCTGAACCACCGCGAGCAACGCGTTCAGCTCCTTGATGCGATCTTCCGCCAGCTCGACCGACGACATCAGGCGCTGATTCGCCGAAGCGACAGTCTGACTGACCTTCTGAACGTCAACCCGCAGTGACGTCGTGATGTAATTCACGTTGTCGGCGATCGTGCTCGCGTGCCGCATGATCGGATTGACGTCGCCATAGATCTTGTCGAGCATGTCGCTGATCTTGCCGTAGCTCTTGCGGAAGTTCCACGCCGCCGGCACGAGCGCGACTGCCAGGACGAGCAGTGCAATGGACGTCAGCCCGCTCGAGTAGGTTGTGATCTTCGCGAAAAGTCCCGGGTCGACGGCCACCTGCTTGGTGACAATCGTGTCGGGCAGAGCCGCAGCGGCCTGGAGCAGCCAACCGGACCCCGTCGTCAGCCATGCGCTCATGTGCCCGTTGTGTGCAAGGGTAGGGCCATCTTCGAGAGCTCCGATGAAGCGGTACAAAGAGTGCTGCTAGCGATATATTAGCGCAACCGCTCGAACTCAATGGCCCCGAGGGGTCGAAGGTTCTGGGCGGCACCCTCGATCAGTCCCCAGCCGTTCTCAAGAGAGACTAATGCCCGCAGTCCAGTACATCGTCGAGGGTGGTCGCACCCTGCACGGCACAATTCGGCCCTCGGGCAACAAGAACGCGGCCCTGCCGATAGTGGCAGCGGCGCTTCTTTCCGAGAACGTCGTACGTCTCGACAATGTACCGCACATCCGCGACATCGAGACGCTGATGCAGCTCATCCGGTCGGTCGGAGTGAGCGTGGACTGGACCGCGCCCAACTCTCTTTCGATCCACGCGTCGGCGGTGCATGCGCGCGACCTCGACCCCGAGCTCTGCGCAAAGATCAGAGCCTCGATTCTGCTCGCCGCGCCGCTGCTGGCCCGCTGCGGCGAGATTACACTCCCGCCGCCGGGCGGAGACGTCATCGGCCGGCGCAGACTGGACACGCACTTTCTCGCCCTCGAGCAGCTTGGCGCAAAGATGTCGTTCGAGAAGGGACTTGTCCGGCTGAGCGTTGCCGGTCTTACTGGCGCCGATGTATTCCTCGATGAGCCCAGCGTCACCGGCACCGAGAATGCGCTCGTCGCCGCTTGTGCCGCGAAGGGGAGGACGATTCTGCGGAACGCAGCCAGCGAGCCCCACGTTCAGGATCTCGCCCGTTTCCTCCTCACGATGGGCGCCCGCATAGACGGCATCGGGACCAACTGCCTGATTGTCGAAGGCGGACGCCCGCTCGGGCGGGAAGAGGTTAGACACACCGTCGGGCCGGATCACATCGAAGTCGGTTCCTTCATCGGACTCGCTGCCACGACACGCTCCGAGCTTCGGATCGAGGACGCCGGAATCGAGCATCTGCGCTCGACACGCATGGGCTTTGCCCGGCTGGGCATCGAGTGCGTCGAGGACGGTGACGACCTCATCGTTCCGGCGAAGCAGCGGCGGACGATCCAGGCCGACCTCGGCGACCACGTCCCAAAGCTCGAGGACCAGCCATGGCCGGGGTTCCCGGCCGACACGATGTCGATCGCAATCGTCACCGCGACGCAGTGCGAGGGGTTGATCCTCATGCACGAAAAAATGTTCGAATCCCGGCTCTTCTTCGTGGATAAGCTGATCACGATGGGGGCGAAGATCGTGCTGTGCGATCCGCACCGCGCGCTGGTCGCCGGCCCATCCGCTCTGCGCGGCGCGACCCTCGACTCGCCGGACATCCGCGCCGGAATGGCGCTGCTCATCGCGGCACTCGGGGCTGAAGGACAGAGCGTGATCAACAATGTCGGCCAGATCGAGCGCGGCTACGAGCGCATCGACGAGCGACTCGTTGCGCTCGGCGCCGGAGTACGGCGAGTGGACGACCGGAGGAAGTGACGCCGGCTCCAGTTCAGCTCGACAAGGAAGACATTGCCGACTTCGAGAGTTTCGGAGTCCGCGCATTCACCACCACCCGTAACGCCGGCACCTTCGGCCTCGGCGGTCCCGACCCCGTGGGCGAGGTGATGTCGCGGTGGACGGAGCTCCAGTCCGAGCTTTCCGGGAACGCGCGGCGACTGGCCATCGGACGGCAGGTTCATGGTAACCGCGTCCTCACACACTCGGGCGGATGGGAAGGTCTTCTTCGCACCGGAGAAGCCGACGGGCACGTCGCGGTGGAGAAGGGAATAGCGCTCGCAGTTTCGGTCGCGGATTGCGTCCCGGTGTTCATCGCCCATCCGTCGGGCGCGGTGGCGGTCCTCCACGCCGGATGGCGCGGCACGGCGGCGAGAATCATCGACAGCGGTCTGGCCTCCTTCGCGCGCCACAAGATTCCGCCCGATGAGCTGATGGTTCATCTCGGCCCCGCGATCTGCGGACGCTGCTACGAGGTGAGCGCCGAGGTTCGTGCAGAGCTCACCGGCCAGCCCGCGAACCGCGCTGGGAACGTGGACCTCCGATCACTGCTCGCCGAGCATGCCCAGATGGCCGGAGTACTGAAGATCACGATGTCGCACTACTGCACGCGCTGCGACAATGATCGCTTCTTCTCTCACCGTGCAGGAGACACTGGGCGACAGGTGGGAGTGATCGTGGCTAGTCTCTTGTAACCGCTAAACCCGGACAGTAGCGCGTTGAGCGTTCCCAGTTATCCCGTTGCCCGTTGTTCGGTGCAACACGGGACAACGGTGAACTGAGAAACTGGAAACACTCAACGCGCCACTGCCTGGGTTTTCCAGCCGGATCAAAAAGTTGAGAGGCGCCGCAGTTCGTGCGCGGTTCCAGCGTCTTGACTCTATAGTTTCTCCCCTCTAGATTCTCTAGAGTTACGCGACGATCGGCCGCGGACGGAAATGTGGGGATGCCCCCCACATTTTTTTGTTTCGTCCAGGAAGCTCGAAAATAGATGAACGACGCGCTACAAGCTATTGTTACTTCGGAACTTATACCCCTTGGGCTGGAGCTTTTTGAGCTCCGGGCCGGGGGCACCAACGGCCGGCCGGTGCTGGACGTTCGAATCGACCGCACCGACGGCGAACGAGTGACGATAGAGGATTGCGCGCGGGCATCGCGGGCGATCGAGGCAAGGCTGGACACAGCGGCGTACGCCGGCACGAGATACGTGCTGGAGGTGTCGTCGCCGGGTGTCGAGCGGCCGCTGAGAAATGCCGGTGACTGGCGAAGGTTCGTTGGCCGCGATGCGGTAGTGACGAGCGATGCGGTAGGCGGCGGACCTGCTGCTGGCTCGCGCGAAGTTCGAATTGCCGGTGTCGAAGGCGACGCCGGCGCGGAAGTGATCGTCGTGGAGGACGCTGGCGGTAACTCGCTACGGATCCCGCTGGCGGCCGTGAAGAAGGGTCGCCTGGCATTCAACTGGAAACGGTAAGGAGCAAGGGATGGCAGGTTCACTCGAAATTTTGTCTGCGATCAAGGAGCTGACGAATTCAAAACAGCTCGATCGCACCGAATTGCATGGCCTCCTGTACGACGGGATACACGCTGCGCTCGCCAAGAAGCACGGCCCCAACGTCCAGGCCGAAGTCGACATCGACGAGGACAAAGGCACCATCCGCATCGTCCGTCTGATGACGGTCGTGAACGAGGTCACCGACCCGGCACGGGAGATTTCCCTCGAGGAAGCCCGGTACGACGACGAGGAGTTCCAGGTCGGCGACGTCATGGAGGCGCCGGTGGATTTCGCCGAGTTCGGCCGGATGGCTGTCCTTGCCGCGAAGCAGCGCATCATCCAGCGCGTCCGCGAAGGCGAGCGGTCCAAGATCCGCGAGGAATTCTCCAGCAGGGTGGGCGACCTCCTGTCGGGGGAAGTCCAGCAGATCGAGCGGGGCAAGCTCGTCATCATGCTCAACAAGTTCCGCGAGGCGGAGGCGATCATTCCTTACCGTGAGCAGAACCATCGCGAGCATTTCCACCAGGGCGATCCGATCCGCGCCGTCCTCAAGCGGGTCGAGGAGACGCCCAAGGGTCCCCGTCTGATGCTGAGTCGCGGCGATCCGATGTTCGTCAAGGCGCTGTTCAAGCTCGAGGTGCCCGAGATTCAGCAGGGGATCGTCGAGATTCGCGCCGGTGCGAGGGAAGTCGGGAATCGCACCAAGATTGCCGTCTTCTCACGTGACGATTCGGTAGATCCGGTGGGAGCCTGCGTTGGTCTCAAGGGCTCGCGTGTCCAGGCGGTAGTCAACGAGCTGGGAGGCGAGCGCATAGACATTGTCCCCTGGTCGGCCGATCCCGAGCGTTTCGCAAAGCTTGCGCTCGCGCCGGCGCGTGTTGCGCGTGTCTTCAGCGATCCGGCGACGAAGACGATTCAGGCTGTGGTTGACGAGGACCAGCTGTCGCTCGCCATCGGCCGCAACGGACAGAACGTGAGACTCGCCTCCGAGCTTACCGAGTGGAAGATCGAGCTGTACTCCAGCCGCGAGTGGATGGAGCGCGGCAGCGACACGCAGATCTTTGCGCCGCTTCCGGGAGAACCCGAAGAGGTCGTCAACCCGCGCCTGTCGGAGATCGATGGTCTCGAGCCGGCTACTGTTGCCGTTCTCGAAGAGGCTGGTTACCGCACTCTCGACGACATCATCGATCTGGAGCGCGAGGACTTCCTGCGTTTGGCGGGAATCGCACCCGAGGAAGCCGATCGCCTGATGACTATCATTAATGAGCTGACCACCGAAGACGGCGGAGACGCGACGGCAGGCGAGGCATCGAGCACCGCGCCCGCCGACGAGACGCCGGAGGCGCGCGTTTCTTCGGGAGCGACCCCGGCGGAGAGTGGCACCGCGGGAAGCGAAGGCGGTGCCGGTGACGCGTCGAATGCCAACGCCGCGGCGGTGAGTGCGGTAGCCGACGCCGGCAGCCTTCCGTCCCCGAAATCGGGCGAAAGAAAGAGCGAGTGATGGACTTGTCTGTCCGCCGAAAAGTGCTCGGACTCGTCGGGCTCGGGATCCGCGGACGACGCGCGGTGGTGGGTGTGCAGCAGGTGCGGGATGCGGCGCGCCGCGGCAAGCTGAAACTGGCGCTTGTGGCCGGGGATGCTTCGAAGAATAGTTTGAACAAGGTGGTTCCGCTCCTCACGGCGCGGGGTGTGGTGATGATCGAAGGCTTCACCACCGAAGAGCTCGCCGGTGTTTGTGGCCGTGATTCGGTTTCGGTGATGGGAGTGCTCGACGCGGGTCTGGCCCGGGGAATCCGGGAAGCCGCGCCGGACGCGATGAAGATCGGAGTTGCGGGCGTTGAGAAGCAGCGGGCTGTCAGGGATCAAGGAGGCAGGTTTTGAGCAAGGTTCGCGTTAACGACATGGCAGGCGAGTTCGGGATATCCGTCGACGAGGTGATCACTCTCCTCCGTCAGATGGATATGCCCGTGCGCAGTCATGTCAGCCCGCTCACGGACGACCAGGTCGCCCGCATTCGAGTGCGGTGGGAGCGCGAAAAGCGCGCGCGGGCTACTGCGCCGAGCGCTGCTCCAGCCCGTCGTCGCCGCGGCGCCGCGCCGCCCGCGGTCGAAGCGCCTCCGCCGGTGGTGGAGACTCGTCCCGAAGCCGGAGCCTCGCGCCGCCGTCGCCGAGTCGTCGAGACGCCTGTTGCGCCCGTCGAGTCCGCCGTCGAGCCGGCTGTTGCAGCAGAGCCACCGCTGCCCGGCTCCGGAATCATCGACAAGGCCGCCAAGACAAGAGAGGCCGCGAAGGCAGCAGCTCCTGCGCCGGCTTCTGTTGAAGCGCGGAAAGCGGAAGTAAACGAGGAAGCCTCAGCGTCGTCCGGGCGGGGTGCTGCCATCGCGCCCGCACCGACGCGCGCCGCGCCACCGCAGCCGGCAGCGCCGGCTTCGCCCGCAGCGGCTCAGTCTCCGGCGGAGACTCAGCCATCCACATCGACACAGCCGGTCGGCGAAGCCGCGGAGCGTCCGCGTCCTCGCCCGGTGGTGCCGGGCGCCCCGCGGCCGCGCCCGGTCGCGACCGGCACTCCGTTTGCGCCGCCTCGTCCCGTCGCTTCGGCGGCGCCCGGCTCGGCAACCGGTTTCCCCGGAGCACGCCGGGACGACCGTCCGCGTCCGGATGATCGCGGCGGCCGGCGTGGAAAGAAGGGCAAGCGCGGCTCGGTGGATCAGGAAGCGGTGTCGTCCAGCATCTCGCGCACGATGTCGGCGCTTCGCGGTCCCGCCGCCGTTCGCCGTCCGGGGGCGAGACGTGCCGATGAGGCAAGCTACCGCGAGGAGTTGGAGGCCGAGCGTCTGGCCGCCGCTGAGCTCGAGAAGAAGACGGTTCACGTCAACGAGTTCATCACCGTCAGCGAGCTGGCTGGAATTCTGAAGGTGCCGGCAACGCAGATCGTGGGGTTCGCGTTCAAGAATCTCGGACTGATGATCACGATCAATCAGCGTCTCGATTTCGATCAGATCGAGCTCATTGCCGGGGAGTTCGGCTTCCAGGCGGTGAGAGAAGCGGAATATGCCGCCGGCGTCAGCGAAGTGACGGAAGTGGAAGCGGCGGAGAACCTCAAGCCGCGTCCGCCGATCGTCACGATCATGGGACACGTCGATCATGGAAAGACGTCGCTTCTCGATTACGTCCGGAAGGCGAACGTCGTCGCCGGCGAGTCCGGCGGAATCACGCAGCACATCGGCGCGTACCACGTCACGCTTCCCAACGAGAAGCACATCACCTTCCTCGACACGCCTGGCCACGAAGCGTTCACCGCAATGCGCGCCCGCGGCGCGCAGGTGACGGACATCGTCGTCCTCGTCGTCGCCGCCGACGATCAGGTGATGCCGCAGACGATCGAAGCAATTTCGCACGCGAAGAACGCCGGCGTCCCGATTATCGTCGCCATCAACAAGATCGATCTTCCATCGGCCAATCCCGGGAAGGTGAAGCAGGATCTCCTCCAGCACGGAGTCGTACTCGAGGAGTTCGGCGGCACGACACTGTCGTCCGAGATCTCGGCGAAGAAGGGAACCAACATCGACCAGCTTCTCGAACAGATCCTGCTCCAGGCGGAAATCCTCGATCTCAAGTCGAACCCCGACCGTCGCGCCACCGGCGCGGTCGTCGAGGCGCAGCTCGATCCGGGCAAAGGTCCGGTCGCGACAGTTCTCATACAGGCGGGAACGCTTCATGTCGGCGACGACTTCATCTGCGGCATGTATTCCGGCCGGGTGCGCGCGCTGCTCGATGAGCGAGGCAAGACGGTGAAGGATGCCGGACCGGCGATCCCGGTGCAGGTACTCGGGATCGGTGGCGTTCCAATGGCCGGCGACCAGTTCGTAGTCGTCGAGGATGCGATGGAGTCGCGCGAGATCGCGCAGCGCCGCCAGCGGCTCGACCGCGAAGCGAAGAGCCGCCGCACGTCCAAGAGCATCGTCTCGCTCGAGGACTTCATGACCGCCGCCGCTGCCGGCGAGAAGCGGACGCTTCGCATCGTCATCAAGGCGGACCAGGGCGGTCCGGCGGAAGCGCTCGCCGACGCGCTGGGCCAGTTGTCGCACGACGAGGTCTCGGTTGAGGTCATCCACCGCGGCGTCGGATCGATCACCGCGAGCGACATCCTGCTCGCCCGCGCGTCCGGGGCGATCATCGTCGGCTTCCACGTCCGTCCGGACAACAATGCCCGCGCGGCGGCGGAGCGCGAAGGTGTTGACATCAAGCTCTACAAGGTCATCTACGAGGCGGTCGAGGACGTTCGCTCCGCTCTCGAGGGAATGCTCCGCCCGGAGGAGCGCGAGGTCGTGCTCGGCGAAGCGGAAGTCCGCGAGACGTTCAAGGTGCCGAAGATGGGTGTCATCGCCGGCTGCTCGGTTCGCAGCGGGTTGATCAGCCGCCAGGGACGTGCCCGCGTCATCCGCGACAGTGTCGAGGTTTACGACGGCGTCATCGGGTCGTTGCGCCGCTTCAAGGACGACGTGAAGGAGGTCCGCGAAGGTTTCGAGTGCGGCATCGGCATCGAGAACTTCAACGACATCAAGATCGGCGACGTCATCGAGTGCTACCGCAAGGAACAGGTCGCGCGCACTCTGACGTCGACGGCATCTGCGTAATACTCGTCGCGCGGACCGGGTGGCCGAGGCGGTCCGCGAAGAAGTAGCGACGTTCCTGGCCGAGTCCGCGAAGGATCCGCGAATCGTCGGGTTTGTGACGGTCACGGGCGTCGAGATCACGCCCGACCTTCGTCACGCGAAGGTCTTCGTCAGCGTGATGGGGAGCGAAGCGGAGAAGCAGGCGACTTTCGAGGGGCTGGCGAGCACTGCCTCACACCTGCGCGCGCGTGTCGGCCGCTCTCTCAGATTGCGCGTCGCTCCCGAATTCCAGTTCCGCGAAGACGACAGCATCGCTCGAGCGGCGCGGATCGAATCGCTGCTCGCTGGAATTCGTGACGCTCCGTCGAGCGACGTCGACCGCGCCGCCGAACCCCCGGCGTCATCGGAGGCCGGCGATGGGAATCCTGACGAGTAGGGAAACCTCGGCTGTTCACGCCGAGGGTCTGCTGCTCGTCGACAAACCGGCGGGAGTTACATCGCACGATATGGTCCTCGCGGCGCGGCGGGCATACGGCGAGCGCAGCATCGGGCACCTCGGCACCCTCGATCCGTTCGCGACCGGCCTCCTGCTGATGCTGCTTGGCAGAGCGACGCGGCTGGCGAACTTCATCGAGACCGAGCCCAAGGTCTACAACGCGAGGATCCGTTTCGGTACCGAAACCGACACCGACGATGCAACCGGAACTGTGGTGCGCTCGGCTCCGCTTCCAGACCCGCGAGCTGTGCATGAGGCAATTCTGTCGCTGACCGGGGATCTGATGCAGGTCCCGCCGGCGTACTCGGCGAAATCGGTGGACGGGACGCGGGCCTACGACGCCGCCCGCGGCGGCCATCCCCTCGAGCTGCCGGCGGTGCCGGTGACCGTGCACGAGTGGGTCGTGAACGGTCAGCACGACGATTCGATTTACGCGACGATCACCTGCGGAGGCGGCACATACATCCGTGCGCTGGCGCGCGACCTCGGACGCATCACCGCAAGCGCGGCGCATCTCGAGGAGCTGCGGCGCACGCGCTGCGGCGAGTTCAACGTCCGCGACGCCGCTTCGCTCGAGGACCTTCGCAACGCTCCGCCGCCGCTGCGCAAGCTCACCGTCGTCGCCGACCATGTCTGACCTCGTCGCGATCTCATGGGATTCGTCGCTGCCGCCGAACGTAACCGGCACCGTCGTCACCGTCGGCACCTTCGACGGAGTGCATCGCGGCCACCTCGACGTCCTCGCGAGGCTCGTGGACAGGTCGGCCGTGACAGGAATGCCGAGCGTCCTCGTGAGCTTCGACCCGCACCCTCTCGAGATCGTCAATCCAACCGCTGCGCCCCCGCTCCTCACATCCTTCGAGGAAAAGCTGGAAGTCATCGCCGAGACGGGCGTGAACTACTTCGCGGTCGTGCCCTTCACGCACGAGCTGGCGACGTATTCGGCGGCTGAGTTCGTCGAGGGAATTCTTCGCCGCCGGTTCCGCATGCGCGATCTGCTGATCGGCCACGATCACGGATTCGGCCACCACCGCGCGGGCAATGTCAGCGTTCTCCGCGAGCTTGGCGCGCGATCGGATTTCGGTGTCGATGTCATCGATGCGGTGTCGCTTGACGATGGCCAGCACGTGTCGTCCACGTCGATCAGACGCGCCGTGGCCGGCGGCGATCTCGTGCGTGCAGCCGAAGGCCTCGGACGCCCGTATTCGGTGGGAGGCACGGTAATGCCGGGGCAGGGTCGAGGCCGGGATCTCGGATTCGCGACGCTGAACCTCGCGCCGCCGTCGCCCCGAAAGCTGCTTCCCCCAGAGGGAGTCTATGCGGTGATGGTCCAGACACCGCGGGGGCCGTACGGCGGCATGATGAACCTTGGCCCGCGCCCGACCTTTGGAGAGAGCGAGACGACGCTCGAGGCGCACCTCTTTGGCGCGGCGGGGTATTTCTACGGCGCCCAGGTGAGGATCGACTTCATTTCGTTTCTCCGCGACACCCGCAGGTTCGCGAGCGCGGAGGAGCTTGTTCGCCAGCTGGAACACGATCGGGAGAACGCGCTTCGCGCGTTGACTCCGCTACTCGCCGCCGGTAACCTTAAAGGCTATCCCGGAAGCGCACATTTCATCCCTTCAGTCGCATGACTCTGAAGTATCGTCTGTTGATAATCGCGGGGCTGATTGTCGCCTCGTTCATCGCACTCTATCCACGCCAGGTCGTCGAGCGCGTCAGAGGTCCCAACGGCTTCGTCTACGACACCGTCAAGCGCGTCCCGCTCAAGCGCGGTCTCGACCTGCAGGGCGGAATGCACCTCGCTCTCGAGGTCGACGAATCGAAGGGCGCTGTGCCCGACAAGTCGGAGGCGATCGATCGCGCGCTCAAGGTCGTGCGCACGCGCATCGATCAGTTCGGTGTGTCTGAGCCGGTCGTTCAGAAGGCCGGCAACGACCGCATCATCGTGGAGCTTCCTGGAATCGACGATCCCCGGCGCGCTCAGGACGTCGTCCAGAAGTCGGCATTTCTCCAATTCCAGATTACCGACAAGACCCAGGCGCTGGAGAAGGCGTTTCCGCGACTCGACGCAGCGGTGAAGCAGGCTGCCGGCGCAAAGACGATTGCCGCTAACGGTGCCACACCCGCGGCCGCTGCGCAGAAGGACACCGCTGCTGCCACCGCTGCTGCCACCGCAGCCGGTCTGCAGTCTCTCTTCACCAAGGACACGACCAAGAAGCCGGCCAAGGACAGCGCGAAGGCCGACAGCTCGAAGACCGATACCGCCCTGGCCGCCACCGGCGGCGATTTCTCGAAGCTGATTCAGCAGGGTGGAATGCCGGGCGAGTATTACGTCGCGCAGAGCGATGTGGACAAGATCGATCGCTACCTCACGCTCCCCGAGGTGAAGGCAGCGCTGCCGCCCGGAAAGGTGCTCCGCTGGGGCAGCGACAGCACTTCGCTTGGCAATCGAATGTACCGGCCGCTGTACGTCCTCGATGCGCGGCCGATCATCACCGGCGAGTATCTGACCGACGCCAAGCCCGTCACCGATCCGCAGGAAGGAACACTCGTGACGTTCACGCTGAACAACGAGGGCGGCCGCCGGTTCGGGATGGAGACGGCAAAGCACCTTCAGGATTACATGGCCATCGTCCTCGATGACCGCGTGATGGGGCGTCCTCCGGTGATTCAGGGCGCGATCCGGACCCGCGGCCAGATAACCATGGGCGGCAAGGACCTTCAGGCGGCGTCGGACCTCGCGCTCGTGCTGCGCGCCGGCTCGCTGCCGGCGCCGCTCAAGATCGCCGAGATCCGCAACATCGGCGCGAGCCTCGGCAAGGACTCGATCTCAAAGGGAGTCACCGCCGGGATCATCGCGGTCATTTTGATCGTTGGCATCATGCTCGGCTATTACCGGTTCTCGGGCATGCTCGCTGTGTTCGGGCTCTGCATCTACATGCTGTTCACGCTGGCGGCGCTGGCATGGTTCAACGCGGTGCTCACTCTTCCCGGCCTCGCCGGATTCGTGCTGTCGCTCGGAATAGCAGTTGACGCCAACGTGCTGATCTTCGAGCGCATCCGTGAAGAGCTCGATCGCGGCAAGACCGTCCGCACCGCGGTCGACGAGGGCTTCCGCCATGCGATGAGCGCCATCGTCGACTCAAACGTCTCGACCGCGCTCACCGCGGCAGTCCTCTATCAGTATGGTACAGGTCCGGTGCGCGGATTTGCCGTCACACTTATCGCCGGTATCGCTGCCTCGATGGTCACTTCGATCTTCGTGGTGCGGACCTTCTACATGATCTGGCTAACCCGCTCGAAGAGCGCGCAGACACTGAGCATCTGATGCTACGGATACTTCACGGTACCAATTACGACTTCATTCGCTGGTGGCGCTGGGCGGCGGGTCTGACGATCGCGTTCATCGTGCTCGGCATCGGCTCGCTGTTGTTCAAGCCCGTGAATTACAGCATCGAGTTCACCGGGGGAACGCTGATGCAGCTCGAGTTTGCGCAGCCGGTGGATGTCGCCGCGCTGAGAGGGTTCCTCGACGCCGCCGGCATTCGCGGAGCGGAGATCCAGCAGTTTGGATCGAACCGCGAGTTCACCGTTCGCGCCCAGGAGTCGGAAAAGTCCAACGCCGCAACGCGCGGCGCCGAGAGCGTAGCCCGCCAGATCGAGAATCTGCTGACGCAGAAATACGGCGCGGCGAATGTTCGCGTCATTCGAACCGAAGCGGTCGGGCCAAAGGTCGGTAGCGAGCTCCGCCGCGACGCGGTGATAGCGATGCTTCTGTCGTTCCTCGTGACCACGGTGTACCTGGCGATCAGGTTCGAGTGGCGCTTCGGCATCGCGGCGCTGATCGCTACAGGCCACGACGTCTTCACCACCATTGCGTTTCTCAAGCTGATGCATCTCGAGGTTTCGCTCACCGTCGTGGCCGCGATCCTGACGGTGATCGGATACTCGCTCAACGACACGATCATCATCTTCGATCGTGTCCGTGAGAACCTGCGCAAGTCGAGGAAGGAATCGTTGTATGACACGCTCAACCGCTCCATCAATGAGACGCTGCCCAGATCGATCCTCACGCACGTGACGACATTCGGCGCTACGATGGCGCTCCTCATCTTCGCCGGCGAGGTCATCCGGCCGTTCGCCTGGGTGATGGCGTTCGGAATCTTCACCGGTACCTTCAGCTCGATTTACGTCGCGAGCCCGGTGCTCCTCTGGATCGAGCGCAAGTGGCCGCGCAGGACGACGGCATTCCAGACTTCATCGACAGCCACGCGCACCTCGCCGACCCGGCGTTCAACGGCGACCGCGACGAGGTAATCGAGCGGGCACGCCTCACCGGGGCCCGGGCGATCGTCTGCATCGGCTCGGGCAGCGGCGAGGGGGAAGTGCTCGCCGCCGCCCGTGACGCAGCCGCGCTCGCCGCGAGCTATCCTGGCTACATCTTCCACTCCGCAGGCGTACATCCGCACGATGCCGCGGGCTTTGATTCGGCTCGCGACATTGCCGGTCTGCGTGACCTCGTGGCTGCCGGAGCGGTCGCGATCGGCGAATGCGGTCTCGATTACCACTACGACAACTCCCCGCGCCTGGAGCAGCGGCGCGCATTTGCCGAGCAGCTCGTGCTCGCCCGCGAGCTCGGCCGCCCGGTCGTCGTTCACTCCCGTGACGCGGAGGACGACACGCGCGCGATGGTGACGGAAGCGGGCGCCGCGGGTGTAGCCGGAGTTCTCCATTGCTTCACCGGATCGCATGCGCTCGCCGAGTCCGCGATCGCCGCCGGCTGGTACATCTCCTTCAGCGGTATCGTCACCTTCAGGAAGTGGGACGACGACGATCTGCTCCGACTCGTACCCGACGACCGAATCCTCGCCGAGTCCGATTCTCCCTACCTGGCGCCGGTGCCTCACCGGGGAAAGCGAAACGAGCCGGCGTGGGTGAGCTTTACCGTCGCCCGTCTCGCCGCCGCTCGCGGGGGGACACCCGAAGCGACCGGCAGGGCGGTGAGCGCGAACGCGAGACGCCTCTTCAATCTGGCGACGCCGGCAGCATCTTGAGTAACATTGCTTCTCCCAACATCACACCATCCACCGAAGCGGGGATCGATAGTGCAGCACGTGAAGACTGAACATGCGCCGGTGGCCATCGGGCCGTACTCGCAGGGGATTATCGCCAACGGCTTCCTCTACACGGCGGGGCAGATTGCGATCGACCCGGCGTCCGGGCAAATGGCGGAATCCGACATTGTCGGCCAGACCGATCAGGTGATGCAGAATCTCCAGTCGATACTGGAGTCAGCCGGTGCGAGGTGGAGCGATGTCGTAAAAACCACTGTGTATCTCCACGACCTCGCCGATTTTCCGACGGTAAACGAGATCTACGGACGGTGGATTGGCGATGCCCGTCCGGCCCGTTCGACCGTGCAAGTCGCGGCGCTGCCGCGAGGGGCGTTGATCGAGATCGATCTGATAGCGCTGCTTCCTTCCTCCAGCTGACAAACTCATGACCGGCACATCGAAGACGCGCGAGGAGCTGTTCCGACTGACGGCGTTTGCGCGATGCGCCGGTTGAGCGTCCAAGATGGGTCCGGGTGACCTGTCCGCGGTGCTCGCGCCTCTTGCGTCGAAGAGCGACGAGCGGCTCCTCGTGGGCCGCGAGACGTTCGACGACGCCGGAGTGTATCTCGTCGCGGACGACATTGCGATCGTCCAGACGGTGGATTTTTTCGCGCCCATCGTCGACGACCCATACGACTTCGGCCAGATCGCGGCGGCGAATGCACTCTCGGACGTTTACGCGATGGGGGGACAGCCGCTGACAGCGCTCAATATCGTGGCCTTCCCCATCGGAGACCTGCCACTGTCGGTGCTCACCGAGATTCTCCGCGGCGGACAGGAGAAGGTTCACGAAGCGGGGGCTTTGATCGTCGGTGGTCACACCGTGCTCGACAGCGAGCTCAAGTACGGACTCGCCGTCACCGGCCGTGCGCATCCTGGCTTTCTGCTCACCAACGCCGGCGCAAAACCAGGGGATCGTCTCGTTCTCACCAAGCCAATCGGCAATGGAATTCTCGCCACGGCATTGAAGCGAGGGATTCTGCCGGCGTCCGCCGGCGCCGCGATGATCGACATGATGAAGAGACTCAACGGAGTCGCCAGCCGGACAGCGTTGGCATGCGGCGCGAAATGCGCCACCGACATCAGCGGTTTCGGCCTGCTCGGCCATGCGTCGCACATTGCCCGCGCCAGCAATGTGACCCTCAGCATCACCGCAAGGTCGGTGCCGATTCTCGAGGGTACCCGCGAAGCGCTGCGTCAGGGCGCCGTTGCCGACGGGTTGAAGCGAAATGCGGAGTACCTGAAGGATCTCGTCGATTGGCGCGGCACTTCCGAGGAAGATCGTGCGCTCATGTGTGATCCGCAGACATCGGGGGGACTGCTCGTCGCCGTGCCGGCCGGCCGAGTCGCCAGCTATCTTTCGAAAGTTGAAGGGGCGGCGGAAATCGGCGAAGTGCTGGAGCGAGAGACTATTGCAATCGTGGTCAACTAAGCGAAACGGGGGTGGATGGGGCCTGGTGGCTTCCCCAGTCTTCAAAACTGGTGTGACCCGACCGAGTCGGGCCGGGTGGGTTCGATTCCCACACTCTCCCGCCACGATCGCCTTCTCGTCGCTGCTCATCGCTGTTTCTGCCTTGCCGCCAAGTGTAACCGCAGCTGCACAGGGCGTGGACAGCACGCTCACAGGCGTTGGGCCGCGGACGTTGTGCAAGCCCCCCGGCCGTGATTCGACGCGTGTTCCGAGCGTGCCGAGGGTCGTCATCGCCGGCCAGGTTCAGCCAGCTCTGCCCGATTGCAAAGTGCCTCTCTCGCCGAGGGCAGCCCTGGTCAGGTCGCTGCTCGTGCCCGGTCTCGCACAGTTTCAGCTCGACCGTCCGAAAGCAGGGGCGCTGTTCGTCGCGACCGAGCTTGGCTCCATTGCGATGACGTTCAAGTCCAGGAACGATCTCGATCGCGCGACTGCGGCGCGCCGCGACACGACCGTCGTTCCGGTGCTCGACGCCAGCGGAAAGCCGGTCATCGATCCCGTGACCGGACTGCCGAAGACTGTCGGACTGGTCAAGGACAAGAACCTTGCCGATCGAGTGCGTGCCCGGCGAACACACCTGGAGGACTGGATCTCCGCCATCGTGTTCAACCATCTCTTCTCGGGCGCCGACGCGTGGGTCGCCGCGAACCTCGCCGACTTCAACGCCAACGTAGATATCACGGCGGCAGGACGCGGAGTCCAGATCGCGGCGCGTTTCACATGGTGACGCGCGCGAGAGATTCCCGGGGAACCGACTCTCCGTTACCGACGAACAACTCGGCGCCGATCGGAGTTTTCGATTCCGGAATCGGTGGCCTGACGGTCGTCCGTGAGCTGATGCGTCAGCTGCCGAACGAGAGCATCATCTATTTCGGGGACAC
>JBGPLS010000044.1:0-18548 GCA_041486565.1 Gemmatimonadaceae bacterium
CGCGCGAGACGATGACGCTCATCGAGTAGTTGAGGAACGATTCCCTGACTTCTTCGTGGATCAGCCGGGGAAGAATTCGCTCTCGGTTGTTGGGAGCGGTCATGGATTATTTGAGGCGTTCAGGTCGGGCGAAGGGGTGTTTTGGGGGCCCGGTTGCACAGTCGTGAAATATAGCCCAAAGAGGCGCCGAAATCAACGCGCAATCGGCCCGGTAAAGCCTTATGCCGCAAGCACTTACAAAGGGGTCGTAGCGGGGGACGTTCCGTCCGCCAAAGCGGTGTATTGCGACGGCCGGAATTTCCGCCTCGCAAGCTCTTTTTCCAAGGATCCTGAGGCTGCTTCGATACTGTCGGGGCTTTTGTGGTTGACAGCACTTTTCGCTGGACCACCTTTCCTTGCCGCAGCCATCGCTTATCCCCAACGCAAACCACACCAATGGCCTCTGAATACCACGCCAGCCGCTTCACCTCTGGAAACAGAATCTTCCCGGCGAGCATCACCGTCGACGGTAATCAGATCAGGTATCGAAAGAGCAGGTGGTTCGGGCTCACTGAGGAGGCGATCAACTGCCAGCACGTATCGTCGCTGCGCGTGAGCCACGGGATGATCTGGTCGAACATGACCATTGAGACATCGGGCGGGTCGCAGCCGATTCAGATCAATGGACTTTCGCACAGCGCGGCCGAAGCGATCGAGGCCGCCGTTCGCAAGGCACAGTCAGAAGAAGCCGGTAAAGAGTAGCGCAGCGCGAGGAGGCCTCGCGCGTTCGGCGTTCAGTGCGTCGGCCCGTCGTGGCCTGCTGCCTCGACCTCATCTTCCAGGTCGAGCTGGGCGTCAGCCCGATCGATCGCTTCCTTTTCCGCTCGATAGCGGGCATACCACTCGCGCGTTACCTCGCCCGCCAGCTTGCGATTGCCGAGCCCGAACGCCAGCGCCAACGCCAGCGCCACGGCGCCAAATAGAATCGCGAACGCAGTGGTGACGATCTCGCTCGCGACCCCGAGCTCCTGAAGGGCCATGAAGACAGCGAGTACAATCACGCCGCCCTTGCCGACGCGTGACAGCGTCGGACCACCGTGCAGCCCGCCCGCCGACGCCATGATCAACCCGCCGACGAATCCGCCGAGGACAATGCCGACGATGATGATGACGATCGCAGCGATGACGCTCGGGATGTAGCTCACCAGCTCCGAGAAAACGTTCGCCAGCGACTGGAGGCCCAGCGCATTGGCGGCAACCAGCATCACCGTGAACATCACGAACCAGAAGACGATGCTCGCCGCAATCCTGGTTGGGTTCACGTGAGAACCGGCGCGCTCGACGGCGTCCATCACTCCGCCGCGCTCGAGGAGATGATTGAACTTTATCCGGCGGAGAACCTTCTCCGTTCCCTTCTCGAACAGCCGGGCGAGGAGATAGCCCGCGAAGAGAATGACCATCGCGCCGAAAAGCGCGGGCACGTAGCGGTACAATTGCTCGAAGCTGTCCTGAAGCCGGTCGGAAAATGCAACGGCGGTGGTATCGCCCACTGATGACTCTCTACTGAAGTGCGTGATTACAGCGTTTAAGAATAGCAGACGCAGCTGGCTTTCGCTCGCTAATTCCGCGTGCCCCGCCTTACGTCGAAGATTGCGCTACGGTGACAGCGGGAACAGATCAGCCACTCCCGTCGGCGCGCATAGCCAAGCCCGAACGAGCCACCGCCAATGGGACGCTGGGTCATCGAAACGTGGCAGCGGGGGCACTCCGAAGATGAGCTTTCGGTGTACGCATCGCGTATCCGGGCGAGCTCGTCGGCCGAGTACTGGGCGCTCTCGGTCACGCGACTCGCACTACGATCTTTCCGAACTGCTCGCCACCGGCCAGCCGGGCGAACGCTTCCCGCCCTTTCTCGAGGGCGAACACGGAGTCCACCACCGGGAGAAGCCGCATCGCTGTGAGCTCCTTCGCCACCGCATCGAATTCCGCGTCGTTTCCCATCGTCGAACCCATGATGGTCCACTGATTCCAGAAAAGCCGGCGAATGTCGGTCTCGACGAAGGGACCCGACGTCCCGCCGCAGGTTACCAGCCGTCCGCCTTTTCCGAGCGCCCCAAGCGATTGCTTCCAGCTGTCATGTCCGACGTTGTCCAACACAACGCTCACGCCGCGCTTTCCGGTGCGCGACCGGATCTCTTTCGCGACATCAGTCGTCCGATAATTCAGCGTCTCGTCGGCTCCGAGCGTTCGCGCCCGCTCCAGCTTCTCGTCGCTGCTCGACGTGACCCACACGCGCGCCCCAAGCTGCTTCGCGATTCCTAACGCGGCCAACGCGACACCGCCCCCGATCCCCCAGATCAACACTTCGTCGGTCGGACCGACGCCGGCGCGGGTGACGACCATTCGCCACGCAGTGAGCGTCGCAAGAGTGTACGCAGCCGCGATCTCCGATGGAATCTCCTCAGGGATCCACCGCACATTGCCGGCGGGAACGACAACATACTCGGCCAAAGTCCCCGGATGGTGCTCGCCGAGTATGCCGAAGCGCACGCATAGCGATTGTTCTCCGGCGCGGCAGTACTCGCACGTGCCGTCGCTGATTCCGGGGTTGATGATGACCACGTCCCCAGCTTTGACGTCCGTGACAGCGCCGTCACCAATTGCGTCCACGACGCCGGTTGCATCAGCGCCCATCACCCATGGCGGCCGGAGCGTCGCTCCGGGCAGCCCCTCGAGCATGAAGAGATCGAGGTGATTCAGCGCGGCTGCGGTCACGCGCACACGTACCTGTCCCGCGGAAACGTCGGGGATCGCCAGATCAGTGCGGTACTCGAGCTGGTCGAGTCCGCCGTGCGCGGAGATGGTGAGTGCTCGCAACGAAAACCTCGAGCGTTATATTCAGAGCCGCAGCGCCTGTGCGCGCGATGCCGCCGGAAGATACCGGGTTTGTTCTCTTTCCGCTCTCACCTGAATGCTACCCATTAAGGTCCCGCCGCTGGGTGAATCGATCGTCGAAGCAACAGTCTTGCGCTGGCTCAAGAATGAGGGCGACGCGGTTGCCAGCGGTGACACCCTCGTGGAGCTCGAGACGGACAAGATCACGGTCGAGGTTCCCGCCCCGCGCGCTGGCGTGCTCGCAAAGCGCTCGGCCGCCGACGGTGCCGTCGTGAAGGTCGGCGATCTGCTCGGCGAGCTCGACGAGACGGCAGTGGGCGCTGTCGCTTCATCGGGCGCGGAAGCTCGCGCGACCACGGCAGTGGGAGCCCCGGCAGCCGCTGCTTCTTCTGCTTCGGGCACTGGTGCTGCCGTGCCTGCTTCGCCTGCAAGGGCTCCGAACGCCGGTGCTCCTTCAGGCGACGGGAACGTCAAGTCGTCGCCCGCCGCCCGGCGGGTCGCTGCCGAGTCGGGGATCGATGTCGCCGGGGTTGCGGGCACAGGTCGTGGCGGTGTTGTCAGCAAACCGGATGTACTTGAGAGACTGGCCGCGCCGGCACCGTCTGCGCCCTCTGCGCCCTCCGTGCCCTCCGTGCCCTCCGCACCCTCCACGCCCTCTGCACCCCCAGGGCCTGCCGTGCCGTTCATGACTGGCGCCGCAGCAACCGGTGAGCGCGAGACACGCGAAAAAATGTCCACCCGGCGGAAGCGAATCGCCGAGAATCTGCTGCAATCGCAGCACGCGACCGCGCACCTCACGACATTCAACGAAATAGACATGACCGCCGTGAACGGCCTCCGTGACAGAATGCGAGATCGCGTGGAGAAGGAGCACGGCGTCAAGCTCACCTTCATGCCCTTCTTCGTGAAGGCAGCTTGCATGGCTCTCGAGAGCTATCCCGTCGTCAACGCGCAGATCGACGGCGACACGATCATCTACAAGCACCACGTCAACATGGGGATTGCTGTCGCGTCGGAGGCAGGACTCGTCGTCCCGAACATCAAGGATGCCCATCTCAAGGGGACCATCGAGGTAGCGCGCGACATTTCAGCCATCGCGAAGCGCGCCCGCGATGGGAAACTGACGATGGACGATCTCACCGGCGGAACGTTCACGATCACCAACGGCGGCGTGTTTGGCTCGCTCATCTCCACCCCGATCATCAACTATCCCCAGGTTGGGATACTCGGCCTCCACAAGACACAGGACCGGCCCGTCGCGATCGACGGGAGGATCGAGATCCGGCCGATGATGTACGTCGCCCTGTCGTACGATCACCGGATCGTTGACGGACAGCACGCGGTGCTCTTCCTCATCCGCATCAAGGAGCTGGTCGAGGATCCCGCCGCCATGCTCATTTCCTGAGCAACCGTCATGGCTGACACCACATCAGCCGACGTCGTAATCATCGGCGGTGGTCCGGGCGGATATGTCGCCGCGATCAGGGCGGCGCAGCTCGGCCTCTCCACCGTCTGCGTCGAGATGGACAAGACGCTTGGCGGCACCTGCGTCAACGTCGGATGCATTCCGTCCAAAGCGTTGCTCTCATCGTCGGAGCATTACGAGTTCGCGCGGCTTCACGCAGGGGTGCATGGCGTGAAGGTTGACGGAGTGTCGCTCGATCTGCCGGTGATGCTCAAGCGGAAGGACGACGCCGTTCTGCAGAACACCAGGGGAATCGAGTTTCTGTTCCGGAAGCACAAGATCACCTGGGCCAAAGGACGCGGCACGCTTCGCCCCGGGAACATCGTCGACGTCTCGGCCCCCGATAACAGCATAACGTCGTACGCCGCGAAGAGCGTCATCATTGCCACGGGCTCGGTACCAATCGAGCTCCCTTTTTTTAAATTCGACGAGGAGCGCGTCCTCTCGAACATCGGCGCATTGAAGATTCCCGAGGTGCCGAAGCATCTGATCGTGATCGGCGGCGGGGTGATTGGACTCGAGTTGGGATCGGTATGGCGCCGGCTGGGTGCGAAAGTCACGGTGATCGAGCTCTTTCCAACAATTCTCCCAGGCAACGACGCCGAGATCATCAAGGAAGCGGACAAGGTTTTCCGCAAACAAGGGTTGGAGATCCGCACGGCGACGAAAGTCACCGGTGGCAGGCGCGAAGGTGATCGCATCGTCGTCGAGATCGACAACGACGGAAAGACGGAATCGCTCGAGGCCGATTACATCCTCGTGTCAGTCGGCCGCAAGCCCGCCCTCACCGGCATCGATGCAGCAGCGCTCGGACTCACCCTGGGCAAGCGCGGCGAGATCACGGTGGACGACCAGATGCGGACGAATCTCCCCAACGTCTATGCCATCGGCGACGCAGTCGGGGGAAAGCTCCTCGCGCACAAGGCGGAGGAAGAGGGAATCGTGGCGGCCGAGGTGATCGCGGGACACAACGTGCACATGGATCACAAGTCGATCCCGTCGGTGGTGTACACCTGGCCGGAGATAGCGACCGTCGGGCTCGCCGAGCACGAGGTGAAGGAGTCGGGTCGTGAATATCGCGTGGGCAAGTTCCCCTTCTCAGCCAACGGGCGCGCGCGGTCGATGGCGGAGACCACGGGTTTCGTGAAGGTCATCGCCGACGCGAAAACCGACGAGCTCATCGGCTGCCATATGATTGGCGCGAATGTCTCTGAGCTGATCGAGGAAGTCGTGCTTGCGTTCGAGTACCGGGGCTCGTCGGAGGACATCGGCATCACGGTGCATCCGCACCCGACGCTTTCCGAGGCGGTGAAGGAAGCGGCACTCGGCGTCCTCGGCCGCTCCATTCACATATAGAACGTGGTGCCGCGGGCGGACGAGCAGTCGGAGTCAGACGGCGACCGCCCTGTAGTTCACCCGGCAAGAGAGAGCGATCTCGCTGCCGTGCTGGAGCTGGTCGCGGCCGAGAAGGCCGGAAATCCCTGGCTCGAGCGGATTCCGGAGCTGGTCGAGCAGGCAATTCGCGAGAGGTCGGACGAGTACCAGATGTGCGTCGCCGAGCTGAGCGGGGAGTTTGCGGGATGCGGGATTTATGGATCGGTCGCGGGTACGATCGGGACTGCCATTCTCTATTTCGTGGGCGTTGAAAGGCGCGCTCGCGAAACGGGAACGGGAGACGCGATCGTCGTGCATGTGTTGAGCGATCTCATGACGAAGGCGACTCGACTTGTGGTAGCCGAAATTCCCGGACACGAGTCCTTCAACACTTACCGCTCGCTTCTTGAAGCGCATGGATTTGTCGAGGAGTCCCGCATTGAGGACTACTATCGGGACGGAGTTCCGCTGGTGCATTATCGGCTCGATCCTAAGTAAAGGGCTACTGAACATGCTTCTCGAAGCTGTCTCTCCCCGTGATTCACTTCCCCTCCGCGACAGCGATGCGGTTCCATTCGACAGTCTGCCGAAGGGTGATGAGCTTGAAGACAAACTCCAGAAGCAGCTCGAAAAGCTGGGTACGCTTCAGGAGACCTTCTACGCCGATGGGCGCCGTGCACTGCTCATCGTCATTCAGGGTCGCGACGCGTCGGGAAAGGATGGAGTAGTGGGCACGGTCTTCGACGCATGCAATCCGCAAGGGCTCGACGTCACGTCGTTCAAGGCGCCTACCCCCATGGAGCTCGCACACGACTTCCTGTGGCGAATTCACAACGTGATTCCGCCGAAGCGAATGATCGGAATCTTCAATCGGTCGCACTACGAGGACGTCCTCGTCGTCCGCGTTCACAATCTCGTGCCGAAGGAGATCTGGTCGCAGCGATACGATCAGATCAACTCCTTCGAGCGAATGCTGTCCGAGAACGGCGTCGTGATTCTCAAGTTCTTTCTGCACGTGTCGCGGGCCGAGCAGAAGCAGCGGCTGATCGAGCGCATTCAGGACCCTGCCAAGAACTGGAAATTCAACGCCGGTGATCTCGACGAGCGGAATCTGTGGGACGACTATACGAGCGCATATCGCGACGCGATGCGGAAATGCAGTACGAAGTGGGCACCGTGGTACATGGTGCCTGCCAACAAGAACAAGGCGCGGAATTATCTGGTCGCGAAGCGGATCGTGGCGACGCTCGAGGGGCTCGACCTTGCCTTCCCCAGGCCGAAGACCGATTTGAACCAGTACCTCAAGTCGCTTTAACCTTGTGGAGACACTGCGGACTATGGGCTGAGCTGGCTCGGGATCGTGTAGCGATTCCTAAAATTTGAAGATCCGGCCCAAAGCCTTCCCGATCTTCTTCCCGATCTTACCCACGCCTCTCCCCACGTCCTGCGGCCAGTCGGTCTGATTCGGCCAGTCGGGCTGAACGTCCGTCTCGGGCGGGCCGTGCTCGAAACATTCGGTATGGGGCTCGGTGCCCGGCTTGAAGTATTCGACTTTCCGCGCCGGACACCATTCGCCGGCGAGCCAGCCGGTAGTCGGGTCGATCATTACCGCGGTCATTCCCACTGGTGCTTCCCATGAATTCGGTGGCACCGGTTCCTTCCAACCCTCGGTGTAGAATTCAGCCCATGCCGGCGCCGCGAGGCGACCGCCCGATGCGTCGTAACCGATCGAATGGGGATCGTCGTAGCCGAACCAGAATGCGGCGACGAGATTGGGCGTATAGCCGACGAACCATACGTCAGTCCCGTTGTTCGTCGTTCCCGTCTTGCCGGCGATGATGCCCTTGGCTCCGTAATCGCGTATCGGCCGCCCGGTGCCGTAGTCGACGACCGCGCGCAGCATGGACGTCAGCTGGTACGCGTCGCGGGGGTCCATCACCGGGACGGGCGCCTCCACCTCGCTGCTCCATAGCGCATCACCGTCGCGCGTCTCGATCCGTCGCACGAGCCGCGGCTTGACGCGATAACCGCCGTTGGCGAATGGCGCATACGCGCGCACCAGCTCGATCGGCGTCACTTCGATTGCGCCGAGTGCGATCGCTGGATAATTCGGGATGTTGCTTTGAATCCCGTTCCTGTGCGCTGTCTCGATGATTCGGGGCAGTCCAACGAGCTGGCTCACGCGAACGGTCGCCGAATTGGCCGAGCGCATCAACGCTCTGCGGAAGGTGATCAGGCCGGCGTAGTCGTCGTTGTAGTTCGACGGCGCCCACACAGAGTTTCCCTGAACGACTTCGACCGGATCATCCCGCACATCGGACGCGGGTGTGTATCCGGCCGACAGCGCCGCGGCGTAAACAAAGGGCTTGAACGCCGAACCGGGCTGCCGATGAGCGAGGAGGGCACGATTGAAGTTTCCGCGCTCGTATCGTCTGCCTCCGACGAGCGCCCGCACATCGCCTGTTCGAGGATCGATCGCGACCATCGCACCCTGTATCGAATGCGCCTGGCCTTTCCACCATCCGCTCGATTCACGCTGGATTGCCGTCGCGTGCCGGCGGACGGACCGATTCGCAGCCAGCTGTGCGAGCTGGTCGAGTGTCGTATAGACAGTGACGTCGGCGATGTCCTCGTCGCCTTCTTTTAGAATCGAATCGGTGATCGCCCGCACCGCGTCGAGGGCATACGAATCATCGGTGTTGTCGGGATGCCATTCCTCGCGCGCGATGCGAAGGGGTGCCCCGGCGAGAGCGGCAAACCGGTCACGGGAGATGTATCCCTCGCGCACCATCAGCGACAGAACGAGGTTTCGTCGCGCCACCGCCCTGCGTGGATTGCGGCGCGGCGTGTAGGCGGACGGAGCTTTCGGGAGCGCAGCGAGCATCGCCCCCTCGGTCACCGTGAGACGGCTCACGCTCTTGCCGAACAGGTCGCGACTTGCCGCCTCGATTCCGTAGACGCCGTTGCCCATGTAGATGGCGTTCAGGTAGAGCTGAAGGATCTGGTCCTTGCTGAGTGACTTTTCCATCAGCCTCGCCACACGAAGCTCGATGAGCTTCTTTGGAAGCGAGCGGTTCCTGTACTGGTTCACGACGAAGCTGTTGCGCGCAGCCTGCATCGTGATCGTGCTGAATCCCTCGCGCACGCCGAACGATTTGACGTTGCGCAGAGATGCCCGCATGAATCCGCGCCAGTCCACTCCACCGTGTTTGTAGAAGCGGCGATCTTCTGCGGCGACGAAGGCTTGCCGGACGTATACCGGGACCTGCGAGACAGGTACATTCAATCGGCGGACGATTGCCAGCCGGCCCATCAGCCAGCCGTTGCGGTCGAAGATTCGCCCGCCCTCGTCGGGACGGTAGGCCTGGATCTCGCGTGGACTCGGGCAACTCTCGAATCCGCAGGTACCCAGCCAGACGTCAAAGGCGACGACGCCGACGATTGCCGCCGCCAGCGACCCCTTTAGAATCAATTCACGCCGGCTTTTCTCAATCTTCCACATGCATCGTTATTCAGTGTTTGCCAGCATCGCCGCCTTTGGGCTGCTCGGGTGCGTCTCTCTGTCCGCCTGCTCGAGCAAAAGCGATGGAGCCCCGGCCCGCGATTCCGCCACTCCGGCGGCCGCGCCCATGACTTCTCTGTCTGATACACCAGCGACCACCAGCAATTCCAACTTTCCTGCGTCCGGCACTGCAAGCACGCCGGTTTCGGACGATGCGGTACGAGCTGCAAACGAGCTCGGGCGCATCCCGGTCGTCGAATACCACCTGATCAGCGACCACGACGCCCTTTACGAGCGCGAGCGAGGCCATTTCCGTCGCGACCTCGAAGAGATATACGCGCGCGGCTACCGGCCGGTGACGATTTCGCAGATTCTGGACCGAAAGATCGACCTTCCCCGCGGATTGTCTCCAATCGTCTTCGTTTTCGACGATGCCTCACCAAGCCAGTTCAGCTATATCGAGCGCAACGGAAAGCTCGAGATCGATCCCCGGAGCGCGCTCGGAATCTGGCTCGATTTCAGGAAGAAGCATCCCGATTGGTCGAACTCCGCCGTCTTCTGCATGCTGCCCGGGGCGGCTGCCGGTCGTTCATTCTTCGGCGACAAGGGCATTGAAGGGCAGAAGACTGAATGGCGCTTCCCGAAGGTTCGCTTCCTTCACGACCAGGGATTCGAGCTTTGCAATCACACGCTGTGGCACGCGAACCTTGCCAAATATCCCGACGCCGTCGTGCAGGAGCAGATAGCCCGCGGCCAGCTTGCGATCGACTCGGCAGTACCGGGTTACAAGGTGAGGACGTTCGCGCTTCCCCTCGGCGTCTGGCCGAAGAACAGGGCGCTGGCGAAGCAGGGATCGTGGACGGACCCGAAGTCCCACAATGTCGTTCGTTACAACAACGAGGCGATTCTCGAGGTCTCTGGGGGGCCTGCGCGGAGCCCCTATGATCCGCAGTTCAATCCTCTCAGCATCAGTCGCATTCAGGCACTCGGCAACGATCCGGTTCGCACGCTGGATCAGCTCGACAAGAATGGGCACCGATACGTTTCCGACGGCAATCCGGCGACGGTCGCGAAGCCGGCTGCACCCCCGAAGTAGCGATCAGGAGCGCGGCAGTCACCCGCGCTCGAGGATCAGAACTTCCACCCTCTGAGATTACGGATAGCGGTATCGAGCGCCTCACGCTGCTGCTGGTGCTGCGCCGTGGTCAGAAGTTGCTCGTAGGTTGCGATCGCCAGGTCGAGTGCGTCGTAATCATGTTCGGCACCGGCGAGCGAGGCTGCGTTATCGGCCATGTTTGCCCGCGCCAGATCATCCGCCGGGAACCGTGCCGACACCTGCTGCCAGCGCGCGACTCGCTGCCTTGGATCGGGCTCCGACAGAGCCCATAGATGCCAGCCCGCCCGGTTTTCGGGGTCGGCGGCAATTGCCCGGGAAGCGAGATCGGCTACTACCTCCGGGCCGTGACCCGACAGCCAGTAGGCGTTAGCCAGCGCCACCAACGCGTGCACGTCGTCCGGTTTTTCGGACACTGCGCGCTCGAGATCTCCTATCGAATGAGAGCTATCGTTCATCGGATTGCTGGACAATTCACGACCCCAAGTGTACCATTCTTGCACGAGCGCAGCCCTGAGCGGCGCGCCTGCGAGAAGAATGAGGTTGCGGCCCGCCGCGTGAGTGCAGCCCGCGCCAGCCGCGACAACCAGTTGCGCTACTTGATTCCCTGCCACACCACAACTTAATGAACGAACGCCGACGTCCTTTTCGTCGCGGCCGAGGGCCACGCCCGTCCGGCCCTCGCGCCAATGAACCGTACGGCGATGCTGATCCGTACAGAGAACCCATGGAACCACCCGTGCCCGGTACAGACAATTTCGACATTCCCGCGCCTCGCAGTGATGCGAATGGCAGCGACGCCGACGACTCCTCCAATATCACCGGCGCAGTAGACGCCGTCCCGCCTCCAGCGGACGCACCCGAAAGCACACGGTCGCCTCAGTACGGGAACCAGCAGAACCAGCGACAACAACCATACGGTGGCGGACAGGGCGGACGTCCTCAAGGCGACCGCGACACGCGAAACAACGGCAGACGCAACCAGCGGAACCCGCGCGGACGCGGACGCAGCAACCGCCCGCAGCAGCAGCGGGACCAGGCACCACGACAACCGATGGCACCGATCGTTCCTGACGGCGAGACCACCGGTTGGTACGATCCACAGCGCGAAGGAGGCTTCATCCGGCGCGCCGCGAACAGCTACCTGACGGATCCCGGTGACGCTTACGTGCAGCCGAATCTCGCGCGCCAGCACGGATTGCGCCGCGGCGATGCGGTGCTCGCCACGACAGGTCACGATCATCGCGGCCGCACCGTCGTCGCCGAGATCGTGCAGGTCAACGGCGAGGATCCGAATCTCGCCCTGCGCCGTCCCGATTTCGGATCACTCATCGCGTCGTATCCGGAGCGCAAGCTCACCCTTGAGACAGGTCGTCCCGCCAAGGGCGGACCGGAGCTCACGCGCCGGGCGATCGACCTGATTGCACCTATCGGCTACGGGCAGCGAGCGCTCATCGTCGCTCCGGCCCGCGCCGGAAAAACAATGCTTCTTCAGGCAATCGTCGAAGGCGTCGCGATCAATCATCCGCAGGCGGTGCTCCTCGTTCTCCTCGTTGACGAGCGTCCGGAAGAGGTGAGCGAGATGATCACGTGGGGCTACGGCGAAGTGGTTGCTTCGAGCTTCGACATGCCGGCCGTGCGCCACACCGATGTGACCGAAATGGTTCTCGAGCGGGCGCGTCGTCTGGTCGAGCTCGGCAGGGATGTCGTCATCGTTCTCGACTCGATCACTCGAATGGCCCGGGCTTACAACACAGTCGAGCGCGGCACCGGTCGCACCTTGAGCGGCGGACTGGACGCTACCGCCATGGCCAGGCCGAAAGCTTTCTTCGGCTCAGCGAGGTCGGTCGCTCCGGAGCACGGAGGCGGCTCGCTCACCATCATCGCCACCGCGCTCGTTGAGACCGGATCGCGAATGGACGACGTCATTTTCGAGGAGTTCAAGGGTACCGGCAACTGCGAGATCAAGCTCGACCGGTCCCTTGCCGAAAAGCGGATCTTCCCGGCGATCGACGTCTCTACCAGTGGAACCCGGCGTGAGGACAAGCTCTTCGCTCCGCATCAGCTGGAGCACGTTTACACCCTTCGCCGCGGGCTGCAGCAGATGCCCTCGTCTTCGGCGATGGAGTGGCTCATCAAGCGGATAGCTGCCACCCCCAACAACGACGCTCTGCTGGAGGGCCTCTAGCCAACCGGCCCACGCCTTGCTCTTTTGGGCGTCACTATGCGGTCCTGTCTTCGGCGGCTGTTTGGGGTGTCCGCGCTTCTCGTGGCCTTCCCCGCATTCCTCGGGTCACAGCCACCCGCCAACAAGAAGTCTTCTTCCGCTAATCCGGAGGTCGTTGACCTCGACCTGAACGGCGTGAAGGCCGTCAAGCCAAAGGATCTCCTTGCCAGCATTGCGACCGATGAGTCGCACTGCATCAACGTCGTGCTCAGGCCCATCTGCGCGATCAGCAAGGCCAAGTACTTCTACACGAAGAAGTATCTCGATCACGACGAGTTGAAACGCGATGTCCTGCGCGTGCGCGTGTTCTACTGGAAACGTGGATTTCGCCAGACACAGGTCGATACCGTCGTCACCGACAGGGGAGACAACAACGTCGGCGTCACCTTCAACATCGTCGAGGGACCGCCGACACTCGTCTCCGCGCTCGATGTAGTGCAGATGCAGCAGGTGTTGAGCGAGAGGGAGATCAAGAAACGCGTAGTGCTCGGGCAAGGCACGCCGTTCAACCTCCTCCGCCTCGACTCCAGCATGGTGTTTCTCCAGCAGAGTCTGTGGGACAAGGGATACGCCGACGCGGTGGTGGATACGACGATAGTGCTCGATTCGGTTGCCAACAGCGCCGCGATAAGGGTGACGCTCGATCCCCGATGGAAGACGACGATCGGCGAGATAGTCATCGAGGGTGAGGACAAGCTCACCGAGCGAACGATCCGGAAATCACTGACCATGCACACAGGTCAGCTCTTTCGTCGAGCCGAGCTTCTCAAGAGCCAGCGCGCGCTGTACGAGTCGAACCTGTTCCGGCGCGCGGCAATCGAGGTGCCGAAGCAGGGAGACTCGAGCAAGATCATCGTCGTCACTGTCCAGGAAGCCCCGCTCCGCGAAGCCCGCCTGAGCGCCGGCTTCAACACAATTGACTTCTTTCAGCTCGAGGGTCGCTACACTCACTACAATTTCTTCGGCTCCGCGCGACGCCTCGAGTTCCAGGCAGCGATCGGAAATCTCCTCGCCAGCTCGATGAACGGCCGATTCATCTTCCGTGATATGACGGATAACGTCGGCAGCGATCGTTCCCGCTATTTCGCGCCGACTTACAACGCCAGCATCAACCTCCGGCAGCCATGGTTCGGGTCGCCTGGCAACGAGCTGGCATTCGGTATCTTCGGCCATCGCCGGAGCGCCCCGGGGATCTACGTCGACCGCGGGTACGGAACGACGGCGACATTCACGCGACTGGTAATGGATCGCGCTCCCGCCAGCGCCAGCTACACCTTCGAGATCACACACATCGACGCCGGAGACGTTTACTTCTGCGTCAACTACGGCGTGTGCGACCGGTCTACTCTCGCCGCGTTGCGGACGCGCCAGCGGATGTCACCGTTCACGCTGACTTCCTCAGTTGACCGGACCAACGATCCCTTCTCGCCGACTCATGGCTTCCGGGCGACCGTCGACGCCGAGCATGCTTCGGGGCTCACGGCGTCAGATTTCCGCTACAACCGCGCGTCTGCGGACGGTGCGGCGTTCCGTCCCTTCAGGAAGAGAGCCGCTGTTGGCGTACATCTTCGACTCGGTTGGGTCAATCCGCTTGCCGGCACCGCTACGGCGATTGGTATCGGATCAGGCGACGATGTGCTTCACCCGCGAAAGCGGTTCTACTCCGGCGGATCGAGGTCAGTGCGAGGCTACGGCGAAAACCAGCTCGGGCCGCGCATTCTCACGCTGCCGGTCACCAAGCTGCGTCTCAAGGACGGTGGCGGGTGTGCCGAGCCGACGCCGATTACCGCCTGCGACCCGAACGCAGACTATCTCAAGGATCGCGACTTCGAGCCGCGTCCCCTCGGTGGTAGCATCGTCGCGGAAGGGAGCGTTGAGCTGCGCTTCCCTCTCTTTCTCGAGAAGCTCGCTGGCGCCGCGTTCGTGGATGCGGGATATGTATCGCAGCGAGTCAACCCGGCGCTTCCGAAGAGCAAGGCCGCAGTCACGCCTGGTTTCGGCGTGAGATATCTGTCGCCGGTGGGACCGATTCGCGTCGACTTCGGCTTCAATCCCGGACTCGCGGAGAGTCTTCCCGTCGTGACGGAGAGCGTGGTGAATGGTGAGACGCGTCTCGTCACTCTCGATCAGTCCCGGCGATATCGCCCGGTAAGGACCGGGTTCAACGGTGTTCTGGATCGAATGATTCTGCACCTTTCGATCGGCGAAGCATTCTGATGCGAAAGCATTTCGTCCGCTCGCTCATCGTCATTGCGGTGATCCTGCTCCTTGCAGTGCTCGCGGTCTTCACAATCACGCAGACGGACTGGGGCCGCAGCCAGGTGCGCCGGCGCATCCTCGCGATGCTGCAGGAGAACGCCCATGGAATTGTGCGCATGGGGCCCGTCACCGGAAACCTCCTCTATGGATTCACCGTCCACGACCTCGTAGTCACCGACAGCAGTGGCGCGCCATTTATCAAGGTCGACGAGCTCACCTCCGGGTGGGGTCTGAATACACTGCGGCAGCAGCGGATCGAGCTCTACAACGTGAAGCTCGTCCGGCCGGTCATCGTCCTCGACAGGCAGCCCGGCGAAAAGTGGAACTACGACCTGATCTTCCCTCGCGACACGATGACACCGCGCGGTCTGCGCAAGACCGGATGGGGAACATGGATCCGTTTCACCGACATGACGATCGTTGATGGCGACCTGACCCTTCGCTCGCCATGGTCGGTGAACTCGAAGCTCGCCGGCGCCGCGGCCGTGGCTGCTCTCAAGCTTGCGCTCAGTGAAGAGGGACGATACCGCCTCGAGAAAGTTCCCGGCGGGTATCAGCGAGTGTCCAGCTTCCATCACATCCAGGCAAGGATGCCGCTGCTTCGTCTGGAAGACCCGGCCTATAAGACCCGCTTCGCCGACGTCGCCTTCGCCAGCGCCCTCGCGGAGCCGTTCAAGCCTCCGCTGATCGAGGTGAAGTCGCTCGTCGGAAAGTTCGAGTTCACCCCTGACTCCGTGTGGTGGACCAGCGCGCGCGCCGTGCTGCCCAACAGCCGCATCTCCGGTGCCGGACGGTACGACGTCGATACCAACAATCTCCGACTCAGACTTCGCGCTCAGCCCATCGCCGCTGCCGATCTCCGGTGGGTGTCTCCACGGATCCCCGAAAAGGGAACGGGGACGCTCGACTTCGCGCTCGACTGGGTGGCGGACACGAGCGCTTATGGCGCGCGGAACGCGGACGTTCAGATCGCTGACGCCCATCTTCGCGGCGACCTCGGCCTGACGATGACCGACACCTGGTTCGTTCTGCATCAGACCAACTTCCGCTTCGCCAATCTCGACACCCGCCTCATCCAGCGTCTCTTCCCGCTCGTGAAATCGCCACGACAGGGTATCCTGAACGGTCGAATAGCGCTGGAGGGCGAACAGAAGTCGCTCGACGTAAACGGTGACATTACGTTCGACGAGCGCCGCTCGGGGAGAAGCCATTTGCTCGCCGTCGGAAAGATCGGATTCGGCAGGGGCTTCTTCAACGCCACCAACCTGCGGCTGACGATGCGACCGTTGCAGATGGATCTCGCGAAGACATTCGTGCCGACGCTGCCGGTCGGCGGGACGTTGAGCGGCATCGCGACTCTCAATGGCTCGACCACTTCCCGGATGATCGCCCGCGGCGATGTCACCCATGTTGAGCGAGGCAATGTCTCGCGCGTCACCGGGACAGCGGCGGTGAGAAATGCGCCCGGTGCCTCACTCGCCAGCACCTGGTACGACATCGACGTTCGCCTGCATCCCCTGTCGCTCGTTACTGCTGGAAGATTCTTCCCATCTGCCGGTCTTCGCGGCTCGGCCTCCGGGCCGTTGCGACTCACGGGCACTACCCGGAACCTCGCTGTCCGAACCACCCTCGTATTCCCCGACGAGGCCTCGGCATCTCTCACCGGCCGCCTCGATCTTGCAAGCCGCCAGACGGGCTACGACGTGCTGCTGAGCGTGGACCAGCTCAACGCCAACGCGATCCTCGCCAAGGCGCCGCGGACCTCTCTCACCGGAACCGCCACGGCGACGGGGCGCGGTCTCGATCCGGCGACGATGAACGCGCGAGTCGCCGCCGACTTCAGGGCGTCGTCATACGACACTCTCTCGATCAACTCCGCGACAGTGCGCTTCGCCGCCGCCGACGGAATTGCGCGCATCGACACGCTTGCCCTCGAGATTCCGGAGGGCGTCGCCAATGCCGGTGGAACGTTCGGCCTCGCGCGTGGAACGAGCGGTGAGCTGCGCTATCACATCGCCGTCGATTCACTCTCGCGCCTCGCGAATCTCCTGCCCGCGCAAAAGGGAGAAGTGCCGCCGCGGCCAGGTATTCTTGCGAAGCAAATTTCGCGCGCGCAGTCAGACTCGGCCCGGATCGCCAACGCAACTGAGGTGCAGCGAGCCATCTCGGGAAAGCCCCCCGCTCCGCGGGCGGCAGTGGATACACCACGCGTCGTCAGTCGGCAGGAGTTGTCCGGTTCAGCCCGCGCCGACGGCGTGGCAACCGGCAACATCCACAATTTTGGCGCAACCGGTACCGCCAGCGGACAGAACATCGTCGCCCTCGGTAACACGGTTCAGAAATTCCGCGGCGATTACTCATGGACCAATGCGCTCACCTCCAGGTCGCGGCTGACAATCAATGCCGACGCCACGGGACTCGTTGCCGCGGGTTTCAACCTCGACAGCGTGCAGGCAAGACTCAGTTACCAGAAGCCACTGGGTACGATCTCGCTCGACATCCACCAGGACACGCAGAACAGCTACAGCGCCAACGCGGAGTTCACGCTGAACAAGGACCGCAACGAGCTGCGGGTGACTGATCTGAAGCTGAGGTTCGATACCACTGTCTGGGCGAGTACCCACCCATCGGGAATTCACTGGGGGCCGGTCGGTGTCGACATCGACCGACTGGAGCTGAGAAACAGCCGGACTGGGCGAATTTTCGTCAACGGACTGCTGCCCAAGAAGGGCTCCGCGAATCTCGAGGTCGCGGTGGACAACTTCGCCGTCGAAGATATCATTGCGCTGGCACAAAGCGACATCGACGCAAGAGGGCTGGTATCGTTCGACGTGCATGCGTCGGGAAGCGCAACCGACCCGACGCTGCGAGGCGCATTCGGAACGCAGAATCTCGTCTACAGCGGGACGACCGTCCCTGAGATTCACGGGACACTCAGCTACGCCAACCAGACACTGACAGGCCGCGCCGAGGCGATGAGGGCGGGTGAAGTGCCGTTCTTCGTGGCTTCGGGAACGATCCCGATCAATCTCGCATTCACCGGCGTCACCGGCTCACGCTTCCCCACCAACCGCCAGATCGACTTCGCGATAAAGGCGGATAGCCTGCCGCTCGATCTCGTTCCCCAGCTGAACACCATCGTCACCAATCTTGCCGGACATGCCGTCGCCGACTTCAAGGTCGGCGGTACGCTGAACCACCCGGAGGTCACTGGCAATTTCGTCCTCGAGAACGCCCAGGCGCGGCTCGTTCCGTTGGGACTGAATCTCAAGGGGATCGACGGATCCATCCGCATGCTGAAGGACACGATCGTCATCGATTCGCTCGTGGCGACGAGCGGTGGCCGCATCGCCATCACAGGTGGCATCGGGATTGGAGCGTTCCGCAATCCGACGTTCGATCTCAGACTGCGCGCGAACAACGCGCTGGTCCTCGACAACGATAAGGGAAATCTCAAGGCGAACGCCGACATAACGATGGTCGGTCCGTTCAACGAGGCTTACGTGAGCGGATCGCTGCGCATGCTCGACGGCGTGCTCTGGGTGCCCGAGTCCGACGGAAAGACAGTCATAGCTGCCAACGACCCCGCACTTTTCAGCGTTCTCGATACTGCGGTCGCGAGTAACAAGGAGATCTTTCCGGCGCAGTCGCCGCTACTCGCGAACCTGCGGATGGACGTCAATCTCCGCGTTGACCGCGATGTGTTCGTCAGGTCGCGCGACGCCAACGTCGA
>JBGPLS010000045.1:0-18528 GCA_041486565.1 Gemmatimonadaceae bacterium
CGTGGACGACTCCCTGATCGCGGAGTTGCCCGGCGTCGCGCAGGTCATCCACGTCTCGAATCCGTACAAGCAGGTGTCGCGCGAGTGGAAGCCGGAGAACACCGTCGTGACGATCGCGCCGGGCGTGAGCTTTGGCGCCGAAGAGATCCCCGTCATCGCCGGTCCCTGCTCCGTCGAGAATCTTGATATGCTCCATGACACCGCCCTTTCCGTTCGGACGGCGGGGGCGTCCATGTTGCGCGGCGGCGCATTCAAGCCGCGGAGCTCTCCATACAGCTTTCAGGGTCTTGGCGTCGATGCGCTCCGTATGCTTGCCGAGGTGCGCTTGCAGACGGGTCTGGCCGTCGTCACCGAGGTCCTTGATACCCGTCACGTGGAGCTCGTCGCTGAGCATGCAGACATGCTTCAGGTGGGTGCGCGCAACATGCAGAACTTCGCGCTGCTCGCCGAGGTGGGACGTATCCAGCGCCCTGTCCTTCTAAAGCGAGGACTCTCCGCAACCATTACGGAGCTGCTGATGGCGGCCGAATACATCATGGCGCACGGCAACAGCGAAGTCGTCCTCTGCGAGCGCGGCATCCGCACCTTTGAGACGGCGACCCGCAACACTCTGGACATCTCCGCCATTCCCGTTCTCAAGCGGGAGAGCCATTTGCCGGTCATCGTCGATCCGAGTCACGCCGGTGGTGATGCAGATCTCGTGGCACCCCTCACATACGCAGCGATTGCGGCCGGCGCGGACGGCGTGATCATCGAGGTGCATCCCAATCCCGAGTGCGCTCTCTCGGATGGCGATCAGTCGCTGACTTTCCCGGCGTTCGCTGATCTGATGGCACGTCTAGGGCCCTTTGCCGCCGCCGCCGGCCGCACGCTCCAGCGACCCTTTTCGAGCGTGTCACTTCCGGGGACTACTTCCCGGCAACCGGTACTGTCATGAGCTCGAGTGGCGAAGAGGAATCACCGGCCCTCGCCGAGCTGGAGGCGTGCCGCGAGGAGATAGGGCGCATCGACAGTGAGCTCGTTGCGCTACTGTGGAGGCGTGTGGACCTCGCGCGGCGGACGGGGACGCTGAAGCGCGCTCTCGGTCTTCCGATCCTCGATCCGCGACGGGAAGCGAGCGTGATTCGCGGCGCCGTCACACAGGCGCGTGAAGCGGGGCTGGCAGAGGAGCCAGTCCGCGAGATCTTCTGGCACGTATTGGGTCTATCACGAAGGGCCCAGCAGATGGAGGAAGGATGAAGTCAGCCGGGAGCGTTGCCGTTATCGGGCTGGGAATGATCGGCGGATCGGTCGCCCGCGGCCTCACGGCACGGGGGATTCCCATACTCGGATACGATTCCAATCCGTCTCACCTCGACGCTGCCGTATCGGAAGGAGTAGTCTCTTACCGGCTGTCGCCGGGCCTGGAAGATATCGGCGAGGCCGACGCCGTCGTTATCGCAGTCTATGGCGACTCCGCGCTTGACGTCCTCGGTCGCATCGAGCGCCATGCGACAGCCGCGCGGCTGATCACCGACGTTGGAAGCACAAAGCGCAGCATTATCTCGGCGGCGGAGAAGCTGACACTCGGGCCGAGGTTCGTCGGTTCGCATCCATTCGCCGGCGACCATCGCTCTGGCTGGGCTGCGTCTCGCGCTGACCTGTTCGAAGACGCGACCGTCTATCTCTGCCCTGCAAAGGGAACGTTGCCACAGGCATTCGCGCTCGCGGAGCAGCTATGGATCTCGCTGGGTGCCAGGCCTACGGTCATCGACGCAGTCGCTCACGACGACTTGCTGGCGTGGTCGAGCCATCTGCCGCATCTGGTGTCCACCGCCCTTGCGCTGGCGCTCGCCGACGCGGGGATCCCTCGACGTCAGCTGGGACGCGGTGGCCGCGACGTCACTCGCCTTGCAGCCAGCTCGCCCGAAGTCTGGACCGCCATCGCGCTCGACAATGCACCAGCGATTGAATCGGCGGTCTGTGCAGTACAGCGCGAGCTCGAGCAGTTTCACGAGGCTTTGCACGCAGGCGACGCACGCGCGTTGAGTCGGCGCTTCGCGAAGGCACGTGAATGGTCAGGTCCGGGTGATCACTAGAGCGTGAGCATGGTATGCGCCCGTCCACTGCCTGGACACATCGGTGACCACCTCAATGTTCGCGATCTGCCACCGGCGCGGCTGCCGGCTTCTCCATTGCTCTCGACAGCGTAGCCTTGGCGCATGCCCCTGGAATCCTCCACCCGAGTTCTCGTAACCGGCGGCGCCGGTTTCATCGGCAGCTGGCTCATCCACCAGCTCAACCAGCGTGGAATCGAACGGATCGTAGTCGCCGATTTTCTCAGGTGCGACGAGAAATGGCGTAACCTCCTGCCGCTCAGCTTCGCCGATTACGTCGATGCAGGAGATCTGCTTGCGGCGCTCGCCTCGGGACGACTCGGAGATTTCGATCTCGTATTGCACATGGGGGCTTGCTCCTCGACAACCGAGCGGGACGCCGGGTACCTCATGCGCAACAACTACGAGTTTACTCGCGAGCTTGCGGAGTGGTGCCTTCGGAGCGGAGCCAGGTTTGTATACGCGTCGTCCGCTGCGACCTACGGCGACGGATCGGCGGGGATGGAGGACAGCTCCGACCTCACGTACCTCCGCCGGCTTCGACCGCTCAACATGTACGGCTACTCAAAGCATCTGTTCGATCTCTACGCCGCGCGAAGCGGACTCCTCCAAGGGTGCGTGGGCATTAAGTACTTCAACGTCTTCGGGTCGAACGAGCAGCACAAAGGCGAGATGCGAAGCGTCGTCAGCAAGGCGTACACGCAAATCCTCGAGAGGGGCTCAATTCGGCTCTTCACGAGCTATCGCGACGAGTATCGCAATGGAGAACAGAGGCGGGATTTCGTCTACGTGAAGGACGCAGTGGACATGACGCTCCATCTGGCGGAGAACGAACAGGCAGCAGGGATATTCAACGTCGGCGCCGGACGCGCGGAGACGTGGCTCGATCTCGCCAAAGCGGTATTCGCGGCGATGAAGCGCGAGCCGCACATCGAGTTCATCGAGATGCCGGAAGAGATGCGAGCCAACTATCAGTACATCACGCTCGCCGATCTCGCGCGGCTGAGAGCCTCGGGATACGACACCCCCGTGACCCCGCTGGCCGACGCAGTCCGTGATTACGTTACGGAGTATCTTGCGAAAGGCACGTCGCCAACCACAACGCCGCCCTTGACACACGAGATCAGGAAGCATGACAGCTCAAATTGAAAGTGACGCCCAGGCGCTGGTCGCGCTGGAAAACCAGTGGGGCGCCCATAACTACCACCCGCTCGACGTCGTGGTGGAGCGCGGTGAGGGCGCGTGGCTCTACGACCTCGAGGGGAAGCGGTACCTCGATTGCCTCAGCGCGTACTCCGCGGTCAATCAGGGCCACTGTCACCCTCGTATCCTCGAGACGATGCGCGAGCAGGCGTCACGTATCACTCTCACCTCACGCGCATTTCGCAACGACCAGCTCCCCCTCTTCTGCGAGGAGCTGGCGCGGTACTGCGGGATGGAAGCCGTCCTCCCCATGAACACAGGCGCCGAAGCGGTGGAAACCGCGATCAAGGCAGCCCGCCGCTGGGGGTATCGCGTCAAAGGCATTGCCGACGATCTCGCCGAGATCATCGTGTGCGAGAACAACTTTCACGGGCGAACGACGACGATCGTCGGATTCTCCTCGCAGCAAAATTATCGCGATGGCTTCGGGCCGTTCACACCAGGTTTCGTCACGGTGCGCTATGGAGACATCGGTGCGATCGAGGCCGCGATCACTCCCAACACATGCGCGGTGCTGCTCGAGCCGATCCAGTGCGAGGCGGGAATTCTTATTCCACCTTACGGATATCTCTCCGGCGTGTCGGCGCTCTGCCGCAGCAACAACGTTCTCTTCCTCGCCGACGAGATTCAAACTGGCCTGGGACGCACAGGAAAACCTTTCGCGTGCGATCACGAGTCGGTGAAGCCGGATGCGTACATCCTTGGCAAGGCGCTGTCGGGCGGGTTTTACCCCGTCTCGGCGTTCGTCGCGGACCGCAGGATCATGGACGTTTTCGACGCGGGCAGCCATGGCAGCACGTACGGTGGCAACCCCCTCGGCTGCGCTGTTGCCCGAACCGCGCTGAGAGTCATTCAGGAGGAGAGGCTGACGGAACGCTCTGCCGAACTCGGGAGGTGGTTCCTCGACGAGCTGCGGACAATTCACCACCCGACCATCAAAGAGATTCGAGGGCGCGGACTGCTCTTTGGTGTCGAGCTCACCATCCCGGCGCGCCAGTTCTGCGAGGCGCTCATGCACCGCGGCCTGCTATGCAAGGAGACGCACGATTTTGTCGTGCGCATCGCACCACCGCTGGTTGTCGATCGGGAGGATCTGGAGTGGGCGCTCGATCAGATCCGGCTAACGTTCGAGCAAACGTAGACTGCCCACGTTGTCGGCGGTGCCAAGCAAGGGCTTTTCGCGTAACTTGCGGGTTCAATGAAACGCAATGACGCCCTCGAGTACCATTCTTCCGGCCGCCCCGGAAAGATCGCAGTAGTCCCCACCAAACCGCTCAACAATCAGCGCGACCTCGGGCTCGCGTACTCCCCGGGCGTCGCCGAGCCCTGTCTCGAGATCAAGCGAAATCCCGACGACGTTTACGCATACACCGCCCGCGGCAACCTCGTCGCCGTCGTCACCAACGGTACGGCAGTGCTCGGTCTCGGAAACATCGGCCCCCTGGCCAGCAAGCCGGTCATGGAGGGCAAGGCGAATCTCTTCAAGCAGTTCGCTGACCTCGACGTATTCGATCTCGAGGTCGGGTCGGAGGATCCGGACGACGTCATCCGCTTCTGCCAGCTGCTCGAGCCCACCGTCGGCGGGATAAACCTCGAGGACATCAGGGCACCCGACTGCTTCTACATCGAGGAGAAGCTCCGCGAGACGCTCAACATCCCCGTATTTCACGACGACCAGCACGGCACTGCCATTATCTCGGGGGCCGCGCTCCTCAACGCCGTCGAAATCGTGGGAAAGGACATCGCGAAGCTTCGGTGCGTCTTTTCCGGGGCCGGGGCAGCAGCGCTGTCGACGGCCGAGCATTACGTGCGGCTTGGCGTTCCCCGCGAGAACATCATTCTCACCGACCGCTCGGGTGTGATCTACAAGGATCGTCCGGGTAAGATGGACCCCTACAAGGCGCGTTTCGCATCCGAGACTTCCGCCCGCACGCTGGCCGACGCGCTGGTGGATGCCGATGTGTTCGTCGGGCTCTCCGTTGCCGGCGCGGTCACCGGCGAGATGATCGCGCGGATGGCGCCGCACCCGATCGTCTTCGCCCTCGCCAATCCCGATCCGGAGATTCTTCCCGATCAGGTGCGCGCCGTCCGTGACGACGCGATCATCGCCACCGGTCGCAGCGATTACCCGAATCAGGTGAACAACGTCCTCGGTTTCCCATTCATTTTCCGGGGGGCGCTCGACGCGCGCGCGCGGGAAGTGAATGAAGCGATGAAGATGGCCGCGACCCGCGCGCTGGCACTCCTGGCGAAGGAAGATGTGCCGGAAAGCGTGTCGCGTCTCTACGGCCTCCGATCCGTGAAGTTCGGGCCTGACTATCTCATTCCTTTCCCGTTCGATCCACGGATCCTTCTCTGGGTGGCGCCGGCAGTGGCGTGGGCCGCCGTCGCCAGCGGCGCGACGAGCAAGTTCATCGACCTCGAGGGTTACCGGGAGCAGCTCGAGGCGCGGCTCGGAAAAGCGCGCGGAATCATGCGCGGGATCATCAACCGCGCTGTGCGCGATCCGAAGCGCGTCGTGTTCCCCGAAGGCGAGGAGCCAAAGGTGATCCGCGCCGCCCAGATGATCGTGGCCGAGGGAATCGCGTCCCCGATCCTGCTCGGCAACACCGACGCCATTCGTCGGCTGGCGCGAGAGGCCGGCATTGCCCTGACGGACATCGGCATCGAGGATCCGGCAAGCTCTCCGCGGCGGGAGGAGTACGCCGACTATCTATGGAAGCGCCGCCAGCGGAAGGGGCTGAGTCACGGCGAAGCGCAGCAGCTTCTGTTCAATGGCAACTATTTCGGATCGGTGATGGTCGCACTCGGCCATGCGGACGCTCTCGTCTCCGGCGTCAACCTGCACTACCCGGAAACAATCCGTCCTGCGCTACAGGTTATCGGGCCGCATGCGAAGACCGAGATCGTCGCCGGGCTCTACATGCTGGTGTTCGACAAACATGTCGTTTTTTGCGGAGACACCACCGTGAATATCGATCCGTCCTCCGAGCAGCTCGCGCAGATTGCGTATTCGGCGGGCCGGATCGTTCGGACTTTCGGCATCGAGCCGCGAATCGCGATGCTGTCGTTCTCCAACTTCGGGTCGGTGAGACACCCCGAAGCAGAGAAGGTGGCGCGCGCGGTGCAGCTTCTCCGCGAGCGCGACCCGTCGCTCGTCGTCGATGGGGAGATGCAGGCCGACACCGCTCTCGACGAGGAGCTTCTCGCTTCGGCCTACGAGTTCAGCGTTCTCAAAGAGCGGGCGAACGTCCTGATTTTCCCCAACCTCAGCGCGGGCAACATCGCGTACAAGCTGTTGCATCACCTCGGAGGGGCCACGGCGATCGGCCCGATCCTCGTCGGAATGGACCGGTCCGTTCACGTGCTGGAACGCGGCGCGGATGTGCAGGACATCGTCAACATGGCTGCCGTCGCCGTCATGGATGCGCAGGAGCGCTCCAATGGCCAAGCGAAGCGGCCTTCAACCGAAAAAAGATCGAACATTGAGGCTTAGGCAGGATGGCAACTGAGACCAAACCCGACAGAGCGAGAGTTGCGCGCGAAAGCACCGTCGGACTCGCAAAGCAGGGACTCAGCCCATCCGGTGAGGTTCACTGGAACCTCATAGCGCCGGAGCTGATGCAGGCTGCTGCCCGCCGAAACGAAGGCGAATTCGCCGAGATGGGACCATTTGTCGCCCGAACTTTACCGCATACCGGCCGGTCGCCGAACGACAAGTTCGTCGTCAGGGAGCCTTCGTCCGAGAACGACGTCGAGTGGGGCAGGGTCAATCAACCCTTCTCTCCCGAGAAGTACGAGCTGCTTCTGGCCGATGTCCGTAGCTACCTCGACGGCGCTTCAGAGCTGTTCGTGGAAGATCTCTACTGCGGCGCCGATCCTCGCTACCGTCTTTCGGTGCGATACGTGTCGCCGAATGCGTGGCACATGGCGTTCGTGCGGAACATGTTCATACGCCCCGAGCTTTCCGATCTGCCGACCTTCGATCCGAATTTCACTGTACTGCATGCGCCGGAGTTCCAGGCCGATCCGCCCAAGCACGGGACGAGGACTTCGACGTTCATCGTCCTCAACATCGCCGAGCGGACGATCCTCATTGGCGGGACGCGCTACGCCGGCGAGCTCAAGAAGTCCATGTTCACCGTGATGAACTACCTGCTTCCGAAACAGGGGGTTCTGTCGATGCACTGCTCCGCCAACGTCGGCAACGACGGCGACAGTGCGCTGTTCTTCGGTCTGTCGGGCACCGGCAAGACGACGTTGTCGGCCGATCCCGAGCGCTCGCTGATCGGCGACGACGAGCACGGCTGGTCGAGCGAAGGCGTGTTCAACTTCGAAGGCGGCTGCTACGCCAAGGTGATCAATCTCTCGCCGGAAGGAGAGCCCGACATCTACCGCACCACGCAGATGTTCGGCACGATCCTCGAGAACGTTGTCCTCGACCCCGCCACCAAGCGGGTCAGGTTCGACGACCAGTCGATCACCGAGAACACGCGCGCGTCGTATCCGCTCAGCTACATACCGAACAACGTGCCAAGCGGCCGAGCGGGCCACCCGAAGAACGTGGTGTTTCTGATGGCCGATGCATTCGGAGTCCTGCCCCCGATTGCCCGGCTCACATCCGACCAGGCGATGTACTATTTCCTGTCCGGTTACACAGCAAAGGTTGCCGGAACCGAGCGCGGTGTTACCGAGCCGGAGGCGACCTTCAGTGCGTGTTTCGGCGCCGTCTTCCTCGTCTGGCCTCCCATAAAGTACGCGCACATGCTCGGCGAGCTGCTCGAGGAGCATCGGTCGAAAGTCTGGCTGGTGAATACCGGCTGGAGTGGCGGCGCCTACGGCGTCGGCAAGCGAATGAAGCTGTCGCATACGAGAGCGATGGTCCGCGCGGCACTGTCGGGGAAACTGGATTACGCGGAGTTCAGGACGGACCCGGTATTCGGACTCTCAGTGCCCACAGCCATCCCCGAAGTTCCGTCCGAGGTGCTGTCGCCACGCGGAACGTGGAGGGACGGCGCCGCTTACGACGCCCAGGCGAAGAAGCTCGCGGGAATGTTCCGCGACAATTTCGGCAGATTCAGCGGCGTGAGCGAAGCGGTCAGGAACGCCGGCCCCAAGGGATAACAAGCCTGTCGCGCATGCGATTCGAGATCCTGCGCGACCCGTTATGGAACAACATCCGCGTCGATGAGCTGACGCTGCGGCTCATCGACACGGATAATTTTCAGCGCCTCCGGTACGTGCGCCAGCTTGGCCTGGCGTATCTCGTCTACCCCGGCGCAACTCATACACGCTTCGAGCACGCTATCGGCACCTATCATCTCGCGCGCGGAACGCTGGCGCTGATGGCGGAGGGCGACGTTCTGGGAGGCGCCGACGCGGAGGAGCAGGCGGTGGTCCGCGCGGCGGCGCTGCTGCACGACGTCGGGCACTATCCCTTCTCGCACGCACTCGAGGAGATCGGGCAGCTCAACCACGAGGATGTCGCCAGGCCGCTCATCACTTCCGGCGCCATCGCTGAGCTTCTCTCCGAGGGAATCGGGACCGATGCTCCGCAGCGGGTTTTCCAGCTCGTCAGCGGCACGAGTGAGAGCCCCCTCCAGGGATTGATCTCCGGATCGCTCGATCTCGACAAGATCGAGTACCTCAAGCGCGATGCGTTCATGTGCGGAGTGCCGTACGGTGAGATCGACTCCGACCGGCTCACCAACTCCCTTCTCGTACTCGACGATCCCGAGAGCGGGCGTCCGGTGATTGGCGTTCTCGAGAAAGGATTGTCGGCGCTCGAGTCGCTCCTGTTCGCCAAGTACCAGATGTACCGCAACGTCTACTGGCATCACGCGGTACGCAGCGCGACGGCGATGTACAAGCGGATGGTGGAGGACGCACTCCGCGCCGGGGCGATAGACGCCGAGCTGCTGCCGTCGTACACCGACGAAGGACTGCTCCACCGGCTGGAGCATGCAGCCCCGACGTCCCTTCTCGACGCACTCAAGAGTCGGCGATTGTACAAGCGTGCGCTCGAGTGGCCGGCGAGCCAGCTCGACGACGGGTTCGGGGAATGGGTGGCAACCGACAGAGAGCGAACGCGCCAGGCGGAGGACGAGCTCGCATCAGAGCTCGGCATGTCGGCGGGTGAGGTGCTACTCGATTTTCCGATCAAGACTCAGATGCTCGGGCTCGACATACCGGTGAAGCGACGGAGCGGTGACGTTGAAAGGCTGACCAGCGAAGGCTGGCCTGGAACCATCAATCTCCCCAGCCTGTCTGAAGCGCTCTACACAAGCGCACGGTGGCTCAGAGTCTTTACGAGAGGGACTGAAGTTTCGCGCGAACGTGTCGAGTCGGTGCTGGAACTGAAGAGCTGACAGGCACCGGGCACCGGGCACCGGGTACCGGGCACCGGGTACCGGGCACCGGGTACCGGTCAATCCCGCAGCTCTTCGAGTCCCTCGAACAATGCCAGCGCCTCGGGATTCGCTAGCGCCTCTGTGTTCTTCACCGGCCGCCCGTGGACAACATCGCGGACTGCCAACTCGCTGATCTTTCCGCTGATCGTCCTCGGGATATCGCCAACCTGGATGATCTTCTTCGGAACATGAAGCGGGCTCGTGTTCTCGCGTATCTGATGGCGAATGCGGTCGCGTAGACTGTCGTCGAGCTTCAGTCCCTCCTGAAGGCGAACGAAGAGCACGATCCGGACGTCTCCCGTCGCGTCGTTGGCGATCTCCTGGCCGATTGCGACGCTCTCGACGATCTCCGGGAGCTGCTCCACCTGCCGGTAGATCTCGGCCGTCCCGATGCGCACACCGCCCGGGTTGAGCGTTGCGTCGCTTCGCCCGTAGATGATCATCCCATCGTGCTCGGTCAGCTCGCACCAGTCGCCGTGCCGCCATACGTTGGGATAGCGCTCGAAATACGCAGCGTGATACTTGGCGCCGTCGGGATCGTTCCAGAACGCGACGGGCATGCTCACGAAGGGCCGGGTGCAGACCAGCTCGCCGGGCTCCCCGACAACCGGCTCACCGTTCTCGTTGAAGACGTGCACCGCCATGCCGAGAGCGCGCGTCTGTAGCTCACCGCGATAGACAGGCGCTATGGGGTTTCCACCGGCGAAACACGAGACGATGTCAGTGCCTCCGCTGATGCTCGCGAGGTGGACATCATGCTTCACACTGGAATAGACGTAGTCGAAGCTGTGAATCGCCAGCGGGCTGCCGGTTGAGAGAATCGTTCGGAGTGCCGACAGATCATGGGTTTCTATTGGCGCGAGTCCGTGCTTCTCACACATCGCCAGGTACTTTGCGCTCGTTCCGAAGACGGTGATGCCTTCCTGCTCCGCCATGTTCCAGAGGGCTGCGTTCTCTGGCGAGAACGGTGCGCCATCGTAGAGCACGATCGTCGACCCGATTGCCAGCGCGCTCACCAGCCAGTTCCACATCATCCAGCCGCAGGTGGTGAAGTAGAAGACCCGATCTTCGCGCTCGAGGTCGGTGTGTAGCGCGTGCTCCTTGAGGTGCTGGAGAAGAGTTCCGCCCCCGCCGTGTACCATGCACTTCGGAAGTCCGGTCGTTCCCGACGAGTAGAGAATGTAAAGAGGGTGGTCGAATGGCAGTCGCTCGAAGGTGATTTCTGGAGTAACGCTTCCCGCCGTGAATTCCTCCCAGCTCTCTGCCTTCGGTATCGCTAAATGGTCTGTTTGCCCATCGCCATAGGCAACTACGACTACTCGCTCGATCGCCGGAATGCTTCGCACAACTTCCGCGACGCGATCGCGAACATCGATCTCCTTCCCGGCGTAGCGATACCGCCCGGTGCAGAAAAGAACCTTCGGCTCGATCTGGCCGAAACGGTCGAGGACTCCCTGAGCGCCAAAATCAGGAGAGCATGACGACCAGACTGCCCCGATCGATGCCGCGGCAAGCATTGCGATGATTGTCTCGGGGACGTTCGGCATGAACCCCGCGACCCGGTCCTCCGCGCCAATGCCCTGCTCGCGCAGTGCCGATGCGACAACCGCCACCTGGCGGTACAGCTCGGCGTAGGACACCCGCCGCTCAAGTCCGCTCTCGTTCCACGCGACGATCGCGTCCCGGGCGTCGCGGTATCGAAGCAGGTTCTCCGCGAAATTGAGCCGGGCGCCGAGAAACCATCGCGGGCCAAGCTCGGGATCAGGCGGCGCCATTCGATCGAGACCCCGGACAACTTCGTCCCACTCCCGGCCGTCTCCTTTCTTCTCGGCGATCACCCCGGAAAACTTCCACAGCGCGGGCCAGAACTCCTCCGGATGCATTACCGACCAGCGATACAGCTCAGCGTACGCGGGTGCGCGCTGACTTCCGACGTAACGCAAAAACGCAGACATGTTTGCCTGCGCTATGCGGTCCTGTGACGGGCTCCAGATCGGCTCAGTCACATTGTAGTCGGGACAGGCTAGCTCGTCGGCGGGCTGAACTGCTCATGCTGCGTGTCGAGCCACGACTTGTGGTACGACTTGTCCTCGATCTCCGTCGCCTGCTTCGCGACCTTGAGCGGGCGGAAGCTGTCCATCATCACCGCCAGCTCGTCGGTGTACTTGGCGCCGATGCTCGCTTCGGCCCGTCCGGGATGCGGTCCGTGGGGAATTCCGTCGGGGTGATGGGTGATGCTCCCGAACTCGATTCCCTTGCGACTCATGAACTCGCTCGACGCGTAGTAGAGCACCTCGTCGGAATCCACGTTGCTGTGGTTGTACGGCGCGGGTATCGCCTCGGGATGGAAATCGTACGGCCGGGGGCAGAATGAGCAGACCACGAATCCGTCGCCCTGAAACGTCTGATGCACCGGCGGCGGCTGATGAACCCTGCCGACGATCGGCTCGAAGTCGTGGATGTTGAACGCCCACGGATAGAAGAATCCGTCCCACCCGACGACGTCGAATGGATGGTGATCGAGCACCAGCTCATTGATCCCGTTGTACTGCTTCACGTAGAGGGAGAAATCCCCCTTCTCGTCGTGGGGAACGAGCTCGCGCGGGCCCCTGATGTCACGCTCCGAATACGGCGCTCCCTCGACGAGCTGGCCGAAGTCGTTCCTGTAACGCGTCGGATACCGGACATGCCCGCGACTCTCCATGATCAGCAGCTTCGTCTGCTCGCCCTGAAAGTTCAGCCGGTAGCGATGCAGAATGCCGCGATGAATCACCAGGTAATCGCCTTCTCCGTACTCGAGGTTGCCGTACACTGTCTCGAGAATGCCGCTGCCCTTGCTCACGTAAACGAGCTCATCGCCCTGCGCATTCCTGTAGAAATGCTCGTCGTCGCGGGTGGGCTCGACGTACAGCATCGCCACGTCCTGATTGAACAGCAGCGGAATCCGGTCGAGAGTGGGACTCCCGCCGGGCTTGACCTTCGACGTGAGAAAATGCCGGTGATGCAGCGTCTGGTCGGCGTCGGGCTCGTACTCGATCTCCTTGACGCGGCGTACCGACTTCACTGTCGTCGGCGGATAGATGTGATAGAGCAGCGACGACGTCCCGTGAAACCCTTCGTGCCCCATCAGCTCCTCGGCGTACAGACCGCCATCGGGCTTACGGAACACGATGTGCCGCTTTCGGGGAATCGTGCCCAGCGTGTGATAATGCGGCATCGCTATTCAGTTAGTCCGCAGTTAGTCCGCAGTCCGCAGTTGTAGTTCATCAGAGATTCCCTCTCAACGCCTGCTCGCGCTCGATCGCCTCGAACAGCGCCTTGAAGTTACCCGCGCCAAAGCTCTTCGCGCCCTTCCGCTCGATGATCTCGTAGAAGACCGTCGGCCTGTCCTCCACCGGCTTGGTGAAGATCTGAAGCAGATACCCTTCATCGTCGCGATCCACGAGGATGCCGAGCTCACGCAGCGACGTCAGATCCTCATCGATGTGGCCGACCCGGTCGAGAACCGTGTCGTAATAGGTGCCCGGAACGCGCAGAAATCCGACACCCCGATCCCGCAGCTGCGTCACCGTGGAAATGATGTCGTCCGTCGCCATCGCGATGTGCTGGACTCCGGGTCCATTGTAGAACTCGAGATACTCGTCAATCTGCGACTTCTTCTTTCCCTTGGCAGGCTCATTTATCGGGAACTTGATCCGGCCGTTGCCGTTCGCCATCACCTTCGACATCAGCGCCGAATACTCGGTGGAGATCGCCTTGTCGTCGAATGAGATGATCTGACTGAAGCCGAGGACGTTGGCGTAGAATTTCACCCACGTGTTCATGGCGCCGAGCTCGACATTGCCGACGCAGTGGTCCACGTGCTTGAGGCCGACGGGCGCCGGCTTGTAGACTGACCCCTTCGGCTCGAAGCCAGGCATGAAGAGACCGCGATAGTTCTTTCGCTCGACGAGGCTGTGGATCGTGTCGCCGTAGGTGTGAATCGCAGCGGTGACGATCTCGCCATCCTCGTCCTTCATCACCACCGGCTCGCGCGCTGCCTTTGCACCCCGCTCCACTGCCAGTTGGAACGCCGCCCGCGCGTCGTCCACCCAGAGAGCGATGTCCTTCACCCCATCGCCATGCCTTCCGATGTGCTCCGCTATCTCGCCCTCGGAGCGGATCGGTGTCGTCAGAATCAGGCGAACCTTGTCCTGCTGGAGGAGGTAGCTTGCCCGATCGCGCGTTCCCGTCTCTGGGCCGCGGTAGGCGACGAACTCGAACCCGAAGGCGCTTCGATAGAAATGGGCCGCCTGCCTGGCGTTGCCGACATAGAATTCGATGTAATCCGTCCCGTTGATCGGGAACGTGTCGGTGTGCTGCTCGGTGGTTGGAAGTGTGGCGGTGGCCATTGTTGTCTCCTACTGGTTGTCGGGCATCGGCTCCCGGCCCTTCGCCTCGGCGAGCTTTCGCGCTATGCCGCGGTAAAATGCCGCGTCGGCCGGCTTCTGGTGCTCATCCATGTTGAGCGCCGCGAGCTCCAGCGCGAACAGAATATTCCCGAGGTAGAGCTCGGCTACGCCGGCGACGGTGTCCGGCGTTTCACCCATGCCGCGCCTGGGGGACGGGAGTGATTTCGCCGGTCAGAAAGCGCGTGTCCGCGGTGATCACCTTGACGACGATCGCCGTGATGTTGTCGATGCCGCCGTTGTTGTTGGCGTCGGCGATCATCGCGTTCACGATCCGCTCGGGCGACGCGCGCGACACGAGCAGCTGGAAGAGCCGGCGGTCGTCGACCATTCCGGTAAGGCCGTCGCTGGCGAGAAGAAATACGTCGCCCACAGTCGTCTCGCCGGCGATCACGTCAGGCTCGATGTCGCCCGACATGCCAATGCAGCAGGTGATGACGTTGCTCTGAGGGTGGTGCCTGGCCTGCTCGGCCGTGATCAGCCCGGCGTCGACCTGTTCCTGCACCAGCGAATGGTCGCGGGTGAGCTGCCGCATCTCGCCGTTCCGCACGAGGTAGACTCGCGAGTCGCCGACATGTCCGATCAGGTAATGACTATCCGAGATCAGAAGCGCGGAAGCAGTGCTCCCCATCCCCGATTTCTCGAGCTCGCGCGTCGTGCGCTGGTACACGGTGCGGTTGGCGAGCTTGAGCGCATCGGAGAGCCGCTGCCCGGCGTCGGGCTTCTGGAGATCGTTAACGCCGGCAAGCTCAGTGGTCAGCACTTCGACCGCCATCTCACTGGCGATCTCGCCCGCCGCGTGGCCGCCCATCCCGTCCGCGACGATGAAGAGCCCGCGGTACTCGTTGGCATCGGCGTGGAGATTGTCCTCGTTTCCACGCCGCATTCTGCCGGTATCGGTTCGCGCGGCGACAGCAAGATGCACTAGCAGGCTCTCCCCGCGGGTTGCGGGCGAAAGGGGTTTATTGCGGTGGCTTTCGACTTCCTTGAGTGCCTCAAACTACCCGCCGCCCATAGGAGCGGCAAGCGCGGAATCTGGTGCCCGCTCATCCCCGGTTCCCTCTCCGCTTTGGAGAAGCCAGAGCCTCGCATAAAGCCCGCCGTGGGCGAGGAGATCCCGGTGATTCCCCCGCTCGACAATTTCCCCGTGGTGGAGGACCAGAATCTCATCCGCCCCGACGATCGTGCTCAGGCGATGCGCGACGGCTATCGTCGTCCGCCCCTCGAGCAGCACCGCCAGCGCGTGCTGGATTTCGGCTTCGATCTCGCTGTCGACCGCGCTTGTGGCCTCGTCGAGCAAGAGGAGCGATGCGTCGGCCGCAACCGCCCGCGCAAATGACAGGAGCTGCCGCTCGCCGACGCTGATGGAGGCACCACGTTCTCCGAGCTGATGCCGGTAGCCATCGGGAAGGCGCTTGACGATACGGTCGGCCCCGACGCGCGCAGCGGCCATCTCGACCTCGTCATCCGTCAATGGATTGGAGAGCCGGATATTGGCCGCGATGTCTCCAGCAAAGAGAAAGATGTCCTGCTGCACGTAGGCGATGAGCCCTCTCAGCTCCTCGACCGGCATCCCGCGGACGTCGACGCCGTTCACGAGAATCCGGCCCCGCTGCGGGTCGTAGAACCGCATCAGGAGACTCACGACGGTCGTCTTCCCCGCCCCGGTATGCCCGACGAGCGCCACCGTCTGGCCCGGCCGAGCGGTGAAGCTCACTCCCTTGAGGACCCACTCCGGCTCCCCCGAAGCGATTTCGCCCGCGGCGAGGTGTCCCCTGTCGTAGGCGAACCAGACGTCCTCGAAGCGCACCTCGACTGGCGTTCGGCGCCGCGGCATCGCCACCGCCAGCCGGGACGTTGCAACGGACTCAGTGTCGAGGAGTCCGAAGATCCGCTCCGAGCTCGCCATCGCCGCCTGGAGGATGTTGAATTTTTCCGCGAGATCCTGGAGCGGCTCGAAGAACCGCCGCAGGAGCTGGAGAAACGCCGCAACCGTACCGACGGTGAGCGTGCCGGCGCCGACGCGCTGCGCGCTGGCAACGATGAGCGACGCCAGCCCAACCGACGTCAGGATTTCGACCACGGGAAAGTACAGCGCATAGACGCGGATCGACCGCAGGTGTGCGTCGAGATGCTCGCGATTCAGCTTGTCGAACCGCGCCGCTTCAGCTTTCTCCTGGCCGTAGAGCTGAACGATGCGCATCGCCGTGAGTCGCTCCTGGAGGAAGGCATTGATGCGCGCCAGTCGGGTGCGGATCGCCCTGTACGCTTCGCGTACGTTGGTGCGAAACAGGTGCGAAGCAAGCGCGACGAGAGGAACGACCGCATGCGCGACGAGCGCGAAGCGCCAGTCCATGACGAACATCGCCACGCTGATCGCAACGAGAGTGAACACGTCGCCGAGTCCGGCCACGACACCTGACGCGAAGAGCTCGTTCAGGGCTTCGACGTCGGCTGTCACTCTCGTGACGAGGCGACCGGCAGGGTTGCGATCGAAGAACGGAATCGAAAGGCGCTGGAGATGGGTGAAGATCTCCATCCGCAGATCGCGCATCACTCGCTGTCCGAGAAGGCTGGTTAGCCAGGTTTCCCCATAGGAACAGACGAATTGGGCGATCAGGGCAACGACGAACAGCAGCGCCGCGCTTCTGACGATCGATAGATCGTGGCGCGGAAGGGCGACATCTATGACGCGCTGGGTGAGGATCGGACCCACGAGTTGGAGCGCGCCTTCGAGGCAAAGCAGCACCAGCGCACCGACGACCAGCAGCCGATATGGGCGCACATATGTAAGCAGACGACGCATGAGACGTCTGTCGTACGCCTTGCCTAGCGCCTCCTCGTCGTGCAGGGTTGCGGGCTGCGACATTCAGGCGTATGCTAACCGCTGCCATAGCGCCTCGCCACCGTTCCACAGGGCTTGGTACGCAGGTTGCACTTCTTGTGGTTTCGGTCCAGGCTCCTGGACTGCCATTCACCCTATGGAGGAGAAATGAGCTTTCTAGCATGGATCGTCCTTGGCTTGATCGCTGGCGCGATTGCCAAGGCAATAATGCCGGGCAATGATCCCGGCGGGATCATCGTGACGATGATCATCGGAATCGTGGGAGCCTTCATCGGCGGTTTCCTTGGCAACACGATCATGGGTCTTGGCATCAACGGCTTCACCTGGCAAAGTCTTCTTCTGGCGATAGTCGGCGCGCTCGTGCTGCTCTGGATCTATCGCATGACGACTCGCGGCCGCACTCGCGTTCCATAGCGCGAGCAGCACAAGCCGCGTCATTCCGAAGGGTCGCTGAGTGCCGCTCTGGCTATACTGGATTCTCCTGGGTCTGGTTGCCGGAACACTGGCCAAGTTTCTGGTGCCGGGGCGGGACCCTTCGGGATGCATCGTCACCATAGTTCTCGGCATTGTTGGTGCGTTTCTCGGTGGATTCGTCGGATCGCGCATCGGCCTGGGCGCGGTGACCAGTGGGAGCTTCGACTTCCGCTCGATCGCCATCGCGACTGTCGGCGCCATAGTGCTCCTCCTCCTGGGCCGCGCAGTGAGGCGCTTCTAGCGCCGCGGTCTTCGGCTCTCGTTAGAGCCTGGCAAGGTCGAATCGGTGTTTGTTCGGCATTGCCCCTCCAGCATGTGTAAATTGCGAGGGTGAAAGAGAGCATCATCATCCGCGGCGCCAGGCAGCATAACCTGAAGGGCTTCGACCTCGAGATCCCGCGCCGCGCCTTCACAGTCGTCACCGGGCCATCGGGCTCCGGCAAATCCTCCCTCGCCTTCGATACCATTTACGCCGAGGGGCAGCGGCGATACGTCGAGTCCCTTTCCGCCTACGCGAGGCAGTTTCTCGAGCGGATGGAGAAGCCGGACGTGGACTCGATCGAGGGGCTCTCCCCCGCGGTCGCCATCGAGCAACAAAATCCAACCAGGACGTCCCGATCCACCGTCGGCACCGCAACCGAGATCTACGACTACCTGCGGCTGCTGTGGGCTCGGATCGGGCACACCTGCTGTCCCAGTTGTGGGCGCGAGATGAAGCCCGATACGGTTCAGTCGGTGATCGACGCGGTCCTCTCACTGCCCAGCGGAACCCGGTTCTACGTCGCGTTCCCCCTGCGCTTCTCGGAGCTCGTCACCCATGCGGTCGTTGTCGAGAACCTGCGCGCACAGGGTTTTCTGCGGGTGAGCGTCGACGGTGAGGTGCTGCATCTGGACGACCTCCCCGCCAGGCGCATTGACCTCCGCCGCGCAGCGGAGGTCCTCGTCGTCGTCGATCGGCTCACCGTCGCTCCGGCCATCTCGGCGCGCCTCAGCGACGCGATCGGCACCGCGTTCGCCGATGGCGACGGCGAATGCATCGTCATCCCTGTGGA
>JBGPLS010000046.1:0-18460 GCA_041486565.1 Gemmatimonadaceae bacterium
CAATCTGAACTATAGAGCGCATGTATGGCGGTCCGCGTTTTTTTCCTTTGCGCGGAATAGAGCAGCTTCGCTGGTAGCGTTGTGAGTGCGACCATTGTGCGCGCTCACTGTTTTGTGCTCCGGTGAACAGAGGAAGTAGTTCCGTTTTCCACCTTTTGGAGGGAATGCGTATGACTGCGGTTCGTCGCCTCTTTCTCGCGTTTGCAGGTAGCCTGCTTGTAGCGGTACCGCTCAGCGCGCAGGCACCAACAGGGAACATCAAGGGCAGCGTCCTGGATTCCACGTCGCGTCAGCCTCTGTCCGACGTGACTGTGTCGATCCCCGGAACTCGTCGCGGGACCGTCACGGCCCAGGATGGAAGCTTTCTTCTGACCGGCGTGCCCACCGGAGTCGTCCGCGTGCGGGCCGCCCGGATCGGCCACGCTCCGCAGCTGCTGACGGTGACAATACTCGCCGGAGTGACACCCGAAGTGCAGTTCGTCCTCGCCCAACAGGCCGTCACTCTCTCAGAGGTTGTGACTACCGGGTACGGCGTGCAACGCCGGCTTGCAATCACAGGCTCGATCGCGACTATCGACGCCAACGCAGCAAACGTCGGCATCCCAACTAACGTCAGCAACCTGATCGAGGGTCGCGCGGCAGGTGTATACATCACGCAGAATAGCGGGGAGCCCGGCGCCGGCGCGCAGATTCGAATCCGCGGCGGTACGTCGATCAGCGCGAGCAACGAACCGCTTTACGTGATCGACGGCGTTCCCATCGCCAACGTGGAGCCCGAGGACCGCGGTGTTGGCATCGGCGGTGATCCGCCGTTGTCGCGCAACCCGATGAACCTGATCAATCCCTCGGATATCGCCTCCATCTCCATTCTGAAAGATGCTGCGGCGGCCATCTATGGCACGCGCGCAGCTAATGGCGTAATTCTGATCGAGACGAAAAAGGGCCCCGGCTCCGGGACGAGCATGGAGTACGAGGTCCAGGCAGGCATGTCTTCACCGCAGAACTATCTGAACGTCCTGAACGGAGACCAGTACCGTCAGTTCGTCACGGAGCAGGTCGCCAAGGGGACACTCCTCCCATCAAGTCTCGCTGCACTGGGCAACGCGAACACTGACTGGGAGCGCGCCGTCACCCGCAGTGCGCCGACATTCAATCACAATCTCTCTTTTGCCGGTGGGGCGCCGAACACGCAGTATCGTGCCTCCCTCAACTACTTCGACCAGCAGGGCATCGTACTCTCCAGCGGCGAGCGGCGCTACGCGGCGCGGCTCAACGGCACGCATCAGGCGCTCGCAGGCCGGCTTCGCCTTGGGCTCAATATGACGGGAGCGCACATCAAGAACGACTATCTCCCGTATGAGAACACCGGAGGGTTCGAAGGTGGCGTGTTCATCAACATGGTGAACTTCAACCCGACGCTGCCGATCACCGTGCCAGATGCGGCAACTGGACGTGACGCGTACTATGAGATTGGAGCCGGATCGCAGTCAGTGCGCAATCCGGTTGCGCTGGCCCAGCAGGTCCAGGATCAGGGCACCTCGACGAGGCTACTCGGAAACGTTTCGGGCGAACTCGATGTGCTGCCCAGTCTTACGCTGAGAGTGCTTTTGGGCGCCGACCGGATCAATGGTACGAGGAGCACCTACATCCCCAACGCCAGTCCGGCGGGAGCGCCGACTCAAGGACTCGCCAGACAGACGGATCGCGACAACACGAGCACCACCCTCTCGACGGTGCTGACTTTCCACCCGCAATTCTCCGGCTCGCAGGAATTCGATGTCCTCGGCGGCTACGAATACAACGATCACACCTTCTCCACGTTCGGTGCCGAAACTCAAAAATTCCTCACCGACGCGTTCGGCTACAACAGCCTTGGAAGCGGCAACACGATCCTGCCGCCATTTTCATATCTGGAGACGAGCCGGCTGGTGGCTTTCTTCACCAGGGCGAATTACAGCTACAGGGACCGCTACTTCCTGACCGGTACGCTCCGGCGGGAGGGGTCGTCCAGCTTTGGCACCGGGAACAAGTGGGCCGTGTTTCCCGGCGTTTCGGCCTCGTGGCGCATCAGCGAGGAGGACTTCATGCGCGGACGCGGACCCTTGTCGGAGCTGAAGCTTCGCGCCAGCTGGGGTAAGCAGGGCAATCCGGGTGTGCCGCCCTATGCGTCGCTGATTCTCTTGGCGGCCGACAACGACGCGCGATATGTCTTCGGGGAACGAGTGGTGACCGGTGTGCGTCCCGTTCGAAATCCGAACCCGAATCTCAAGTGGGAAGAAACCGCGCAGTCCAACGTGGCACTCGATTACGGCCTGATGAACAACCGGTTCACCGGCAGCCTCGAGTACTACGTCAAGAACACGAATGACCTCCTGCTGTCGGTCGCCGTGCCGCAGCCCGCAGTGGTTGGAGACCGGCTGGAAAACATCGGCAAGACACGCAACAAAGGTGTCGAGGCATCGCTGGACGCCCAGGTATTCAACCGGGCCAATTCCAACTGGACTGCCGGACTCGTCTTTTCGGCTGACAGGACGACAGTCGTCGATCTCGGTGGCCGCAATTTCATCATCACCGGAAACATCAGCGGACAGGGCCAGTCCAATGCGCCTTCTCAGCGAATCATCCCTGGTGAACAGGTGGGGACGTTTTATGGCCCCGAGTTCGTCGGCGTGAACGACAAGGGACAGCAGATGTTCAACAAGTACACAGTCACGCGAGATTCATTAGGTCGCGAGACCAGCAGAACGCTCAATGGCCAGACAACCGACCCCGGGGGCGACGATAAGACCATCCTCGGAAATGCCAATCCGAACTATACGATTGGCCTCCGCAGCCAGGGCAACATCGGTAAATTCGACATCAGCTTCCTGATCAACAGCGTGCAGGGGCAGAAAGTCTTCAACAACACCGCGCTGGTTTATTCGACGAAGGGCAACGTCCTCCAGAACAAGAATTTCCTGGCGTCGGCGCTCAACGACCCGATCGGCGTAAAGGAGCCGGCCATATTCTCCTCGCACTGGGTCGAAGACGGATCGTTCACACGGCTGCAGAACGTCACAATCGGCTACACCTTCGACATGCCCAAACTCGGAGGACCGGCCCGGAATACCCGGATCTACGTCTCGGGCGATAACCTGCTCCTATTGACCGGCTATTCCGGGTATGACCCCGAAGTCCACACGGAGGCTGGTCTGGCCTCCCGCGGTATAGATTACCTACACTATCCGCGCCCGCGTACGATTACAGGAGGCGTCCGTGTCACATTTTAATCTCGTCGGCGGGCTTATGAGAAAACCGTCATTGATACAATCGATCAGAGCCGCTGGAGTCATCACGGCGATGGTCCTCTATCCGGCTCTCGGGTGCACAGATCTGACGGAGGTGCCATCCAGCTCCATCACCCCTGAGAACTTTTACCGGAATGAAGATGAAGTGATCGGGGGTCTGGCTAGCGTATACGCGCAGCTGCGGAGTACCACCGATGACTACTACAACATTACCGAAGTGAGCACGGACGAAATCATCGTACCGACTCGCGGCCAGGACTGGTACGACAACGGCCAGTGGCTCGACATACACGGTCAAACCTGGACCGCGAACAGCTCGGGCACGCTCGCACTGGTGAACGGAGCCTGGGTCAACCTCTTCACCGGTGTCGCTCGCGCCAACGTGGTCATCAACGCCCTCGACAATGTCACCATTGCGAACAAGGCGGGGGTACTGGCGGAGCTCCGGACGCTCCGGGCGTTCTACTACTACGAGCTGATGGACATGTTCGGTGGGGTACCCATTGTTACCGACATCTAGATCAAGCCGCGGGAACAGAACACGCGCGCCGAAGTGTTCAAGTTCATCGAGGATGAGCTCAAGGCGACTCGCGACGCGTTGCCGAAAACGTGGCCGGCCGACATGAACGGACGGATGACGCAGGGCGCCTCTGATGCAATCCTGGCCAGCCTGTACCTCAATGCCGAGGTGTTCACCGGAACGGTTAGCGCTGCGGGACTCCAGAAGGGAACGGCTCGCTGGCAGGATGCTGTCACCGCCAGCGATCGCATCCTGAATTCGGGAACATATAGTCTCGCAACCAACTGGAGATCCAACTTCACGGCCGACAACGGTACCTCGCCGGAGATCATCATGGCAGTGAAGTTCCTGAACCAGGACGGTCTTGGTCTCAACTTCCTGATGCGGGCGCTCCACTACAATCAGTACACGCCCTCCCCCTGGAACGGATTCGCGACGCTGGCCGAGACTTACTTCGCCTTCGATGCAGCCGACCAGCGGAGACAGGTCTTTCTCGCGGGACCACAGTTCAACGTGGAAACCGGCAAGCCGGTCACAGACCGCGCCGGCAACCCGCTGATCTTTACCCCGGGCATCATCGACATTACGCAGGCAAAAGAGAATGAGGGCGTCCGAATCACCAAGTGGCCGTCTGACCCGAGTCACGTTCAGCAGAACAACGGCAACGACTACGCACATTTCCGCCTCGCCGAGATTTACCTGATCAAGGCGGAGGCGCTCAACGAGCTGGGCAACACGCCCGGAGCAGTGGCGCTGGTCAATACAATTCGCGCGCGCGTCTTCTCGCCCGCGCAGCCACTCAATGCCGGAGCCTTCACGCAGGCCACCTTCCGCGACCAGATTCTCAAGGAGCGGCTGTTCGAGCTCATCGCCGAGGGCAAGCGGAGGCAGGACCTGATCCGGATGGGCAAGTACAATCTGCCCTGGGCGTTCAAGACGGCGTCGGCACCCTACAAGATCGTGATGCCGATTCCACAGACGCAGATTGAAACCAACCCCCTGCTCAAGCAGAACGCCGGATACTGATTCCAGAAGCGTTTTCCAGGATTGGAACAGTGGCCTGCTCTCACGTCGAGAGCAGGCCACGCTGCAATAAGGCGGTTTTCTCATGAAAAAGGCCTTGAAGCCGAGGCCGAGGCTTGGCTGTTGTATACTTGCGGCGTTGTTCCTGCTTGGCGGCTGCTCCGGTTCGGAGGGTTCGCCAAAGGCAGGACACACCGGCAAAGCCCCACCGGTGGATGGCCGTCTCTTCACACAACTGCCCTCCAGCTATACGGGAGTACGATTCGAGAACCGCGTGACCGATACGCGGGACTTGAACGTTTTCACCTACCGCAACTTCTATAACGGCGGTGGTGTGGCGACTGGCGACCTGAACGGGGACGGGCTGCCGGAGATCGTGATGACGTCGAACGTCGGCGGGCCACGACTGTATCTCAACGAAGGTCATTTTCAATTCCGCGACGTGACCGAAGAGTCCGGCATCGGCCATAAGGGCTCCTGGACCACCGGTGCCACCATCGCTGACGTCAATGGCGATGGATTGCTCGACATCTACATCTGCAACGCCGGCAAAGTACCGCCCGACAAGCGTGCAAACGAACTCTACATCAACAAGGGTCTGAACAAGCAGGGCGTGCCGACGTTCGCGGAGGAGGCGGCCGCGTACGGCATAGCGGATGAAAGCTATTCGACGCAGGCGGTCTTCTTCGATTACGATCGAGACGGCTACCTCGACCTGTTCCTGCTCAACAACTCCCCCCGCCCCGCCAGCAGCTTTGGACTGCGCAACACGCGCAACGTGCGCGACAAGTACGGCGGCCATAAGCTCTATCACAACGTCGACGGCCACTTTGTCGACGTCAGCGAGAAAGCCGGCATTTACGGCAGCGAGATCGCTCTCGGCCTTGGCGTCGTCGTGAGCGACTTGAATCGCGACGGATGGCCGGACATCTACGTCTCGAATGATTTTTTCGAGCACGATTATCTCTACGTCAACAATCATGACGAGACGTTCAGCGAACGCCTCGACAAGGAGATGCCCTACTGCAGCTACTTCTCGATGGGCCTCGATGTCGCTGACGTCAACAACGACGGATGGCCCGACATCTACACAACCGACATGCTGCCGGAGGACGAATACAGGCTCAGAACGACGTCGTCGTTCGAAGGCTGGGATGTCTATCAGGCCAAGATCAAGAACGGTTATTACCACCAGTTCATGCGCAACATGCTCCAGCTGAACAATGCCAATGGCACGTTCAGCGACGTCGGCCAGATGGCGGGCGTGTCGCGCACCGATTGGAGCTGGAGCGCGCTCATCGCGGATCTCGACCTTGATGGCTACAAGGACATCTTCGTCACCAACGGAATAGCGCGGGACGTGACCTCGCAGGATTACGTCGCGTTCCTGGCGAATGAGAAGACGATGATGGCGTCCATCAAGGGTAATCGTGTCGATTTCCTGGGGCTCGTTGAAGCCATGAGCTCGACCAGGCTCGCGAACTACGCCTTTCACAACAACGGTAATCTCACGTTTTCCAATGAGAGTGCCGCGTGGGGGCTGAACACGCCGAGTTTCTCCAGCGGCGCTGCATACGCCGACCTGGATGGCGACGGCGCGCTCGACCTAGTCGTCAACAATGTCAACGATGAAGCTTTCGTCTACCGCAACAACGCCCGCTCTCTTCTGAAGAACCGGTATCTCGAGATCAAGCTCGAGGGCGAGGGCCGAAACAGATTCGCTGTGGGCGCGAAGGTGACGGTGCAGAGTGGAAAGCAGACGTACTTCCAGGAGCTCTCGCCCACCCGTGGATTTCAGTCGAGCGTGGACTACGTCCTCGCTTTCGGACTCGGCAAGGCCGATACGGTTCAGTCGGTAACAGTCGAGTGGCCCGACGCCCGGGTCAGCATCGTGAAGAACGTCGCGGCGAACCAGCGCCTTACCGTCAAGCAGTCGGAGGCCGGACCGGGGAGCCCGGTAGCGCCCAAGCATGCTGCGCCGCTTTTCACCGCGGTCGCCGGCGCCACAGCGCCGGAGTTCGTCCATCATGAGAATGACTTCGTCGATTTCGACCGTGAGCGCCTGGCGCCCAAGATGCTATCGACTGAGGGGCCGATGATGGCGGTGGCCGACGTGAACGGTGACGGCCTCGATGACCTGTTCATCGGCGGCGCGAAGGATCAGGCGGGCCAGCTGCTGGTCCAGCAGAGGAACGGCAGCTTCGTCGCCAGCAGCGAACGCACGTTCGAGCAGGACAAGTCTTCCGAAGATCTCGGGGCGGCGTTCTTCGATGCCAACGGCGACGGTCGTCCCGATCTTTACGTCGTGAGCGGCGGCAGTGAGTTTTCAGAGGGGGCGCCCGCGCTTCAGGACAGACTGTACCTGAACGACGGACGGGGCAGCTTCCGAAAGACCATCGGCTACCTTCCTCCCGAAACCAACAGCGGATCTCGCGTGGCGGCGGCAGACTTCGATGGCGACGGAGACGTCGACGTTTTCGTCGGTGGCCGCGTGATCCCCGGGCGCTACGGTCTCGATCCCACGAGCATGCTCCTCAGCAATGACGGCACCGGCCACTTTACCGACGTCACAGAAAAGTCGGCGCCCGGACTGGCGCAGATCGGCATGGTCACTGATGCAGTCTGGCGGGACGTCGACGGAGACGGACGCATCGACCTGGTAGTCGTCGGCGAGTGGATGCCGATTACCATCTTCCGAAACCTTGGCAATGGCAAACTCAGGCGGATCGATGTGCCTGGTCTCGAGAACAGCAGCGGCTGGTGGAATCGGATCGTTGCTGGAGACTTTTCGGGCAACGGTCGCGTCGATTTCATCGTCGGCGGTCTCGGAACAAACACCCGCCTGCACGCCTCGGCGACCGAGCCAGTGACCATGTACGTGGCGGACTTCGCGCACAACGGGTTCGTCCAACAGATAATATCCTACTACAGCAAAGGCGTCGCATATCCCCTCACGCTGCGCGACGACCTCATAAGATCCCTCACGTTTCTCAAGGACCGCTATCACAACTACAAGGACTACGCGACGCAAACGGTGGCGGATGTCTTCCCGAAGCAGGATCTGGCCGCCGCTGTGGTAAAGAAAGCAAATGCGTTCGCAACTTCGCTGGTGAGGAACAACGGTGATGGCTCCTTCACAATGATTCCGCTTCCGTCGGAGGCGCAGATTGCGCCGGTCTATGGAATCCTTCCGGCGGATTTCGACGGCGACGGGAAACCGGATCTGCTGCTGGCCGGAAATTTCGACGGGGTAAAACCGGAGATCGGCCAGATGAGCGCGGGATACGGCGTGTTTCTGCGGGGACAGGGAAAGGGCAGGTTTATCCCCGTTCGAACAGCGGACAGCGGCTTCCTCGTTCCAGGACAGTCACGGGACATCCAGCGTGTCCGGACGAACAAAGGAGACATCTACATCGTGGCACGGAATAACGACAGACCGCTCGTGTTTCGCTCTACCGGTGGGAGTCAGAGATGAGAACGCAGAAATTATTATGGATCTCCAGGGGCCGCGGCCGCGGCTCCTCCGCGAACTGCCGGCGAGCGAACACACTCGCCAGCTCTCCGCCTCACTGAGGCGGGTGCTTCGTCTTGATGATGATCACCCCATTGGCGCCGCGCATTCCATACAGCGTCGTGCTGGCGGCGTCCTTCAGCACCTCGATGGAGGCGATGTCGTTCGGATTGATTCCGGTCAGGGCGCCATTTGGTCCCGGCTCGATCGGAATACCGTCGATGATATACAGTGGCTCATTATTCCCCAGTATCGACGTCCCTCCACGGATGCGGATCGCGAGGCCACCGTTGGCGGTTCGCGTTACCCAAATGCCTGGTATCCGGGCCATCAAGACCTTTTCTATGGGCTCGGCCGGGGTGCGCTCCAGATCTTCCGCTGTTACGATTGAGCCGTGAGCCGGAGGAAACTTCCGTGGTTCGTCGGCCTCACCCGAGCCAGTTCCACTCCCATGGGCGCATCCGGAGATGAGTCCTATGAGCAGACCGCAGGGCAACAAGGCGCGCGGCAGGAACGACATACAATTGAGGTTGGCGGTGAGCGCAACGTGCAAGAAAAGGTGCGGCTGTGGTGCCAAGTCTATTTTTTAAATGTACTGTATTTCACGTCCTGCAATGGGACGACCTTTCAACTGGCAGTAGCAAAGTGACATTAGCTGGCGTTCTGACTCATACAACGGAGACTCGAGATGCACATGTGGATGCCCCGCTGGACTCGCCCGCTCGCCCTCGGCGCCACGTGCGCTGTATTCGCGGCAAAGGCCAACGGCCAGGCCCAGAACCAGCCCCAGACGCAAGTAGAGGTCGCTTCGCCCGACGGTCGAAACAAGGTCACCGTCGAAACCCGTGATGCAAAACTCTATTACAGTCTTCAACGGGACGGGCGTGCGATCCTCCTGCCTTCTCAACTGGGCTTTGAGTTCCGTGGAGCGCCGCGGCTGCGCGACAACCTCCGGATTGTCGGGAACGCCAGAAAGTCCGTCGACGAGACCTGGACGCAGCCATGGGGTGAGGTCTCCCATGTTCGGGACCATCATAACGAGCTGAGAGTCTCGGTCGTTGAAACGGCGGCACCGGCGCGAAAGTTCGACGTCGTGTTCCGCGCTTTCAACGACGGTGTGGGCTTCCGGTACGAGTTCCCGGAGCAGGCGGCGCTCACGGACTTCGTCATCTCGGACGAGCTCACGGAATTCGATCTCGCGGATAATGCGAAGGTGTGGTGGATCCCTTCCAACCGTCCGAGACTCGACCGCTCCGAGATGCTGTATTCGAATTCTCCGGTGAGCGTGATCGACAGCGTGCAGACACCCCTCACGATGCAGATGCGCGACGGGCGAACGTTCATGGTGATTCATGAAGCGAATCTGGTCGACTACGCACGAATGAACATTGCCGGCCCGCGAATGGACAGCCGGCTTTTGCGCGTAGCCCTGGCGCCCTGGCAGAACGGAGACAAGGTGCGGGGACACACTCCGTTCGTAACCCCATGGCGGACACTTCAGCTTGCTGATCGCGCCGAGGACCTCGCGCCGTCGGTGCTCGGGCTGAACCTGAATCCGCCCAGCGTATTGAGCGATGTGAGCTGGATCAAACCGATGAAGTATGTCGGCATCTGGTGGGGAATGCACATTGGAACGATGACCTGGAGCTCGGGCCCAAAGCACGGCGCGACGACCGCGAATACGAAGCGTTACATCGACTTCGCCGCAGCGAATGGGTTGGGCGGCGTCCTGGTCGAGGGCTGGAACGTCGGCTGGGACGGGGATTGGATAAAGAACGCCAACGCGTTCTCGTTCACGCAGCCCTACCCGGATTACGATCTGCCGGCACTTGCGAAGTATGCGCAGTCCAAAGGCGTGAAGCTCATCGTCCACAATGAGACCTCGGGCGGTATCGTGAATTACGAGCGCCAGATGGACTCCGCCTACGCGCTCTATCATTCGCTCGGCCTCGACGCGATCAAATCCGGTTACGTCACCGATACGACACCGGAAGGGAACTCCCACCACTCGCAGTTCATGATCAGGCACTACCGGAAGGCGATCGAGACGGCGGCCAAGTATCACATCATGCTCGACGTGCATGAGCCCATTCACGACACCGGAGAGCGCCGCACATATCCGAACATGATGAGCCGCGAAGGAGCGCGGGGTCAGGAATACAACGCGTGGGGAGGCGAGGGCGGCAACCCTCCCGAGCACGAGACGAATCTCTTTTTCACGCGCATGCTCGCCGGTCCGATGGATTTCACGCCGGGTATTTTCGACATTCTCATCGAGCGGGGCACGGGGAGGCCTCGGCGGGCCGAGGAGCCGCACGTCAGAACGACGCTCGCCAAGCAGCTCGCGCTCTACATCGTCCTCTACTCGCCGCTCCAGATGGCGGCGGATCTGCCCGAGAACTACGAGCACCAGCCCGCGTTCCAGTTCATCCGCGATGTGGCCGTCGACTGGGATACGACTCGAGTGCTCGACGGAAGAATCGGTGACTACGTGGTCGTAGCGCGCAAGGCGCGCAACAGTCCCGAGTGGTTCGTGGGGGCAATCACCGACGAGGAAGCGCGCAACTTCGACGTCCCGCTCTCGTTCCTGACTAAGGGCCGGAAGTACGTGGCCGAGATCTATGCCGACGGTCCGGGAGCGAACTGGCTGACCAACCCGCTGCCGGTCAGGATCTCGCAGCGCAGCGTCGACTCGACTTCACGCTTGCGGCTCGTCCTCGCTCCTGGGGGCGGTCAGGCAATTCGGATTCGGCCGGCAAAATAGAAGACGCTTAGGGACTCGCATGTCCCAAATCCAGTCAAGGCCTCCGCTCGTCATTGCCGCCGCTCTGCTGGCAATGACGAGCGGGTGTGGCCGTGACAAACCCTCCACCAAGCTCTTCGAGCTGTTAGCGCCCGAGGTCACCGGGGTCGCGTTTTCCAATGACCTGCCGGAAAAACTCGACTTCAACGTTCTCAACTACCTCTACTACTACAACGGCGCCGGCGTCGCCGTTGGCGACGTCGATGGCGATGGCCTCGAAGACCTCTACTTCACGTCCAACCTCGGTTCCAACAAGCTCTATCGAAACAGGGGCAACTATCGGTTCGAGGACATCACCGACCAGGCCGGCGTCGCGGACTCCGTAGGCTGGAAGACCGGCGTCACGATGGCCGACGTCAATGGAGATGGCCGGCCGGACATATATGTGTCGGGCGTCGATTACCTGACGATGCACGGACGCAACGTGCTCTACATCAACAACGGCGACCGCACTTTCACTGACAGGACAAAGGAGTACGGACTCGACTTCGCGGGCTACTCGACCCAGGCACTCTTCTTCGATTACGACGGTGACGGCGATCTGGATATGTTCCTTCTCAACCATTCGACCCACACCGAGCGGATGATCGGCACGTACACCGCGCTCGAGGGCAGAAACCCGCGCGCCGGAGATCGCCTCTACAGGAACGATGTAAATCATTTTACGGAGGTGAGCGAGCCCTCCGGCGTCGGTGAAAAGGGCGTGGATGGCTACGGGCTCGGGGTCGTCGCGAGTGATTTCAACTTCGATGGGTGTCCGGATCTCTACGTCACCAACGACTTCCAGGGTAACGACTACCTCTACATCAACAACTGCAACGGGACGTTCACGGAATCGATCGCAAAGGAGACCGGCCACACGAGCCGGTTTTCGATGGGCGTGGACGCGGCGGATTTCAACAACGACGGACGAACGGACATCGTCTCGCTCGACATGCTTCCGGAGCGGGAAGAGATCCTCAAGACATCGGCTAACGCCGAAAGCTTCAACATCTACAATCTGAGATTACAGGCGGGATATCACCCACAGTTCGCACGCAACAATCTCCAGCTAAATCGTGGTAATGGACACTTCAGCGAGATCGGTTACCAGGCGGGCGTGTTTGCGACCGACTGGAGCTGGTCGGCGCTCTTCGCTGATCTCGACAACGACGGAAGGAAGGATCTGTTCATCACGAACGGCATTTATCGGCGGCCGAACGATCTCGATTACATCAACTACGTCGGCAACGAAGCCGTTCAGGCTTCGCTGGCACAAGGGATCACTGAGACAAATCTCGCTCTGCTGAAGAGGATGCCGCAGATCCCGCTGTCGAACTACGCTTTCCGGAACAACGGTAACCTGACGTTCACCGACGTTGCGGGAGCGTGGGGACTCGCGCAACCGGGATTCTCCAATGGCGCAGTATACGTCGATCTCAACAATAGTGGCGCGCTCGATCTGGTTGTGAACAACATCAACGGGCCAGCCTCGATCTATCGAAACAAGGCGCGGACCCGGGTGGGGAATTCGTATCTCGGCGTTGTGCTGCGCGGTAGCGGCGGGAACACGGCGGGCATTGGGGCCAGGGTGATGATCAGGGCCGGCGGCGTGACTCAGCTGGTCGAGCAGCAGCCAACCCGCGGGTTCGAGTCGTCTGTCGATCCCCGCCTTCATTTCGGGCTCGGAACCGCGACTCGCATCGATTCGCTGACAGTCGTCTGGCCGGACCGCCGCTTTCAGCTGCTGACGAATGTGGCGGCGAATCAAATGCTGACGCTTCGGCAGGATAGCGCCTCCGGGAAATATCTCTATCCCGACCAGGCCTCCGTCCCCCCGATGTTCACCGACGTGACGCGTCAGCTCGGCGTCGATTTCAAGCACGAGGAAAACACTTTCTTCGACTACAATCGGGAGCCATTGATGCCGCACCTCCTCTCGACAGAGGGGCCGGCGCTCGCCGTTGGAGACGTAAATGGCGATCGGCTCGACGACATCTACGTCGGCGGCGCCAAATGGCAACCCGGGAAGCTGCTGATTCAGCAACGGGACGGCACCTTCCGCGTCAGCGATCAGCGCGCACTCGCCGCCGACAGCCTCGCGGAGGACGTCGATGCGATTTTCTTCGATGCCAACGGCGACGGAAAACAGGATCTTTTCGTAGTCAGTGGTGGCAACGAATTCTGGGGAGCTCAGGACGCGCTCCGCGACAGACTGTACCTGAACGATGGGCGGGGGCATTTCAGCCGGGCACAGGGGGCGCTACCGGACTTCTTCGAGAATGGCGGATGTGTTGTCGCCGGGGATTTCAACGGCGACGGACATCCCGATCTATTCGTCGGCAGCCGCGTGGTTTCGCGCAGCTACGGCTCAATTCCCAGAAGTCATCTGCTTCAGAATGACGGAACCGGTCGCTTCACGGACGTCACGCTCGAGAAGGCGCCAGCGTTGGCAGACGCAGGAATGGTTTCGTCCGCCGTCTGGGTGGACTACGATAACGACGGAAAGCTCGATCTGATTGTTGCCGGCGAGTGGATGCCCGTCCGCGTGTTTCGCCAGGAGAGCGGACGCCTCGTCGATCGTACGGAGGAGGCAGGACTGTCGGGTACGAACGGCTGGTGGAACAGCGTCACCGCAGCCGATCTCCGCGGCAACGGGCGCAGGGACCTGGTGCTCGGCAACCTCGGTCTCAACTCCTACCTCAGGGCGTCGCGCGACGACCCGGCGCGAATGTACATCGGCGATTTCGCTCACAACGGGACACTGCAGCAGATCATTACCTTCTACAAGCACGGTGTGAGCTATCCGGTTGCCGGGCGCGACGAGCTGCTGCGCCTCAATCCGCCGCTTCGAAGCAAATACGTGTCATTCAAGGATTTCGGCGCCGCCAAGGTCGAAGACATTTTCCCGGTCGCGGATCTGAAGAAGGCCGAGGTGCGTGAGGCGTTCACGTTCGCGAGCGCTGTCGCGCTCAACGACGGCAATGGGAGGTTTACTCTCAAGACGCTTCCCGCCGAGGCGCAGTTCGCGCCCGTTTATGTGTCAGTTGCCGAGGATTTCGACGGCGACCGGAAAACGGATCTCCTTCTGGCGGGCAATTTCTACGGAGTGACCCCCATGTACGGTCGTTACGATGCAAGCTACGGCCAGTTGCTCCGCGGCAGAGGCGATGGACGGTTCCAGGCCGTCGACCTGGAGAAGAGCGGACTCGCGATTGACGGCGAGGTGCGACACATGAAGCCGCTCCGAGGAGCAAACGGCGCGCGTCTCATCGCCGTCGCTCGGAACAACGACAAGCTCGAGATCATACGGCTAACGGTACCGCAGCTTCGCAACCACTAGCGACCCGTTGAGCGCGCCCATGCCCAGGTTGGTGAGTATAATCGGCCAATCGCTAGTGATGGTTCCATAAACGACCCAAAGAGTGCTCGCCGTCACGAGCAGTGAGAGACCCTCGAGCGAAAGGTCGCGTGTCCGACGCGTCTGCCAGGCTCGAATGACCTGCGGAAGAAATGAGCCGACCGTCAGCATGCCGGCGAAGTACCCGAGATAATGAATCATTTTGGGTTGAGTAATTTGCAGAAGAGTGAGCTCATTACGCGGCAGGCTCGACCGCTATCGCCAACGCTGACCCTTCGCGAATCGTGAGCCAGTCCGTGCGCACGCGGTCCCATTCCTGGATGAGGAGTCCCTGTTCCTCGAACACGGCGCGAATCTGAGTCGCGTCGTACCCGCCGATTTCCTCGAGAACTGGGATTAGAACGCTGAGAGCGTCGTCGCTGATGACCGTACGTCGCGCGATCTGCGCGATGTGACGCGTTTCGGACGCAGCAATCGTCAGCCCGTCGCCGCGGTTCACGTGGAGCATGACGTGGATATCTGAACTGCCGTCGCCTACGTAAACAACGCGATCGCTCGGCACGCCGAGCCGAAGGCGAAGTGAATCGACCGCCGCTACCTTGCCGTAACCGGCGGGGACCTGGATGATCGATTCCACCCCACCCGTCTCCCCGCTGAAGCCAAAGTGGGCGCCGATGATGTGGTCGGGTGGCACGATGCCATGCAGCGCCGAATGGACAACCAGCCACGGCGCCGCCGAGACGACATAGAAATCGAAGGCCAATCCCTCGATGCCGTCCTTCAGAAACTCAGCCAGCAGCCCGATGTTCCGCTTCAGCCGGATGTTATGCCCGACTTCGACGAGATCCTTCTCGCTCACCCGGCTGAAATCGGGATCGTGACGCAACAGGTATGCGAGCTCGGCGCCTTCCTGCACGAAATGCATGCGAGAGATATCGGCGACGCGCTCCTGGAAGCCGGTGATCCCAAGCATCTCGCTCAAAGCCAGCCCGGAATCGTCGAAGCTCAGCGTCTGGTCGAAATCGCTCACCAAGAGGTAATACTTCCACATCACTCCTCCATTTTCGGCTCGGTGCCCGGAACATTCGTTCCGCGCACTTTAACCGGTGACAAAAACGAAATCGCCCCCGCATCCAGTCGGAACGCGGGGGCGATTGTTCATTCAAGCAGGGCAAAAGTCAGCCCCGTCGCCGCCGCGCTCCGCGCACCACGCAACCGCCATTATTGGCGATGGCGAGGATGGTATCGGGAAGGCGGTGAACGATGAGGGTCATTGACATGATTTCTTGAAATGAGACGTGCGCACGAGAGCGCGTCTCAATCCAACCTATTTCGTCCGCCCATCCGTGTCAATCAATGGAGCTATCGTGACAAAGCTGTTGCACAGCTGATGATCCCCGCCATGCAGTACGTCTGTGGAAAATTACCCCACTGCTCGAGGGTTTCGGGGTCGAGATCTTCAGCCAGCAGGCCATGTGAGTTTCGGGTCGCCAGCACCTTCTCGAAAAGCTCAACCGCTTCATCGCGCCTGCCGAGTGAGGCAAGCGCCTCGATGTACCAGAACGTGCAGACAAGAAACGCGTTCTCAGGAGTCCCGAAGTCATCGCGCTCGATGTAGCGGTAGACGAAATCACCGTGCCTGAGGTCGCGTTCGATCGCAGCGACGGTTCCGACGAAGCGCGGATCGTCAGCACGAAGAAATCCGAGCTGCGGCATCAGGAGCAGGCTCGCATCGAGAGTGTCGCCGCCCATCGTTGCAGCGAATGCATTGATTCTCGAATTCCAGGAACGACTCGAGATCACGTAGTGGATCGTGGCCGCCTGGGCACGCCAGTACTCGGAGCGCTTGTGGAGACCAAGATGATTCGCATAAGTCGCGAGCCGGTCACACGCGGCCCAGCACATCACGCTGGAAAAGGTGTGAACGCTGGCCGACCCACGGAGCTCCCACAAGCCGGCGTCCGGGATGTTGTAGAGCCTGGCTGCGTGCTCACCGAGAACCTCGAGGCGCGTCAGAAGTGCTTTGTCACCGACCCACTCTGCGCGCGAATTCACAAATAGCGGCTCGGCGGTGAGCACCGCCTCACCGTAAACGTCATGCTGCAGCTGCTCCCGGGCCTTGTTCCCGACGTGAACGGGTCCCATTCCCCGAAAGCCGTCGAGGCACTCGGCCACTCGCTCATCCGGAATTATTCCGCCGTCAATCGTATAGAGGGGTCCCAGTCTCGAATCGAGTGTCGCGTCGGCCACACTAAGAATGAATGCGAGAAGCCGTTCCGTGGTGCGCAGATCACCAAGCCTTTCGAGGGAATTGGCAACGAAGTAGGCGTCCCGCGGCCAGCAGTAGCGATAGTCCCAGTTGCGGCCTGTGTCTGGCGCCTCGGGAATCGACGTCGTCATCGCGGCGATTATCGCTCCCGTCTCCTCGAAGACATTGAGCTCCAGCGTTATGGCCGCCCTGACCACTGCCTCGCGCCATTGCTGGGGGATTTCGAGCGACTTCACCCATCCGCGCCAGTGAGACTCCGTCTGCTCGCGCCAGCTTGTGAAAGTGTCGTTCAGGTTTTCACCCAACTCCTCGGCAGCGCCGAACATCAGCGTTACGCTCTCGTCCAGCTGAAATGGTGCCGCTGCAGCGATTGCGAGGGTGGGGGCTGTCGTCACGAAGGAAAGCGAAGGATCGCCTTCGTAGCGGATCAGCCCATCGCTCACCGACGGCGTGCGAACAGCGCAGCCGTAGTCTGCACACGGACTCAGGCTCACTCTTACCCGAGGGCTTCCCGCCAGCGGCGAGATTTGTCGCGCAAGCACCGGCGGACAGTAGAGCGCTCCGTCTTTTTCGAATCGAGGGCAGAGATCCGTGATCTCTATGGCGTCACCATTCGCTCCGTATAACCTGGTCTGGAGGGACGTCGTGTCCCGCACGTATTCCTGCTCGGCTCTCATTTGCCCGACAAGCTCTATCGCAAACGTCCCCGTTGTTCGTTCGCGCCCCTTCAGCAGCGAGCAAAAAACAGGATCGCCGTCGAAACGGGGAAAGCAGAACCAGACGACGACGCCCTGAGCATCGATCAATGCTCCGACGGTGCCGTTGCCAATCAGCGCCAGATCGAGAGAACCCACGGACTCCTGCGAGATTTGCTCTGCCAGTCGGGGGGAAACGGTGCGACATTATCGATGCCGGACTCACCGCGATGAACGAGCGAGAAAAGATACATGAGGAACCTACATTCGTTGAGCCGTTACGCCGCCATCCTTGGCGGGTTGATCCTCACCAGCAGTGTGGCTGGCGCACAGGCCCGCGCCGTCACACCTGTGCTCGCCTTCCCTGAAGCAGGCCTTGACGATCCTGCCGCCTACCAGGGCTATCAAACCCGCTTCTATCGCGATGCAAAGGGCAATGTGGTTCAGATATACCTCGATGCGCGAAGCGGACGCGTCGTAACGCTCCTCGCCGACGCTGTCGACGAGAGCGTCGGATTCACGGTGCGTGACGCTTCCGGCAGACCGATGCGTCTCGAGTGGGGATCAACGGGCGCGGTAGTCTCACTTTCAGCCGGGCGCCGCACGATCGAGTACCAACTCATCGCCAACACTCCTCAAATCATCGTCGGATGGATTCTCCTCGGCTCGATGCGCGTCGAGCGTGACCTCGTCTATTCTGGACGACACCTCGAAGCGTATGCCTTGTCCACATTCCGGCTGCGAGAACAGGAAGATCTCATCGCGAATCTCGAGCGGCTCGAGCCTGCCGAGCGCCAGCGTGAGCTCAATCTGCTCAATGCGCGGTCCGCAGCAGATGTCCGCGGTCGACTCGGGCGCCACATCATCACGCCGGTCGTTCGCGGCCGAAGGGTGGTAAGCGTGACACAGGCATCGCTCGATGGCAAGACGAATCTCAAGCTCGATTTCGGGGTCGATCCACGCGACTCAATGGTCGTCGCGGTCCCGACGATTTCAATGCGCGCCAATGGCA
>JBGPLS010000047.1:0-18445 GCA_041486565.1 Gemmatimonadaceae bacterium
ACCGTCGCTCTGATCTCGACTCTGAATCCGTCCCCGAGAGAAGGAGGCGGGTCGAGGATATCAACGAGCACGTTCACACGCTGCTCGTCAACGCCAAGCGCCGAAACACGAGTGAATGCCGATGGCTCTATTGAGCGAACGCGACCCGCGAGTGGGCGCTCGCCTCCCCATTCCACTATCACCACTGCGTTCCCTGGACGAACGCGAACGGCATCCGACGAAAGCACGTCCGCGATCACCTCGAGTGCCGCTGCGTCACCGAGCTCGAGAATTGGTGTGCTGGCGGCGACCACACGCTCGCTGGCCTCCGGCACGCGGAGAACGCGTCCGCGCACCGGTGACTTGACCCGCACTGAAGATGCGCCGCTGCCATTGGACGGAAGCAGCGCCGCCTGCGCTGCTTCCACATCAGCCGTTGTCGCGCGAGCACGCGACTGGGCCGCGGCAAGTTCTCCAGCTCTCGAGCGCGCGTCGGCCACTCCCTGCTCGCGCAACTCGGGTGCAATCGCGCCGGCAGCAAGCAGCGCTTCGCGACGGCGCTCCGTGTTTTTCGCCTGATCGAGAGCCACTTTCGCCTGCTCCACTCTCGAAGCAGCTTCGTTTCGCAGCGCCTGCGCGGATTGCAGACGTGCAACTGCAATGCGGCGGGTTGATGAATCCAATGGGAGCGGCGCGATCCACGCGACTGTCTGTCCTTCTGAAACATGATCGCCTTCGCGAAGCGTCAACCTCTCGAGCCGTCCGGCGACGGGAGCCGCAATCACGAACCGGCTGCGAACACGCGTTCGCCCATCCTCATCGATCGTCACGCGCATCGGCCCCCGCGCGGCGACACCGGTCTCGACATCCATCACTTCCGGACGCAACGCGTAACCGACAATCGCCAGCACAACAACCAGCGTGGCGGCAATTGTCGCGATTCGGCGCGTGACATGCGGAATGCCCATTTCTACTCCCTTGTCTTCAGCACGGAGACCAGGTCCAGATTGTAGATCCGGCGCCGCATCATGGCGCCAGCGACCACGCCTGCCAGGAGAATGACAGTCGCCGCGAACAGATACGTGCGCGGCATCACGACAACCGGAAAGCGATAGAGCTCCGACTTGAAGCCGATCGCGATCCAGTAAGCCAGACCCAGTCCCATGACAAGACCAAGCGGAGTGCCGAGCACGTTGATCGCCGCCTGCTCGCCGAACAGCAACGATGCAACTTCCCGCCGCGTGAATCCCAGCACACGAAGACTCGCCAGCTCACGCGATCTTTCCGACAGCGCGATTCGAATTCCGTTGTAGATCACACCGAGTGCGACCACACAGGCAAGACTCACGACAATCTCCACCGTGAGCCGCAGACTGTCCGCAATCTGCTTGTTGAAGCTCTCGAGCATCGCCCGCCGTGTTGCCGAGCCGCTGACACCAGGCAGATCACTCAGCCGCTGCACCACCGACGGTTCCATTCCCGGCGCGATAGTCAGGTACGCTCCAGTCACCACTCGCCCCTCGCCGATGGCGCTATTGAGGGCACCAATCTCCATGTAGCCGCCTAGTCCAAGAATCTCGTCTGCCAGACCGGCGACCACTTCACGTCTCACCCTGCTACCCTTCTCGAGAATCTCGAGCGTTACTGTGTCGCCCGCCTTTACTCCAAGGATTTCGCCGAGAGCGCTGGTGAGAACCAAGCCCGACGCCGGCAACGCGTAACGTTGTCCATCGCGGCCGATTATCCGACGCAGCTGCGATCCCCGTTCGAGGCCGGTGATGACGATCTGTCGCGAGCGGTGTCCCGCCCGAATTCTCACCGGAGTTGACCGATACGACTCGACGCGCGTGACACCGGCGATGTGAGCCACTTCGCGCGCCGCACGATAGGGACGTGGCTGCCCGAACGACACCGTCAGATCCTCGTGCTCGACCTGCGTGAACTGCGTGTCCGCCATGTAGTGCGCGGAGTCGAAGCCAAACGTGCCCACGACGAGGATCGCCGCAGCGAGTGCTACACCGACGACAGACGCGAGCGTGCGAATCGGACGACGCTCGAGATTGCGCATGATCATTCGCATTGCGGGGGACAACAATCCTTGAAGTCCCAGTCGCTCCATCCACAGTGGCTTGAACACAGCGGGTGAGGGTGGTCTCATTCCTTCAGCAGGGGGAAGAGAAACCGCGGCACGTACTCCGGAGAGAGCGCCGACTACCGCTGCCGCCCCACTCACCACCACGCCAATGACAATCAGCCATGGACTCGTGTGATGCTCGAGGTTGGGAAATCGGAAGAACTGCGTGTACAGCATCGTGTACTTCGCGCCCACCCAGATGCCAAGCGCTATGCCACCGATTGACCCGATGATCACAGCTGCGATCGGATAACCAAGAAAGTGAGCAGCTATAGATGAATTCGAATACCCGAATGCCTTGAGCGCCGCGATCTCTTCGCGCTGCGTCGCGACCAGCCTCGATAGGACGATGTTGAGCAGATAGGCGGCGACCGCGAGAAAGATTATTGGCATCGCTACGCCGAATACGCGTAACTGCTCGATCTCACCGGAGACGATGTTGTTCGAGAGCTGATCCTTGCGCGGATACGCGTGGCCGCCGCCATACGGCTTGAGAATCTCATCGAGCGAGGCGATCACCTGCTGCTCGCTCGCGCCCGACGTGAGGAGGAGAGTCACGTCATTGAACGCCCCGTCCATGTCGTAAAGCGGCCCAAGCGCATTCCTTCTCATCCAGAGTATTGCCGAGTGCTTGCTGTCGCCGAACATCCCGAGCCCCGAGGATGGAATGGCGTCGTGAACGAATTCAGGCGAGAGCGCGACACCAACGATGACAAGCTCCCGCCAGCGGCCATTGATCACGGCGCTCAGAGTGTCACCGGGGCCCAGCCGGTTCGCGTCGGCAAAATGCTCGTTGATGAGAACCTCATCGTCCGAGCGGGGAGTGAGAAAGCGACCCCGGCGGATGTACAACGCGCTCTGCAATGGCTCTCCATCATCCGGCACCGAGACGAAATGACCGGTCGCGGATTCTGTCAGCCCTGGAACATGAAGAAGCGCGTCCACTGCCACGCGTGTCTCAACGGCCGCAACGCCGTCGATCTCGGAGATCCGTACTGCAACTCTCTCGGGCGCTCTCCTCAGCGACGCGAACACGTTCGGGAAACGAGAGCTGGCGTAATACTCATCACTCGAGCGCTGCATCGAGTCGAGGGTACTTCGCATCGCGATCACCGACGCCACGCCACAGGCCACCACCGCGGAGATCGAGAGGATTTGCGCTTTCGACCGCGACAGGTCGCGGAGAAGCTTTCTATTGAGCGCCTTCACCAGCTCAGCTCCTCGGCCGACGCTCTCCGCGCGTTGCGGCGATCTTCGCTCACTCGTCCGCTCGCCAGACGGATGACACGATCGGCCATTGCGGCGATCGCGGCATTGTGAGTGATCACCGCGGTGGTCGTTCCCAGATCGCGGTTCACTCTGTCAATCGCGTTAAGAACGAGCTTTCCGGTCTCGTAATCGAGCGCGCCCGTAGGCTCGTCGCAGAGCAGAACGTCCGGACGTTTGGCGACTGCGCGCGCGATCGCTACCCTCTGCTGCTCTCCGCCAGAAAGCTGCGCCGGAAAGTGATTGGCCCGGTCGGTAAGTCCGACGAGATCGAGCGCATCCGCCGGCTTCATCGGATTCCTGCTGATGTCGGTGACGAGCGCGACGTTTTCGAGCGCCGTGAGACTCGGGATAAGGTTGTAGAACTGGAACACGAACCCAACATGATCGCGCCGGAACTCCGTCAGCGCCGCATCGCCCGCATTCGTCAGTTCGTGATCGAGAAACCGAACCGTGCCGCTTGTCGGAACGTCGAGTCCGCCGAGGATGTTGAGAAGAGTGGACTTTCCCGATCCGGATGCGCCAAGGATGACGAGGAACTCGCTGGTATAGAGGTCGAGGTCCATTTCGCGGAGCGCGTGGACCTCGATCTCACCCATGTGGTAAACCTTCGAGAGGCGCCGGACCTGGAATACGGCCGTACGGCGCGGCGGCTCATCCTCCAGCTTGCGTTGTACAGGAGGAACCGGCGCAACAGATGGCGCGACACCGGCCGCAACCGTCATCAGAAGTAACCCCCGCGAGTGCGATGAGCTCAGGCGCTCACCATCGAACAATCACGAGAGGCATCTGTTTGTAGAATCGGGGAGGACACCCGATGCGTGTCGTCCGAACCCTTACGACGCGACGACGACCGGCTCGGCCGGCGACGGCCGCACCATGGCCATTCCAATCGCCGCAACCAGGGCCAGACTCGCGCCCAACACAAAGGCGCTCCGCGACCCGGCAAGATCCCAGATCGCACCGAATATCAGCGAGGCAGGCAGTGCGCCGAGGCCGATCGCGAGATTGTACCACCCGTATGCCGCGCCTCTTCGCGCACGCGGAACGAGATCGGCGACGAGCGCCTTCTCGGTCCCTTCAGTCATTGCGAAGAACAGCCCATAAGTCGCGAACAATGCCCACGCGTGCCACGCAGCCGTCGCCCTGCTGAATCCGAAATACACCGCGGCGTACAGCAGCCACCCGCCAATGATCAGGGGTTTTCGCCCGAGCCGGTCCGAGAGCGCGCCTCCCCACGTTCCGAGCGCGGCCTTCATGAAGTTCAACAGCGCCCAGAGAATCGGCGCCAGCGCTACTGCTACGCCAAGCTGGTTGGCACGCAACAGGAGAAACGCATCCGTCGAGTTGCCGAGAGTGAAGAGCAGCACCACCATCAGGTAAAACCAGAACCGTCCGCCGAGCGACGTCTTCCCATCACTCGCCGCACCACTCTCATGCGCGGGCTCATTATGATGAACTTCGCGCACCGCGACGACCAGCACGATGAACGCGAGGATCCCCGGAATCGCCGCCAGCCAGAAAACATGGCGCATCGAGACGTGCGCCCATCTGAGCATGGCGAACGCCACCAGCGGCCCGAGCACGGCACCGGCATTGTCCGCCGCCGCGTGAAAACCAAAGGACTGCCCCCGCATCCCCGGATCCACCGAATCCGCCAGCAGCGCATCCCTCGGCGACGTGCGAATCCCCTTCCCCACTCTGTCGGCGACGCGGATCGCCAGCACCTGGGTCGCGCTCTGGGCGATCGCGACGAATGGCCGCACGAACGAGGCGATACCATAGCCCCAGACGACCAGCGGCTTGCGCCTCTTCACCCTGTCCGACCACCACCCGCTGGCCAGCTTGAGCAGGGCGGCGGTGGATTCCGCGGCGCCCTCGATCGCCCCGATGAAGCTCGCGTTCGCCCCGAGCACGCTGCTCAGGAACAGCGGGAGCAGCGGGTAGATCATCTCCGTCGAGACGTCAGTGAAGAAGCTTACTCCACTGAGCGCTATGACATTTCTTCCCAGCTTCCTCAGGATGTCCTGATCTCGGAATGATCCCCCAGCGTCACTTCGCCTTTCACTCCGTCGAGGGTCGCTTCATCGCCCACGAGCGATTTGGTCAGCTTCGAGCGGGTGATTCGGGTCCCGGAGCCGATAATCGTGTGGCTGATCTCGGAATCCTCGATCACGCTCCCCGCGCCGATGGACACGTTTGGACCGATGGTGGATGTCTTCAGCGTGACGTTCGCTTCGATGTAAACAGGGTCGACGATCGTCGAGCCATCGAGAGAATCCGGCCGCCGCGCCCGCCCCTTCGCCAGCATCGTCTGGTTCGTCTCGAGCATCGTCTCGATCTTGCCCGCGTCGTACCAGCCATCGACGTCAACCACCTTTATCTTCGCGCCCTTCTCGATCATGTACTGGAACGCATCGGTGAGGTAGTACTCGCCCTGGTTCTGTGGCGACGCGAGGACGTGATCTATTCCCTCGAAGAGGAGCTTCCAGTTCCGGATGTAGTAGAGACCGATGTTGGCACGGTTCGAGATCGGGGTCTTCGGCTTCTCGATGATCTGCGTCATGTTGCCGTCCTTGTCGGCGACGACGACGCCGAAGCGCTGGTAGTCCTCCACCTCCTTCACCCAGATGATCCCGTCCGCGTCGGTGGTTTTCACCACCGACAGATCAGCGTCGAAGATCGTGTCGACGAAGACGATCAGCACCGGCTCGTCCACGTACTCACGCGCCAGGGCCACCGCGCCCGCTGTCCCGTCCTGCACCTTCTGCTCGATGAACACCGACGGGACGTCGATCGAAGCGCGCGCGAACTCCTCGATCTTTTCCCTGAGGTGACCGGTGATGTAGATGATCTCATGCACGTCACCGAGCTTCTTGAGATCGTCGAGGATGTACGACATCACCGGTTTTCCGGCGATTTTCATCAGCGGCTTCGGAGTGACGTGCGTGTGCGGGCGAAGGCGCGTTCCCTTCCCGGCGAGAGGGATGATCACTTTCATGGCGCGCTCGTTCCCTCTCGACCGTAGCGGTCCTCGAGCCTCACCACGTCGTCCATCTCGCTCGTCGACGCCTCGAGGACATCGCAGTCGGTCACCGCTTCCATCTGGTGGACGGTCCCCGGCGTTATCCTGAACGACTCTCCGCGGGTCAGGTGCACGTCTTTGAGCACGTCGCCCAGCTTCACGCGATGGATCAGCTCGCCGCTCAGCAGGTGCACCGTCTCGTCCTTGCGGTCGTGGTACTGCACCGAGAGCGCATGGCCGGCGTTTATGTGGAGCAACTTTCCGAGATAGCGATCTGTGTGGGCCCATATGATTTCATGGCCCCAGGGCTTGGGAACGGTGATCACAGTCACCCGCCCGGAGCCCGTTTCGGTGCCCTCTGGTATGCCTGTCATATGTTAATATCTCCCGTAACGCATGAATTGGGCAATCCGGACGCAGGCATGCTTCCTGCCCCGCGACCGCTTATGATACTCGCGCCACGATACCTGCCACGCCTGGCGGCGATGGTCGGATTGTTCACCCGCTACGGCCTCCCCGACTTTGCCCGCCGCCAGGGATTGCTTGACATCGAAGGGGTCGGCTCTCCCGGCGGCTCCGCCGACAAGGATGCCGCCGACCTCACCGACAAGGCGGTTGCCTTCCGCGAGCGACTCGTCGAGCTCGGCCCCGCCTACATCAAGCTCGGCCAGGTGCTTTCGACCCGTCCCGATCTTCTGCCCGCGGCCTACATCAAGGAGCTCGAGCATCTCCAGGACAGTGTTGCGCCGATGCCCTTCGAGGACGTTGAGAAAACAATCGAAGAGGAGCTTGACGCCCGCATCAGCAAGCTCTTCGCGACCTTCGACGACAAGCCGCTCGGCAGCGCCAGCCTTGGCCAGGTGCATGCCGCAACGCTCCGCGACGGGCGTGATGTCGTCGTCAAGGTTCAGCGTCCCGGCATACGCGAGCTTCTCGCCGACGACATCGAGTTCTTCCGCGAGCTGGCGAAGTTCCTCACCGAGCGCACGAGCGCTGGCGAGCGGGTGGACATGATCGGGGTCGTCCAGCAGGTGGAGCGAGCGCTGGTGGATGAGCTGGACTACAGGACCGAGGCGCGGAACATGGCGACATTCCGCCGGATGCTTGCCGGATTCCCGCACATTCTCATTCCGCGCGTCATCGACGCATATACGACGCACAAGGTTCTGACGATGCAGCGCATCCGCGGCGTGAAGATCGGCGAGATCCCGCCGATCACCCGCATCGACCACGATTTCTCGGAGCTGGCCGAGGAGTTTGCGCACGCGTATCTGCACCAGATCGCGGTATCGGGACATTTTCACGCAGACCCGCATCCGGGGAACATCTTCATCGTATTGGGCAGCGAGGAGAACCCGCCGACCCCGGCCGAGGCGAAGGCGCTCGACAGGCGCATCGAGCCGCGCGAAGCGCAGACGCCGCTGCTGAAGACCGAAGCGCTGGCGATGGAGGAGGCGAAGGCCCCCGCCGAGCCCGGTGAGCCGAAGCTCGCGCTGATCGATTTCGGCATGACCGCCCATCTGACGAAGACAATGCGCGACAGCGTCGTGCGTCTGCTCCTTGCGATCGCCGACAACCAGGGCGATGAGGCGGCTGACGTGCTGATCTCAATTGGCAACCCGCTGGAATCATTCGACCGCGACGCTTACCGGCGGGAGACCGCATCGCTCATCGCCCAGCACGCCGACCAGACAGTGGCCGACACTCCCACCGGGCTGATTCTCTACGATGTAATCAGCATCGGCTATCGCGCCGGGCTTCGCTTTCCGGCCGAGCTGACGCTGCTCGCCAAGGCGCTGTTCAATCTCGACGCCGTCACGCGGGCGCTCGATCCGGCATTCAATCCGTCAGAGGCAGTCCGCGAGTACACGGGTGAGATCGCGAATCAGCGGGCTCGGCAGGACCTCTCGCCGCGGCGGCTGTTCGAGATAGCGAGCTCGACGTCCGACCTGTTGCAGGCGTTGCCACGACGACTCGACACGATCACCGAGCGGATGTCGCGCAACGACTTCGCGTTCAGGATCGACACGCCGCAGCTACCTGCGTTGCTCAACGGGATGGAGAAGATCGCCAATCGGATCCTGATTGGACTGGTGCTGGCGGGATTGCTGATCGCGAGCAGCGTTCTGCTCCAGTACTGGAGAGCGCTCGGGCTGGCTGGCATCGTCATCGCGGCTGGGCTCGCGCTTTATATGCTGATCACGATCCTGGTGAACGACCGCAAGGACGCGCGGCGATCCACCCGCGACAAGACATAGGAGATCAGAATGGCAGTGCGACCGATCGAGCACGAGATGACGACAACGGGCATGGCGATCGAAGGATACCGTGTCACGCAGACGCTCGGAGTGGTCCGCGGGGTGACGGTGCGCTCCCGCTCCGTCTTCGGCACACTTGGAGCTTCGCTTCAAACCATCATGGGGGGCAACATCTCATTGCTTACCGAGCTCTGCGAGAAAACGCGGGCAGAAGCGTTCAGTCTAATGCTGCAGCACGCGCAGGAGCTGGGCGCCACGGCGGTTGTGGCGATCCACTACGATGCGACTGAAGTCATGTCGGGAGTGACCGAGGTCCTTTGCTACGGCACCGCCGTGGTGACGTCGCGGGCCTAGCACCCGGCTTCCGTTACATCGTGCCGACGATGATCCTGTTCCTGAGCGTCGCCAGCTTCCGCCGCACTGAACCGTCCATCACCGTGTCTCCCACCTTCACAATCACGCCGCCCAGGATCGCCGGGTTCACCTTCACGTGCAGCACCGCCTGCTTGCCAAGCACCCTCGACAACTGCTCGGCGATCATGTTGCGCTCTGCTTCGGTCGCTTCCCGCGCGACGGTGACCCGCGCATGAATCCGGCCTTCGGACGCATCCACCAGGTTGTGGAACTCGGCCGCGATATCAGGGATCAGCATCTGCCGGCGCTTCCGCACCAATGCGAGAAGAAACCGAAGGAAATGTCGCGGCACCCTGTCGCTCAGCGCCTCGCTCAGAACGGCTGACTTCTGCGCCGCGCTGATCTTCGGCGACTCGAGGAAAAGCCGGAGCGTCGGATCGTCCTCGATTGCCGACGAGACGTCCTCGATGAGCTTGCCCCAGCCGGGCAGGTCCTCCGCACGACGCGCAAGAGTCAGCAGAACTTCGGAGTAGTTCCTCGCTACCGTCGCGTCGCGCATCAGCTCTTCGCCGGCGCAATGGGAATGGATGAGAGGAACTTCTCGACGATCATCCGGTTCGACTCGTTGTCGAGATTCTTCTCGATCACCTTGCCGGCTCCGGCGATCGCAAGATCCACCGCCTCGCGCCGCAACTCAGCGACGGCGCGGACTTTTTCCGCCTCGATCTCACGCCGCGCGCGCTCCAGCATCTCCTGCTGCTGCGCGCGCGTCTCCTCGACCATCTGCGCGCGGAGCTTCTCGCCCACCGCTCGTCCCTCGGCGATCATCTTCTGAGCGTCGCCACGGGCGGCATCGATCTGCTTCCGGTGCTCGGCAAGGATTCGCGCCGACTCTTCACGGTCGGCTTTCGCCGCTGCGATGGCCTCCTCGAGCGCCTTCTCGCGCGCCTCGACGGCGGCGGTGATCGGCTTGAACGCGAACTTCGAGAGAATGAACCAGACGACAAGGAAAATCGCGAGCGTCCAGAACATGAGCCCGCCGTGCGGCGACAGAAGGCCGCCCTTGGCCTCGGTAGCCGGTGCTTCCTGGAGCATCAGCAGAAGAAAATTGTGCATTTATCGGTTCACTGTGATGACGTTGGTGGGAGCCCGCGCACTGCGCGCGGGCCCCTTTGAGCCTGGCTAGAACTTGCCCTGGATCAGGAACGCGATGACGATCGCGAACAGCGCGACTCCTTCGATGAGCGCCGCGAAGATGATGGCGCCCGTCTGAATGCGGCCGGCCATCTCCGGCTGGCGCGCCATGCCGTCCATCGCCTGGCCGGCGAGCCGGCCGATACCGATGCCCGCACCGATCACGGCAACACCGGCGCCGATTCCGGCACCGAGCTGCGCCCACGCTGCGGTGTAGTTCTGGTTGAATGAAGCCACGGCCTGAAGCAGCGGAAAGATTGACATTCTTGAAAGCCCCTTTTTTTCGAACCACTTGAAGGTGGAGTCAGCGCCACCCGACGCTGCCCGCCAACGGGACAAAAGTCCCAGCGGGCTTCACCGGTCACTCAACCGGCTACACGGCTACCTGGTACCGGGTACCTGGTACCGGGTACCTGGTACCCGTACTAATGCGCTCCCTCACGAATGAGCCCGATGAAGACACTCGTCAGAAGAGCGAACACGAACGCCTGAAGAAACGCGATGAAGATCTCGAGCAACATGATCGCCAGCGCGCCGAGGAATGGAGCGGGAGCGACGAACCAGCTGCCAAAGCTGAAGATGAGACCGAGGAGAGCGAGGACGACGATGTGCCCCGCGGTCATGTTTGCGAACAACCGGATCGCCAGTGCGAACGGCTTGGTGAACTTGCTCGCCAGCTCGAGCGGAGTCAGCAGCGGAGTCAGCGCCAGCTTCATCGCCACCGGCTGATCGCTCGGCCAGTACACGATGGTCTTGATGTAGTTTCTGCCGAGGGCGCGCATGCCCGCGATCTCCACCATCACGAAGCTCACGGCGGCGAGCGTCGCGGTGACGGAGATGTTCCCAGTCGCGGTCGAGCCGTAGGGAACGAGTCCGAGGAGATTGGCGAAGAGAATGAAGAAGAAGAGTGAGAGGACGAAGGGAACGTAGCGCTCGCCGTGCGGACCGACGTTGGGGAGCACCACTTCCTGCCGCAGGTAGAGGACGGCCGCTTCGATCCCGTTGGCGAGCCCCTTTGGCGCCTCTCCCGCGGCCTGGTGGCGCTTGTGCGACCGTGCGGCGAGGAGAAGGGTGATGAGGCAGAAAGTCGCCGTGAGGAGGAGCATCACGACGTGTTTCGTCGGTGAGATGTCGATCGTGAACTGGCCGAGGTGGATCGGCTGCCATCGCGGGAGCTCGAGCTCGCAGGCCCAGCCGGACTTGAGGCACGGATACTCGAGGAAATGTGAGTCCGTGATGTGCGGGGTGATGATGTCCTGCGATTCAGCGATCATATGCCAACAGGAGAGGTTCGACGAGCATCGATACGAAGAAGAAAGTCACCAGTGATACGAGCGCCGCTGATCGCGGCAGACCAAGCGCCGGGGCGACGAGGAACGCGTAGAGCGCGAGCGCGAGCAGGCGCAGTACAGTTCCAATTGCCCAGCCGACCATCAGGTTCCGATGCGCCGCCCGCCGGGCGATGGCGAACGTCGCGATCTGCACCACCCACGCCGCTGCTGCGCTCATGAGGAGCGCGTTTCCGTCGGCGGGCGAGTTGAACCCGAGCCGGAGCAGCAGCCACGAGACGGCGATCAGCCCGGCGGTGGCGGCGGCGAAGTAAGCGCCCGCCTTCACTACCGCTCCCTTCGTCCGTGGAGCTCGTCGTCCTTTTTCTGGACTTTGACGAGCTTCCGGTAGACGAGGTAGAAGCTTCCGGCGCCTCCGAAGAAGACCCCGCCGATGAGAAAGACGGGGCTCGATCCGAGTTTCGCGTCGATCCACTTTCCGAGGTAGAGAAAGAGGATGATACCGACGAGGAATTGGAGTCCGAGCCCCGCGTAAGCGCCAGCGGACAGCTCATCCGTGCGACCTGGTTCTTTTCCGGTGCCGCGCGGTGCTGGGTCCGTCATTCTGGATTGAAATTTAGACTTCGTGAAATTTTTCGCAAGCGCTCGAGGTCACAAAACCGAAGGAGCGCCGAAGATAATCCACAATTGTTAACTGTCGGTGGGACTGAAAGTTAGCTGTTACTTCGCTATTGACCGATCGTCAAGGTGTTGATAAGTTGGCGCTCGTCATTTGTGAGCATGCCGCAGCTTGCAGCGAGCCTCAGCGTCGGCCAATCGGTTTTCATGTCCAATCGTCTCATCATTCCGCTTCTTCTTTGCGCCGCGACTGTGGCATTCGCCAGCAGCTCGTCCTCGCACAAGGCCGATCCCACGAAAAAATCAGTTGGACGTCATCATGACAGCGCGACGATTGCGTCGTCGTTCACTGTCAGCGTGCGCGACGGAGTTGATTTCACGCTCGAGGTGAAGAACAACACCAACAGGATGGTGGAGCTCAGATTCCCGAGTGGAATGACGCACGACTTCGTGGTGCTGGACGAGAGTGGAAAGGAAGTGTGGCGTTGGAGTGCGGGGCGGATGTTCACGCAGTCGCTGCAGAACAAGCTGATCAAGTCGCATGACAGCGCGGTGTTCGCAGATCGGTGGGCAGCATCGAATGCGCACGGGAAGTTTACGGCGGTGGCGATTCTAGCGAGCGAGAATCATCCCGTAGAGGAGAGGGTCGGGTTCGAGCTGAAGTAGACATCTCGGCTTGCAGTCGAATCTCATGCCGTCGCTCCCACGAGAGCGGCGGCTTTTTGTTGTCGCTGACGCTTCTCTGACGCTTTGGCCATAACTTCTTTCCCATGGCAAAGAAGGCCGGTCCGGCGATCATCCTGCGTGCGTTGGGGGATGCAAGCATAACTACGCCACTGGCGAGGATAGAGCCTACTGCGGAGATCATCTTCGCGGCGGCTCTCTATCTCATCCTCGAGCGCAAGGAGCCGGTGAGGCGGCGCGCCATCCAGGCCCTGCTCTGGCCGGCTGCATCCGACAGCACCGCCGCGCATCGATTGCGGCAGACCTTGCTCAAGCTCCGTCAACTTGGCCTCCCGATCGAGCTCAAGGACAAGGGCTACCTCTCGCTCGCGGCGGAATCTGTTTCGGTCGACTACGAGGAATTCCTCGCCTCTAGAAAGGGCGTCGAGCGAAGCAACGATGACGCACTCGTGATGCTCCCGGCGTATGAGCCACGATTTTCGCAACCGTATCTCGAGTGGCTCGACGCGCGAAAGGCCGAAGTGAATGCTTCGATGACTCGAGTCATGCTTGGCATCATCGCCCGGCACCGCGTGAAGGGTGAGTGGGTGGAGGCGGAGCTCAACGCGTCGCGCCTGCTGCGCTTTCAGCCATACAATGAGGAGGCGACGCTGGCGATGGCCGAAGCGTGCGCGATGCGCGGCGGCAAGCTGGACGCGATGCGGATCCTCGATCGCTATCTGAGTGAGGTTGGCAGTGGTCCGACCGATCTTCGGCTTCCGGCGACGATCATGCGACGGCGAATCGCGGACCGGATGCATCCGCGCGCTGAAGCGGCCGTTGGCGAATCACCGCTCGTTGGCCGCGGGGCGGTGATGGAACAACTCGGCGAGTTGCTCGAGCGCTCGCGGGAGGGAAAGGGCCAGGCGTGCCTTGTCTGGGGCGACGCCGGAGTGGGAAAGAGTCGCCTGCTTGCCGAGTTTGCGACATTCGCGTCGCTACAGGGAATCCCGACGCAGCGTGTACAGAGCCGGCCGAGTGATCCGCACCGTCCGTTGTCGGTGTTCGTGGATCTCGTGCCTGGATTGAGAAGCATGCGCGGTGCGATTGGCTGTTCGCCGGACACGTTTACGTATCTCGACCGGCTTACGAAGCACAAGTCCGGCAAACCTGGAGTCAAGACTGGCGAGAGCGACTCGGAATTTATTTACGCAAGGGTGCAGCAATCGCTATTCGATCTGGTGGATGCGGTATCGGACGAAGGCTGCCTCATAATTCTCGTCGAGGACTTGCACTGGGTCGACTCCACGTCGGCGAAGCTCCTCCGCGAAATGATCGCGTGGGCGGCGGAGCACTCGATCCTGTTTGCGTTCACCGGACGCGATAAGCCGGGCGAATGGTTCGCGGGGCTGGCGGAAACGTTGACCGACGTTCATTTGCCACCGCTCGAACCGGGCCCGTCGAGGGATGTCGTTCTCGGCGTGGTTCGGCAGCATGGGCGAGAGATCGATGACCATTATCTCGACTGGTGTGTCCGCGCCGCGGAAGGAAATCCGTATTTCCTTCAGGAGCTGGCGAATCACTGGATCGAGACGGGCGAGCAGCGCAAGGTCCCGTCGTCGCTGGCGGCGGTGCTCAATGAAAGGATTGCGCGACTCACGGCAGACGCGCTGCAGCTTCTCCAGACGTGCGTGGTGCTCGAGAAGTACTCAACGTTGGAACGGATTGAGAAAGTCCTCGGCTTTCCGTCACACCAGATGCTTCGCGCAATCAATGAGCTCGGCAGCGCAGGAATGCTGGTTATCGAGCCGAGTGAATTCGGTAAGAACGCCGCCGACCGATTCTCGAGCAGGCACGATCTCCTCTCGAATGCTGCACTCGCACGCCTTACCATGCCTGCGCTTGCATTTCTTCATCGTACGGCTGGTGCGGTACTCGAGGGGGAGATCGATGCCGAACGGTCGGCGGCAATTCTCTGGGATTGCGCGAACCACTGGCAACTGGCGGGAGAGATCGGTCGCGCGTTCGATCTCGCAAAATCGTGTGCAACACAGTTGATGGAGGTGGGGTTGCCTGGCGCTGCAGCGGAAGCGTATGAGAAAGCGCTCGCGTATTGCAGCACGGCAGAGGAGCGATTGGAAATGTTGCAGGGTCAGGCTCACGCTCACTACCGATGCGGCGCTTGGGAAAGTGTCAGCGACGTTGTTCGAAAGGCACGCATCGTCCAACTGGACATTGATCCCAGCAGCGATCTACACGATGATCTCGAGCTGATGGATCTGAGAGCTGAATGGCGGGATTTCCGCTGGGGTCGGACGTTAAAGAAAGTACTTGTATGTCTGAATCATGATGCGGCTACCGCTGCCCATAGGGTAGAGGCAGGCAGCATGGCATTGATGCTTCTGGATCAGACGTGCGAGTACGAAGCCATGCCGCGAATCTACGAACTCGTTGAAAGTCTCAGCGACTGCTTTGGCGTCCTTCCTGCCTCACGGCTGCAGGCCACTGTTGTCTATCACACCGCATGCGGAGACTTGTCGGTCGCCGCGGAGGCAGCACGGGCCTTAATCGCCGAGCAACGAAAGAACGGCAATGTCGGTGATCTCGTTCGATCGTTGGCGAACGCGGCGATCACGTTCCGAACAACTGGCCTGTTCGATGAAGCAGAGTCGGTTCTCCGCGAAGCTCTCGGCGTCGCGGAACAGCACAAGATTGATCTTGCCTTTTCCCGCGTGCTGCCCTTGCTCGCGAACCTCGCCTTGGAGCGAGGGCACATGGACGAGGCCGTTCGTTGTTTTGAATTACTTCAGGCGCATCCAAGCACACCGCATGATCGATATAGCGCGGCTCTTATTGCCGGAATCGGGGTCCGGATCGCCCTTTTGCAAAATCGTCCGGAGGAAGCGAGACGGCTGCTCCCTCAAAAGATCTCCGCTTCGACGATCGATGTTCGAGGTCGTCATCGAACATATGAAATAGCTCTCATCGTGGCCACGGAACTTGCCAGCGGGCGAGTTCCAAGTCGCACCCTTCTGAATCACCTAGAGGCCTCTCATCTTCGCTCGCGAAAGAGCTCTCATCAGGCGTTCGCAGCCTACGTGCTGCACGTAGGTTTAAGCGTGGCAGGACAACGTGGGCGTGCCAAACAACTGCTAGCGGAGTATTTGACTACGTTCCGTAGGGAACCGTGGCCTGCGCCGGATCACCTATTGACAGCGCTCGAAGGCTGTCTCCGCCGCTAGCTCGCGAAAAGCGGAGTTCGGGCTGGCGTCTTCCGACGCGCTTGTTCGGCGATGACAGGAGTCAATGGGACATCCTGATCAAACAGCTTAGGATAAATCGGACTCTCTAACAACTGATCGCATATGCCTGGATCGAACTGACGCCCGCGTAGCTTGACGAATTCCGCGCGCACCTGTCCCTCTGTGAGCGCGGCACGATAAGGACGATCGGTGGTCATTGCATCGATCGTGTCGGCAAACATGATGATTCTGCTCGCAATCGGAATGTTCTCGGCCACCAAACCGTCGGGATATCCGGTTCCGTCCCAATTCTCATGATGGTGTCGGATGGGTGTCACAACGTCATTCAACTGCGACACCATTGCCACCAATTCTTCGCTCTTGATTGGATGCGTCTGCATGATGGCCGTCTCTTCCGCTGTAAGCCGGCCTGGCTTACTCAAGATGGGCGCGAACACTTGGTGAATCTTGCCAACATCATGTAGCAAAGCGGCAATGCCAACGCGGTCGACCTGCTTATCGCGTAATCCGATTGCCTGCGCGATCAGTTTAGAATTCCGGGCCACCCTGCGCGAATGTCCAGAAGTGTATGGATCTCTTGCCTCGATAGCGGCGACCATCAACTGGAGCAGCTCTTGATTCGTCTGTTGTAACTGCCAGTTCACTTTATAGAGCTCACGAGCACCCAGGAATGGAACAACGCAAACGATTGCGCCGAGGGGTCCGAAGTGGACATAGGCATACGCAAACGCGTACACGAATGGCAACGTAAAGAGATCATAGACAAACGTTACACGCGCGCGGCGACGCCAGAGTTCCCAGAAATTCTGATTCTCACTGATCGCGATTACACCCGCTAACGCCGAGGAGTTAAGGATCGCGAAGGCGCCTAAAATCGCCACGAACGCAGGAATACTTACGGAGCGCGACGCATCAAGTAGCGAATGACCACCTAAGCCGATGTAGGCGAGGATTGCCACAGAGATCCATAAGAAATCTTGGGCCACATTGAACAGGCCCTTGATGGCTCGACGGTGGCGGTGGATTTCGACCAAGCACCCGGCGACCGAAAGGCACACGACCGTCAGCCAGTGAGGCGCCACGGCAACCGAAGCAAGCATCGGAAGAAATGCGATCGACCCAGATTCGCTTGGCGCCGCTTTCTTGTACGCCAGGAGTTCGCACAGACCGCTGAGCACTGCAAAGCACAACGCCGCTTGAAGAAGCGCGGGGGTAGCCGGCGGACCAGCGCGGTAGACCCAATATGCTGCGAGCATACCCAAGGCTACCAGAATGCCGATGTAACTCCTTACACGGTTTTGCATGGAAGAAACAAAACAAACCCCCACCCTGCAGAATCATGTCCAGGTTCCCTTGTCAGCCAGCGACAAAATTCCGTAGATAAGCGCGGCAAGGTATCTCATTTCGCTTCACCTCCCGTAACGTCAGTCGCAACCAGCATCCGCTGAATTGCGCTATTCGGTTGGCTCAGCTCATGTTCTGTCTCGCCCGCTCAACTCCGCTCGTTCTGAGGGAGGGGGTTTTTGTTTTCCTTTGTTCCTCGTTAAGGGTTCGACATCAATCCTTCACGCGCCCTTGAGCGCGCCATCTTAAGCCCTTCAATCCTCTCCGCGTCCTTGAACGCGCTTTCTCTTCCTTCAACAGTCGGCCGCACACGATGCCGCGACCTGCCTATGCGAACGAGAGGGAGTTGCCTGAATTCCCGTCAGGGAATCCCCCATCCCCCGCATCCTTCGTTCAATCCCCGACCTCGAGATATCCCTTCATTCACGCGCCCTTAGGCGCGCCTTCATTTATCCGTCAGTTGTGCTCGATCCACCTGTTGGTCGCGTCCAGCACCGCCAACACTCCCGCAGATTCGGCACTCTCCCTCATCTCCACACTGCCCGTCAACACCTTGTTCTCACGACCCGACCGCACACTCACCGCCACAAATACAAAAGTCCGGTCGAATGCGTCGAACACCTTCACTCCCTGCACACCCAGCTGACCCTCGCGATTCTCTGCGTCCGCAATCGCCAGTAACGTCGCCCGGGCCGCAAGCTCCACACGCGACCGGTCACCCTCGATGCCGAGAGCTTCCCCGATAAATGACGCGTTACCCTTGCGCAACGTCACGCGGCACGACAGTCCCTTCGACCGCGAACCTCTGACCTCGACATCCTCGAAGTACAACCTTCGCGTAAAAGGGCCAGTCCTCGGTGAAGGCGCCGACCCCTCTGGTACAGCTCGCTGCTGCTGCGCCTGCTGGCCCGGCTCGACTGCGGCCCCCGGAACACTCGGAGGCCTCGCCTCCTCTCCCAACAGCTTCGGCTTCGTCTCACTCGTCGTCGCCACCGAAATCTTCCGGTGGTCTATTCGCATCGCGAGATGCGCGATCAACGCGCTCTCGATGTTCCGCA
>JBGPLS010000048.1:0-17902 GCA_041486565.1 Gemmatimonadaceae bacterium
CGATCCGGGCGACTCGGTGACGATTGCCGATGTTCAGCGCGCTGCAGACAACCTTGCGATCGCCGTAAGGGATGTCGTAAGAAAAGTCACCGAAAGCCCGGAGCTCAAAGTCGCCGCTCTGAAGCTGGCCGCGAGCTCAGTTACCGCTGCCCAGGTGATCGTCACCCAGCAGGCGGCGACGTTGCAGGCAACGCTCGATGCGCTCGCCAGGGAAGTCGCGGCGGTCACCGCGCAGCAACAGAGCAAGCTGAAAACGCACTAGCGAGCTGCGAGGTGCGCTCGTTACTTACGAGCGCTCATGACTGACAACGCCTTTCGCGAAAATGTAGTCGTCATTACCGGCGGCTCGAGCGGTATCGGGCGCGAGGTCGCGTATCAGCTGGCCGCGCAAGGCGCATCCATCGTCCTCGCGGCGCGTGATCCGGTTCTTCTCGAGACAGTCGCTGAGGAATGCCGCCGTCGAGGGGCCCGCGCCATTGCGGTCCCCACCGACGTCTCGGTCGAATCTCAATGCAGCGCCCTCATTGAGCGCGCAATCGCCGAATACGGGCGGATCGACACGCTGATCAACAACGCGGGAATCGGCATGCACGCCCGCTTCGACGAGCTCGAGACCATTGAGCCGGTCGAGCGCATCATGCGCATCAACTACTTCGGCAGCGTCTACTGCACTCATTATGCGTTGCCACACCTGAAGCGGAGCCGGGGGAGAATCGTCGCCGTCTCCAGCCTTGCCGGGAAAACCGGAGTCCCGAAGCACAGCGCATATGCCGCGAGCAAGCACGCGATGGCTGGTTTCTTCGACTCGCTGAGGTTGGAGCTGGCGAGCGAAGGCGTGAGCGTCACCGTCATCTATCCCGGTTTCGTCGCCACCGAGATCGGGACGCGCGCGGTGGGGGCGGGAGGCAGGACGCTGGGGAAGCGACCGGTTCGAGACTCGGCGGTGATGCCGGCCGACGAGTGCGCGAGGCAGATCATCGCCGCGGCCGCCGATCGCAGACGGGAGCTGGTAATGACGCTGCAGGGGAAGATCGGCCAGTGGATCAAGCTCGCCGCGCCCGCGATCGTCGATCGCCTGATCCTCCGCACGGTGGAGCGCGGACGGTAACCGGCGATATATTGACGCCAACAATCACGGGAGTCCGGAAATGCGCGCGTTACTAATGATGTCGGCCGTCGCTACCCTCGCCATGGTCGCGGCATGCGGCAAGGCAGACTCGGGTGCCGCGCGCGATACCGGCATGGTGGCCGCGAGTGGCAGCGCGGGCGCAGCGGCCGCCAACGCCGACGTCGATCGTGCGACCGGCGGCGCGGGTCTCCCCGCCGGATTCGTGGGCCGCACCGACAATCCTTCAACGCCGATAACCGGTGCGAAGTACACCGCGAGCGGCGACATGTGGGAAGTAGTCACCGGGCCCGCGCACATCGTCGATCGGCCGCAGGACATGGCCTCCGGCGACTACACCGCGTCAGCGACAATCGAACAGCTGGAGAAACCCGCGCATCCGGAAGCCTATGGCATCTTCATCGGCGGAAAGGATCTCGACAAGCCCACGGAGACGTACACGTATTTCATCGTGCGTGGAACGGGCGAGCTGGCGATCAAGGTGCGCGAGGGCGACAAGACACGCGAGGTGATCAAATGGACTCCGTCAGCGGATGTGGCGAAGCAGGACGCATCGGGAAAGGCGTCGTACACACTGGCGGCACAGGTGACAGGTGACGCCGTCAAGTTCATGGTCAACGGGAAGCAGGCGGCGTCGGTGAGCAAGGTTGGTCTGCCGACGGACGGAATCGCCGGCCTTCGCATCAATCACAACCTGCACGTCAGGTTCAGTCCCGTCTCGATCAGGACTCCCTGATGCGCGCCGGCATTGCGGCGGTCGTTCTCGCCGCGCTCCTGTTCATGGGTTTCCGCCCCGTTGGTCAGCTGCCGGCGATAGGCCGTCTGCTGGATCCGGCGAACGGAGTCTGGGCGACTGCGAAAGCGGCCGATCTTCCCGTGACGGAGCAGGGAAGCATTCCCGGGCTCGGCAGAGACGTCGAGGTACTCTTCGACGATCGCGGCGTGCCGCACATCTTCGCCGCGACGGAAGAGGACGCGTACCGCGCGCTCGGTTATGTGATGGCCCGCGACCGGCTTTTCCAGATGGAGCTTCAGACGCGCGCCGCCAATGGCCGTCTCACCGAATGGATCGGGTCCAAGGCGCTCGACGCTGACCGGCGGACGCGGGCGCTCGGACTCGAGTGGGGCGCGGAGCGGAAGATTGCGGCGTACGATCGAAGCTCCCCCGGATTCCGCGCGATATCGGCGTATGCCGACGGAGTCAATGCATGGATAGCCGGCATGCGGCCCCGCGATCTGCCGATGGAGTACCGGCTGCTCGGCGTCAAGCCAGGCAAATGGGAGCCGATATATTCCGTCAATTTCTTCGCGAAGATGGCGCTCACTCTGGCGTTCAACGACGCGACGTACAACCGGCTTGCGGGGCAGGCGAAGGTGGGCCGGGCCGCGGCCGACGCTCTGTTCCCGGTGAACAGTCCGATTCAGGAGCCGATTCAGCCCAACGGCCAGCGCGCTGCGCGCTATGATCTCGCCGCCCTTCCGCCGCCGGGTGCGCCCGACAGCGCCGCGGTGGTGGCGCTCGCCGCGCACCGGTCGATCCTCGCTGCGCTCGGCGTTCCCAAACCGAATGTCAACGGTGACGCGCTCGGGAGCAACAACTGGGCGGTAGCACCGAAGCGAACGGCCGCCGGTTACGCGCTCCTTGCCGGCGATCCGCACCTCGAGCTTACTCTCCCGTCGATATGGTACGAGATGCACATCGTGGTGCCGGGGCGGCTCGACGTCGCGGGTGTCGGTTTTCCGGGAGTACCCGGCGTCATCATCGGATTCAATCGCAACGTCGCGTGGACGTTCACCAATACCGGCTCGGACGTAAACGACTATTACGGGGAGGTCGTTGACGACACTCTCCATCCGACTCGCTACAAGGTCGACGGCGCGTGGCGCTCACTCGAGCAGCGGGTCGAGACGTACCGCGATCAGGCGGGGAGCGTCATCCGGACCGACACCCTCTACTTCACCCATCGCGGTCCGATGACGCGGCAGCTCGGAAAATGGATATCCATGCGCTGGACGGCGCTCGAGCCGTCGGACGAGCAGACGAACTTCCTCAAGCTGGGCTACTCGCGAAACGCGAACGAGTGGCTCGATGCGATGAGCGGCTACATCGCTCCGACGCAGAACGGGCTCGTGGCCGACCGGACAGGGAACATCGCGATCCGCTCGACTGGTAGCTATCCGATACGACCCGGCGATGGACGGGGAGACGTAATCCGGGACGGCTCGGCGTCGGCGAGCGATTGGACGGGCTACCTCGCTCCATCGCGCTATCCATTCGCGATGAATCCGGCGCAGGGCTACCTCGCCTCTGCCAACCAGCAGCCGGTCGATCCGCGCATCAATCGGAGCTTCATCGGGTCCGACTGGTACTCTCCCTGGCGTGCGATGCGAATCAACTCCCTGCTCCGCGCCGATTCTGCGGTGACGCCGGACGCGATGCGCCGATTCCAGACAGATCCGGGAAGTGCTCGTGCCGATGCTTTCGTCCCGCAGTTCCTCGCTGCCGCGGCGCGTGAAGACAGTGCGGGTCGATCGGATGCGACGCTTCGTGAAGCGGCCAGGCTGCTGTCGCAGTGGGACCGCCGGTATACGAAAGACAACCGGCGCGCGGTGCTTTTCGAAATGGCAATGGAGCAGCTTGCGCAGCGCACGTGGGACGAGCTGTCACCCGGTGAGGCGAGAACAGCGGGCGGCGAGGTGGTCAATCTTCCCGAAAGCCAGGTTCTGCTGGAGTTGATGCAGACGCCATCGAGCCCATGGTGGGATGACCGGCGCACTCCCGGCGTGGTCGAGACGCGCGATGAGATCGTGACTGCGAGTCTCCGTGCGGCACTCGTCGCCGCGCGCAGGATTCATGGCGACCCGGCGGGCGACGGATGGCTGTGGTCCAACGTCCGCCATGCGAACATCTATCATCTGGCCCACATTCCCGCGTTGTCCGCTCTCGGTGTCCCGGTACAGGGTGGACCGTCCACACTCAGCCCCTCGGGAGGGAAGGGTACGGAAGGTCCGAGCTGGCGCATGGTGGTCGAGCTCGGTCCCGACGTGCGGGCATGGGCAACTTATCCCGGCGGGCAGTCCGGCAATCCCGCGAGCCCGCGCTACAAGGATCGCCTTGCGCTCTGGAGCACCGGCCGGCTCGCTCCGGTACTCTTTCCGAAGACGCCGGCGGAACTCGACCGTAAGCGCGTGATATCGACTCTCCGACTGGTACCGCGATAGCCATGCTGAAGACCGTCGTCAAATTCCTCATTCTCACCGAAGCCTTCACCGTTGTGACCTTCGCCGGCGGGTGGTGGGGTGTTCCGATGGTTGCGCTCATCTGGGGCCTCTCGGAGGGGCCGCGTGCAAGGCCTGTTCTCCTCGCGTCAATCTGCGCCGCGGCGGCGTGGGGCAGTCTTCTCCTTCTCGACGCTGCGCGCGGACCGCTCGGCGAAGTTGCGGCCCGCTTCGGCGGAGTGATGGGAATGTCGCCGCTGGCTCTCTACGCAATCACCCTGCTCCTTGCGACGCTGCTCTCCTGGAGCGCCTCTGTCGTCGGCGCCGAAATTCGGAGAGCTGTTCTGGCATTGCGCGCCAGGTCGAAGTCGCCGGTCAGCGAGCCGGCGCCGGCGCCAAATGCGCCCGAAGTTGCGGTCATGGATGCCTGAACAGATCACAGCCCGCGCCGGCACTCATCGCATTGGCGATCACAAACGGCTCGACCGCTACTTCCTGGATCTGCGCGAGACAACGCTGATCTGCCGGGAGCGCGCGGCAGCGTAGACGCCTAACTCGCCGGCGAGTCCGACTTGCGCTCGGCGAGCATCTTGGTCGCGAAGCGCTGACCCTCGGAGATTCGCTCGACCTCGATTGCGATCGCATCCACCGATTGCATCAGGTGCTGCATCTGCGCCTGCATCTCTGGCGGAATCTGAGTCTGAACCGGTCCGCCGCGCTCGATGCGCTTCCCGATCGCCCGCATGATCGGCAGCCCGATGATGATCACCGCGAGCATCACGAAGAAGGCGACGGAGACGTCCTTTATCCGCGGCGGCATGTCGTTGTCCCAGGGCACGCCGTTCACAGAGACGATCGGTACACCGACCGGCCCTACGGGCGCGCCGGGCTGACCGGGCGCGGGAATGTTTCCTGCTGCCTGCGCGGCCTGCTGTGCGTCTTTTGCCGCCTGACGGGCCTGGGCCGTCGCCTGTTGAACCTGCTGCTTGATCTGCTCGCGCAGCTGATCTCTGGAGATGCCCTCGGCGGGGCCTTGACTCAGGCTTAGCTTGTACATCGTGACGACTCCAATCGTGAATGAGCGCGCGGCCGCATCTCGCGACTCCGAAATCTATGGAGCGCCGCCGGAGGCTGCCACGCCGCCTGCTGCTCGATCGGCGCGTGCGCGCCGGCTGCGTCTGGCCGACGGTGCAGCCCTTGGTATCGCGCTCTGGCTGCTTCTTTTAACGCTTGGATTTCCCTGGGTGTTTCACAGTGGCGGCATGGATGGACTGCTGCCGGCGATGATCATCGGAGCGATCCTCGGCATCACCCGATGGCGCGTTGCACTGCTTGCAGGTGTACTGGCACTTTCGCTTGTACTCCTCATTGTCGCGTACACTTCGATAATTGTCGGGCCTGCCCGGTCGTTCATTCGCAACGATCCGCTTCCGACTCACGCCGACGCGATTGTCGTCCTCTCTGCCGGCGTCAACGACGACGGCATGATCCTCCCGCAGGCGACGGACCGGTTGCTCAAGGGGCTCGAGCTTCTCAACCGCGGGATCGCGCCGGTGCTCGTGCTCGGGCGAGAGACCTACATCGTGAATGGCCAACTCGTGTCATCGAAGGCCGATCACGAGCGCATCCTGTCGCTCACGCCGGGCGCCTTGTCGAAGGTGGTCGTCTCCGGAGTCACTCACAGCACACACGACGAAGCGAAGCGCGCTGCCGCGCTCTTCCGGGCCAGAGGGTGGAAACGCATAGTGGTCGTCACGTCTCCGCTCCACACTCGCCGCGCGTGCGGCACATTCGAGCGGGCGGGGGTTGTGGTGAGCTGCGCGGCGAGCGACTCGAGAGAATTGGCGGTTCACTCTCTTCGGGTGCCCGGCGACAGGATCCATGCCTTTCAGCTCTGGCTCTACGAGCTTGCCGGCTCGCTGCGGTATCGTCAGCTGGGATGGCTATGATTCGCGAAACCCGTGTCGGCCGTGACGCGTAGAGATACTCTCACTCACACCCGTCGATGACATCAGTCACAACCGTCGTTCAATCGCTCGGGGTCGCCTTCGCGGCCGGCATCAATCTCCCCGCGACCATTGCCGTGCTTGGCGTATCAGAGCGCGCCGGCTGGATCGGCCCGCTGCCGGGTGTGCTCGGCGTAGTCGGGAATATCTGGATCATCTCGATTGCGGTCGTGCTCTACGTCATCGAGTTCCTGGTGACGCTGGTCCCGGGAGTGGCGAGCGTCTGGGAGACCGCGCAGAGCGTGATACGTCCGCCGGCGGCGGCATTCCTCGCAGTTGCGACGGCGTACCATCTCAGCCCGGCGTTTCTCGTCGCTGCCGGGCTGCTCGGTGGCGGTCTGGCACTCACCACTCACGGGACGAAGCTCGGGCTGCGGTACGCGGTGGACAGCTCTCCCGAGCCGGTGACGAACGGGATCGCCAACATGGCCGAGTTCGGCACGATCGCGAGCATCGGCATCTTCATCTGGAGCCATCCCTACATCACGCTGACGGTCGCGATACTCGTTCTCATTCTGCTGATCCTGGTCGTCCGGAGGATCGTCATCACGCTGCGCAAGCTGCTGAATGGTGAATGGAGGCGCGGGGTTCCGGCGTAGTGCGCCGGGAGTAAAGAGTTCGCACATTTATCGCTCGCCGATCCGGCGGCTGAAAGCGCCGCCGGATGATCGTCCTTCCGCGGGAGCGACTTGTGGATCCGGTGCAGAAGATCTGGAAAGTCATAGCCGCCTCCTCGGCCGGCACGATGATCGAGTGGTACGACTTCTACATCTTTGGAAGTCTGGCGACAATCCTCGCGACGGAGTTCTACCCCGAGGGAAACCCGACAGCGAATTTCCTCAAGACACTGGCGACGTTTGCCGTCGGATTCGCCGTTCGCCCGCTGGGCGCGCTCGTATTCGGCAGAATCGGCGACATGATCGGGAGAAAATTCGCCTTCCTTGTCACGCTGCTGATCATGGGCGGCTCCACGGCGGCGATCGGAGTGCTGCCGACTTACGCCAGCATCGGGCTCGCCGCACCGATAATCCTCGTCCTGCTGCGACTGCTTCAGGGACTGGCACTCGGTGGCGAGTATGGCGGTGCCGCCGTGTACGTCGCCGAGCATTCGCCGGATAACAAGCGCGGCTTTTACACGAGCTTCATTCAGACGACGGCGACGCTCGGCCTCTTCATCTCTCTCGTTGTGATCCTTGCGGTGAGGCGCGCCGTCGGCGAGGAGGCGTTCAGGGCCTGGGGCTGGAGAATCCCGTTCCTCCTTTCGATCGTGCTCGTTGCGATGTCGTATTACATCCGCGTCCGGCTCAGGGAGTCGCCGCTGTTCACCCGGCTCAAGGACGCAAACAAGACGTCGGTGGCGCCGATTCAGGAGAGCTTCGGCACGTGGCCCAAATGGAAGATCTTTCTCCTCGTGCTGTTCGGCGCCACGGCGGGGCAGGCAGTCGTTTGGTACACGGGACAGTTCTACGCACTCTTCTTTCTCCAGACGGTTCTCAAGGTCCCGCTCGGGACCGCATACATCATCGTCGCCATCGCGCTTCTGCTCGGCGCGCCTCTCTTCGTGTTCTTTGGCTCTCTCTCCGACAGGATTGGACGCAAGAAGATCATGATGGCGGGAAATCTCCTCGCGGCTCTGTCGTACTATCCGATCTACCATGCGATGAAGGCGTATTCGGAGCCTGTCAACGCCCCAATGCTTGTCGCGCTCGTCTTCATTCAGGTGGTATTCGTCACGATGGTGTACGGTCCGATCGCCGCGTTCCTGGTGGAAGCGTTCCCCGCGAAGATCAGATACACGTCGCTCTCGCTGCCATACCATTTCGGCAACGGCTGGTTCGGCGGATTCCTTCCACTGATCTCCACCGCGATCGTGACACGCACCGGAAATATCTACGCCGGGCTGGCGTACCCGATACTGGTGGCACTGATGACCTTCGTCGTCGGCTCGCTATATCTCAAGGAGAGCCACAAGCACCGCATCTGGGACGAGATCGACGAGCTCGGGCCGCGCGCGGCATGAGAATGGCTTCGATGGGACTGTTGATTGCGCTCGAGGTGACAGCCGGAGCGGCGGCGGCTCAATCCGTTCCGGTACCGGTGGATTCCCTTCGCGACCGGATAGTAGCAACTGTTGCCGCGGTACCCGGAGCGACCGTCGGTGTTGCGTACGTTGATCTTCAGACGGGTGAGAGGCTTTTGCTCGCCGCCGATACAGTTTTTCACGCGGCGAGCACGATGAAGATCCCGGTGATGATCGAGGTTCTGCGTCGCTCGCAGGAAGGCGCCTTCACGCTCGATCAGCCCATTCTCCTGATCAATCAATTCAGCTCGTTGGCGGATGGATCGCCCTTTTCACTGAATGCCGCCGACGATGGTGACAGCTCGCTATACTCTCGAATCGGACAGCGCGTCCCGGTGCGCGATCTGATGCGCCTGATGATCACGCGATCGAGCAACCTGGCGACGAACGAGCTGATCGAGCTGGTAGGGGCCGGTCATGTAACCGCCGGAGCGCATGCGCTCGGCGCGACGAGGACGCAAGTGCTGCGAGGAGTGGAAGATCAGAAGGCTTTCGACGCCGGCCTCATCAACACCATCACCGCCGGTGATCTCGCCACGTTGCTTGTCGAGATCGAGAACGGGCGCGTTCTGTCGCCGGCGAGCTCGGCCGCCATGCGCGAGGTCCTGCTGGCGCAGGAGTTCAATGAAAAAATTCCGGCCGGACTTCCGCCAGGCACTCGCGTCGCGCACAAGACCGGTGAGATCACCGCCGTCTCGCACGACGCGGCGATCGTCTACCCCGGCGGACGCAAGCCGTACGTCCTGGTCGTGCTCACACGGGGAATTCGAGATGGAAAAGTCTCCTCGGCGCTCATCGCCGACATCTCGCGGCTCGTCTATGGCCACGCCGCCCCGCACTAGATGACACGCGTTGCGTTTCTCGGACTCGGCGCAATCGGCGCGCCGATGGCGCGGCATCTCGCGAAGCCGCCCTTTCAGCTCACGGTGTGGAATCGCACGCGGAGCAAGGCCGACGAATTCGCAGCAGCAAACGGCGCAACGATCGCGGCGACGCCAGCCGATGCCGCGCGAGGCGCCGAGGTCGTCGTCACGTGCCTTCCGTCTTCGCGCGAAGTCGCCGAGGTACTGGACGGAGCGACCGGTATCCTCAGTGGCCTCGGGAAGGGCGCGATACTGGTCGATTGCACGTCGGGTGATCCGGCGGCATCGCGGGAATTCGCCGCGGTACTGGCGATTCACGGAGCATCGTTCGTGGACGCGCCGGTAAGTGGCGGCGTCGCCGGTGCCGAGGCCGGCACCCTCACCGTGATGTGCGGAGGGGACGCAGCAACAGTCGACAGGGCGCGCCCGGTGCTCGAGGCGTTCGGGAAGAAGATCGTCGTCTGTGGCCCGGTCGGCTCCGGTCACGCGGTGAAGGCGATCAGCAATGCACTCCTCGCGGTTGCCGTATGGTCCACTGCCGAAGCGCTGGCGGCACTGGGCAGGCTCGGCGTCGGCGCGGGCGTCGCGCTCGATGTCATCAATGCCTCTGCCGGGCGGTCCAATGCGTCCCAGAATCTGTTTCCCGAGCGGGTATTGACGCGGGCCTTTCCGCGAACCTTTCGGCTCGCGCTGCTCGACAAGGACATAGGAATTGCGACCGGACTCGCGCACGCCTCCGGCACGCCGGTGCCGCTTCTCGATCTCGCGGCAAAGCTCATCCACGAGGCGCGGCTAGAGCTGGGAGAGGAGGCGGATCACGTCGAAGCGGCGAAGGTCGTTGAGTCGCGCGCGGGAGTGACAATTCAATAGACGCTGCCGGCGCTTCAATTAATCCCGCTCGAGCGCCATATTTGTCAGCTAATGCCAGCCCGGACAACTGAACAGAAAACCGTCCTCACGGCGCACGCGGTGGGGCGGACGTTGAAGCGAATGGCCGACGAGATTGTTGAGCTCAACGACGGTACGGCCGATCTCGTCATCGTCGGAATCCAGAGACGCGGCGTGCAGCTCGCGGGGCGGCTCGTCGCCCTCATCGAGGAAAACGAGGGAGTCGTGGTTCCACAGGGCTCGCTCGACATCACGCTATATCGCGACGACCTGCAAACGGTCGGGCCCCGACCCGTAGTTGGGCCGACCAGTCTTCCATGGGGAATCGAGGGGATGAATGTCGTCATCGTTGACGACGTCCTCTACACCGGCCGTACGGTGCGCGCGGCGCTCGATGAGCTTGCGGATTTCGGCCGGCCGGCGCGCATCGCTCTCGCGGTACTCGTCGATCGTGGAGGCCGGGAGCTTCCCATCCACGCCGACATCGTCGGGAAGAATGTGCAGGTCGAGCCCGGCGACCGGGTTGACGTAATGGTCGAGGAGCTCGACGGCCGCGACGCGGTTGTGCTCGTCCCCGCTCAAGGCGAAGAGGAGCCGTGACCAGCGCGCTCGGCAAGGATCTCCTCGGCCTCGAGCCGCTGTCGAGCGAACAGATACTTCTCATTCTCGATACCGCGGAGCCGTTCAAGGAGATCAGCGAGCGCGCGATCAAGAAAGTCCCGGCGCTCCGCGGATCGACGATCGTCAATCTCTTCTTCGAAAGCTCTACCAGGACTCGCATCTCGTTCGAGTTTGCCGAAAAGAGACTCTCCGCGGATACGGTGAACGTCGCCGCGTCGGGCTCGAGCGTCCTCAAGGGTGAGACGCTGGTGGACACCGCCCGCAATCTCGAGGCGATGCGCATCGACATGGTTGTCATCCGTCACGGCGCGTCGGGCGCGGCACAGTTTCTTGCCGAGCGCATCGAATCGAACGTGATCAACGCCGGCGACGGAACGCACGAGCATCCCACGCAGGGACTCCTCGATCTGCTGACGCTGCGCGACCATTTCGGCGATCTGAAGGGCCGGCGTGTCTGCATCTGCGGCGACGTGTTGCATTCGCGGGTCGCACGGTCGGACATCTGGGGACTTCAGAAGGTTGGCGCCGAGGTCGCCGTTTGCGGTCCGCGATCGCTGCTGCCTAACTCGATCGAGGAGTTCGGCGTCCGGGTGATTGACCGCATCGAAGAGGCGATCGAGTGGGCGGATGCGCTCAATATTCTGCGTCTTCAGTTCGAGCGAATGACCGCCGGCTACATACCGTCGAGCCGCGAGTACAATCGGGTGTTCGGCGTCACGCGTGAGCGTCTCGAGAGAGCGCCGCGGGACATACTCATCATGCACCCGGGGCCGATGAATCGGGGCGTCGAGATCGACTCGGACGTGGCTGACGGGCCGCACAGTGTAATTCTCGACCAGGTCACCAACGGCGTCGCGGTGCGGATGGCGGTTCTTTATCTCCTGGCCGGAGGCAAGCCGGAACTCGCCGAGGCGGCCAAAGGTGGGAGCAGCCGGCGTGGTGGCGCTGACGTTCCGGAGGCGGCATGAGTGCCCGCGAGGGATCTGATGCCTGACATTCGGCCCATTCTACTCGCCGGCGGACGCCTCCTCGATCCCTCGCAGCGCCTGGATGAAGTCGGCGACCTGTACCTGTCGGGCGGCACGGTCGAAGCGTTCGGTGGTCGCATCGAGCCGCCGGAGCAGGCTCGAGTCATCGACTGCTCCGGCTGCATCGTGTCACCCGGGTTCATCGACGTCCACTGTCATCTGCGCGAGCCGGGAAGGGAAGACGTCGAGACAATCGCGACCGGCGCACGCGCCGCCGCGGCCGGAGGATTCACCGCCGTGTGCGCGATGCCGAACACCGATCCGGTTACCGACAACCAGGCGGCAGTCGGCTTCATCATCAGGCAGGCCAACCGGGCGGCGGCGTCGAGGGTCTATCCGATAGGTGCGATCTCGATGGGCCAGCGCGGCGAGATGCTGGCCGAATTCGGCGAGATGGTCGGCGCCGGCGCGATCGCGATGAGCGACGACGGCAAGCCGGTGGTGAGCGCGCAGCTGATGCGGACGGCTCTCGAATACGCACGGACTTTCGGCATTCCCGTCATCGACCACTGCGAGGAGCCGACGCTGGCGCACGGCGGCGCGATGAACGAGGGGATCGTCAGCGCGCGCCTGGGGCTGAAGGGCATTCCGTCGGAGGCTGAGGAGATAATGGTGATTCGCGACATCCTCCTTGCCCGACGTACGGGAGGTCATGTGCACCTGGCGCACATGAGCACGCGGGGATCAGTGGAGCTGATTCGGTGGGGAAAGGAGCGCGGCATCAATGTCACCGCCGAAGTCTGTCCGCATCACATCTCGCTCACCGAGGATCGCGTCGGCGCCTACGACACGAACGCCAAAATGAATCCGCCGCTTCGCACGGCGTCCGACGTCGAGGCCCTCCGCGAAGCGGTGAGGGACGGGACGATCGACATGCTCGCGACCGACCACGCGCCGCATCACTATGACGAGAAGGAGCGCGAGTTCGCCGACGCGCCGAACGGCATCATCGGACTCGAGACGGCGCTCGGCGTCAACGTGACGTACCTCGTGGACAGCGGCGCGCTGGATTTCCCGACGCTCGTCGAGCGGATGTCCTGCGCCCCGGCGCGACTCTTCCATCTTGCGGGTGGGACCTTGCGCCGGGGCGCGGAGGCGGACATAACCGTCTTTGATCCGGCATTGCGGTGGACCGTCGATCCCGCGAAACTGCTGAGCAAGGGACGAAACACTCCCTACGCGGGCATGACCCTTTCGGGCCGCGCGACATGTACCATTGTCGGGGGCAGGATCGTTCACCAGTTGAAGGAGCAGGCGGCGGCCAGCGGTCCCGCAAGCATGACCACGAGGTAGACCGAGGATGACCAAGTCCAAATCCAACGCGCTCGATGCGCTGCGAGCGCTGATCGCGGAACGGCAACAGTACGACCAGTGGATCTCGACGCTCGAATCGAAACGCGACGGCACCGCCGAGCACGTCTTCAACCGTGTGTACTCTGACTACCAGAGCCGCCTCGACCGCGTTCTCGAGGAGATCAGAAGCCACGCCGAGGAGCTCCAGCTGAGCATCACCGCGCTTTCAGCGCGGCTCGGCGAAGTCGCAAAGGATGAAGAGGCCAAGCGCGACTCACTGTCGGAGGCCGAGCTGCGGGCGGCCGTCGGCGAATACGACGTCGCCCAGTGGGAGTCGATGCGCGCGGAGGCGAATCGCCAACTCGAGAAGATCGCGGCTGACCGTGTATCGCTTGAGGCGCAGCTCGCCGAGCTCGAGAGCATCCGGAAGCTGAGCGAGGTGACCGCTTCCTCCGGAGGAGGCGGGACTCATCAGGGGACGGCTGCGTCCCAGCCTCCGGCTCTTGCCGTGGCAACCGGGCCCGACCTCCCGTCGCCGGCGCCGTCGTTCCAGCCGGAGCGCGATGAATTCGGGATTCCCCGGCGACCACCCAGCAGCGCCGGCTGGCCGACGCGCGATGTCCCGGAGGAAAAAACCGACGTTCCGCCTGTGAGAGCGGCGAGCGCGCCGTTCGCTGCGCCTCCCGCTCAGTCGCCGGCACAGAGCGCGCCGCCAACGTCGCCGCAAGCGCCCAGCGCGAGCGTGGACGCGACCATCGCCGCTCCGCGCCCATCCGCGTCTCCGGTCGCGCCTCAGCCGGCACCAGCTCCGCCGGCGCGAAAGAAGCGTGACACCCCAAGCGGCAAGGATGCGCAGATATCATCCGGGTTCTCGAAACCGGTGCCGACTCCGTCCGAGGCGCGTCCAGAGGTGAACAAGACTCTCAAGTGTCCCGAGTGCGGCACCGCGAATTATCCGACCGAATGGTACTGCGAGCGGTGCGGAGGCGAGCTCGCAACGATGTGATGGAAGAGTGTCGCAACGACCCATCCAGTTCGCGCGTCGTGAGTTCCCAGTTCTTCAGTCAAGCCGTTTTTCCGTGTCGATGAGTTCTCGAGTCCGACCCTGTCGCGGTCCATTAGTCACGGAAAAACGGACGACGGGATCAACGGGGAACTCATAACGCGCATACTGGATGGGTCTGATCCTCTCTGACTCAGGATTCCCGGATTTCGCGATGAACCAAAAAAAAGGCGCCACCAGGGCGCCGATGATTCCCCAATAAGGGCAGCGTCTACTTCGCTGCCTTTTTTGCCATCCGGCTCTTGTGGCGCGCGGCGGCGTTCGGATGGATGAGTCCCTTGCGGGCCGCACGATCGAGGAGCGTCACGGCCGTCAGGCGCTCGGCAGCCTCGGCTTCGTTGGTGTGCGCCTTCTTGAGCGCGGTGCGGAGCGCCGAGCGCTGGGCACGGTTGCGCGCCATCGCGGCACGGGACTTACGCATGTTCTTTTTGGCGGACGCAATATTCGGCACTATGTGACTCCTGGCATTGTTGGGCGGCGGAATCGGTCACGCCGCGGTCGGTAACCTTGAAAGCTACCGGGTCAGGCTGGTCGAAGTCAATTCATTCGCGGAGACAACAAACGCGACCGAGAAGGACACAGCTCCGAGCGAACAGAAGCGCAGCAACCAGCCGCGAGCGAAGAACTGCACTGTTCCTGTGCCGACGTCTTTGTCTAAGAATCCATCACGCGTGTTGAGCCAGCGCCGAGCCATGCTCACGGCTCGATCAGTCCATACCGATCTATTCAGTGTTGTTTCGCTAGCGGCCGGCAGCTGACTAAGCTATCAGCTCGGCGCGGTGGTTTTCTAGGTTGACCTTTGCCGTCGGTTTGCCGCGCACCCACCCTATAGGATAACTTCTACCCACGCCGCGGCACCCGACCCTCACACGAGCGACATTGGACAAGTTTCAGACCTTCATTCTCATCGCGCCCGTCCTGCTCTTTTCCATGGTCGCCCACGAATATGCCCATGGCTATGCGGCGCTCAAGAATGGCGATCCGACGGCGTTCCAGCTCGGCCGGCTCACGTGGAACCCGGCCAGACACATCGACCCCTTCATGACCATCATCCTGCCGCTGCTGACTTTTATCGGCAGCGGCGGACGCATTGCGTTCGGCGGCGCCAAGCCTGTTCCCGTCAATCCACGCAACTACCGGAACTTCAAGAAGGCCGACATCATCGTCTCTCTCGCCGGGGTCGCGACAAATGTGGTCATCGCAATCCTCTGTGTCCCGGTGATTCTCCTCGCATACGTTGTCGGCAGCAACATCCCCGTACTCGCGACAGCGATGTCGGTGTTGCAACTGATGCTCGTTTACGGGATACTGCTGAATCTGGCCCTCGCCGCCTTCAACCTGATTCCGATCCCACCGCTCGACGGATCGCACGTCATGAAGTATCTCCTGCCGCCGCAGTGGTCGCTCGCCTACCAGCAGCTGAGCCGATACGGACTGTTCATTCTCTTCGCCTTGCTCACCTTCGGGCGTCCGATCATCAATCTCTGGTTCACGCCGGTCTATGCGGTGAACTCGCTGCTGTTGAACACGGTATATCCGTACATCATTCCGAGCCAATGGACGACATAGTCCGCCACCTGGGACACGAGGACGAAGTGTTCGTCGTGGAGCTGGCTCAGTTCTCCGGCCCGCTCGATCTGCTGCTGTCGCTCATCCGCGACGAGCAGATCGACATCTACGACATTCCCGTTGCGCGAATCGCCGAACAGTTCCTCGTGAGAATCTCGACGCTTGGGCTCGACGATGCCGCCGACTACCTGGAGATGGCGGCGCGACTCGTTCGCATCAAGGCGCAGATGCTGCTGCCGCGCCGCGAAGGTGACGAGCCGTGGGAGGATCCGCGAGCGGAGCTCGTCCGCCGCCTTCTCGAATACCAGCAGATGCGCGAGGTCGTTGACATCCTCGAGGCTCGCAGCGACGACCGCCGCAATCGCTTTGCGCGGGCGTATCTGCCGCAGAGCCTGATGGCCCCCGCTCCTGCCGGCGCACTCTCCGTCTCCCTCATCGAGCTGCTCGGCGCCGTCGATCGGGTGTTGCGCGCGGCGAAGAGACCGGAAATGCACGACGTCGTGCCGCGTGCGCTCGATGTGGACGGCGCGATTGCGACGGTACGCGCCGTTCTCGCGCTCAGGGCGCGCGCCCGGTGGCGCGACTTGCTCTCCAGCGATGCGGAACCCTGGCAGGTGCTCTCGGTCCTCCTGGCGCTGCTCGAGCTCGCAAAAGCTGGTGAGCTCCGCATTGCGCAGCCCCGTCCGTTCGGCTCGGTTGAGATCACAAGTGACAGCACTAGCGAAGCTGCTTGAGGCCGCGCTCTTCGCGAGCGCACACCCGGTTGCTCTGTCCGATCTGAGGAACATGGTCGCCGCCGACGAGGCGACGACTGAAAACGTCGTTGCCGCGCTCGAGGAAATAAAGCGCCACTACGACGACGACGGCCATGGTGTGGAGCTGCTCGAGGTCGCAGGTGGGTGGCAGATACTCACACGTCCCGAGTTCACCGAAGTCATCGAGCGCGCCCAGCTCGCCGCGCGGCCGCAGCGTCTGTCGGCCGCCGCGCTCGAGACGCTCGCGATCATCGCCTATCGCCAGCCGATTGGCCGGGCGGAGATCGAGGAGATTCGCGGCGTCGGCGCTGGCCAGATGCTCAAGTCTCTCCACGAGCGTGAGCTGATCGAAGTCGTTGGCAGGGGAGAGGGGATGGGACGGCCTCTGCTTTACGGAACAACCCCCGGCTTTCTGGAGCAATTCGCGCTTCGCCATCTCGGCGAGCTTCCGCGTGGCGACGAGCTCGCGATCGCGCTGCGCGACCCGAACGCTCCTCTACGGGAGATCGAAGTCGAGACGGCGTCCCCGCGCGACGACGCCACCGGGCAGCTGCAGCTCACGGACGCCGCCGTCGAGCCGACACAGCCGATCGAAGGAACCGAGCAGCCGCAGACAGCGGACGCGCCGGCCTGATGTCGGAGCTGATGCGCATTCAACGGGCGCTCGCCAGGGCGGGCGTTGCGTCACGCCGCAAGGCCGAAGAGCTCGTGGCCGCCGGAAGGGTCCGCGTCAATGGCGAAACAGCCAGGACAGGTCAGAGCGTGGATGTGGACGAGGACACGATTACGGTTGATGGCAAGCCGCTGGCGGCGCCGGCCGCGTATTTCTGGATCGTCCTCAACAAGCCGCCCGGCGTCCTCACGACCAAGGCGAAATCGCCGGGCCGGCGCACGGTCTTCGACCTGGTGCCCGACAAGCCGGGGCTGATATACGTCGGCCGCCTCGACTACATGACCGAGGGCGTCCTGCTGTTCACTAACGATGGTGAGGCGGCCCACAAGCTGACCCATCCCAGCACCGAGGTGGAACGTACGTATGTGGTCACTGTCCGCGGCGACGGGCCTGCCGCGGTCCGTGCGGCGCGAACCGGTGTAGAACTCGACGATGGGTGGGTGAAGCCGCTGGATATTCGCGCGCGCAACGTGAGTCGTGGCCTCTGGGATCTCGAGGTGACGATCGCGGAAGGGCGCACGCGCGAGGTTCGGCGGCTGTGCGAGGCGCTGGGGCTGGGAGTCGAGCGCCTCGTTCGTACCCAGTTCGGGCCGGTCAGGCTGGGCGACCTGCCTCCCGGCGCGACTCGTGCACTCACGGGCCGCGAAAGGGACATCATCGCAGCGATCGTCCGGTAAAGAAAACGAGTCAATCTTCTCGGGAGAACAACGTGGGCACA
>JBGPLS010000049.1:0-17459 GCA_041486565.1 Gemmatimonadaceae bacterium
AATAACGGTCCTCGGCAGTGTCGAGCGTCCGCCGCGCCGCTCCGGCGCGAGCGCGGGAGATCACGTCTACGTCACCGGAAAGCTCGGCGGGCCCTTCGCGGCATTGTCCGCCCTGGTGGAGCGACGCTCACCATCCCGCGAGGACCGCAAGCGCTTCGCTCATCCCGTGCCGCGCATCCGCGAAGCGATCTGGCTCGCCAGGCAAGGCGCCACCTCGGCGATCGACATCTCCGACGGACTCGCGGCCGATCTCTCGCACGTCGCCGCCGCGAGCGGCGTGTGCATTTCCATCAGCCTCGATCGCATCCCGACCGTCGCGGGAGTCTCTCCGCGCGATGCGGCCGGCAGCGGCGAGGAGTACGAGCTCGCGGTCACCTCGCCAGGGGCTATCGATACCAGGGCGTTCGACAGCGAGTTCGATCTCGCGCTCACCGAGATCGGCGCGGTCGAGGCGGGTCGGCCGGTGGTGCGCGTGTTCGATCACGGAGCGCCGGTGCCGACTCCGGCAGGTTACCTTCACTTCAAGCCATGAGCGAGCGGCCGCTCGCTCGAGCGGGGCCCGAGCCAACCTCCAGCCGATGATCGTCTTCGCCGTCATTCGCACGATTTTCGCCGCCACGATAGCGATAATCGCGACCATGATCGGTGGACTCGGCGCCATAATCGCCGGTCTCTTCGGCGTCGAGGATCGGGCCGGTGGAATCTTCGACAACACGCCACGCTTCTGGTCGCGAGTCATTCTCTGGGCTTCGGGCGTGCGCGTAGTGGTGCACAACCCCGAGCGAATGGCCGGCGGCGAGCCGCACGTCTACATGTCCAATCACCTGAGCTGGTTCGACATTCCCACGCTCGCCGGTGTGCTTCCGCGCTACAAGTTCGTCGCCAAGGCGGAGCTCTTCAAAGTCCCAGTATTCGGGCCGGCGATCCGCGCAATCGGTATGGTCCCAATCGAGCGGCAGAATCGCAAGGCCGCGTTCGACGCCTACGACGTTGCCGCGAAAAAAATCCGGGCAGGCAATTCGGTCGTCGTATTCCCCGAGGGCTCCCGTGGCTACGATTACTCCATCCGTCCGTTCAAGAAGGGACCATTCGTGCTCGCGATCGCGGCCGGGGTTCCGATCGTGCCCGTCCTGCTGCACGGCACACACGACGTCTTCGGCAAGGGGACGATGTTGGTGCGCTCCGGGCGGGTGGATGTACATTTGCTCGAGCCCGTTTCCACCGCGGGGCTCGACTATTCGGATCGCGGCGCACTCGCCGTGTCCGTCCGGTCGCGGCTCGTGGACGCTCTCGATTCGTTTTATGGAATTCCGAGCACGCCGACCAGCGGTCAGCTCGAGATGGCCGATTCCGACTAGCGAGACTCACCAGACAACCGAAACAGAATGTCCACAATTATCGATATTCGCGCGCGTGAGATTCTCGACAGCCGCGGCAACCCCACAGTCGAAGCCGACGTGACTCTCGCCAGCGGGGCAGCGGGTCGCGCCGCGGTGCCCAGTGGTGCGTCAACCGGCGACCACGAGGCGATCGAGCTGCGCGACGGTGACGCCGATCGCTACGGCGGGAAGGGAGTCCAGCTTGCCGTGCAGAACATCGAGGAGCGGATCGCGCCCGCGCTGAACGGCATGGTCGCGGCGGACCAGGTGGGGATTGACCGCGCGATGATCGATCTCGACGCTACTCCCAACAAGGGCAAGCTCGGCGCCAATGCTATTCTGGCTGTGTCGATGGCGACTGCGCGGGCGGCAGCCGAGGATTTGGGGATGCCGCTGTATCGCTACCTCGGCGGCCCACTGGCGAGAATGCTCCCCGTTCCGATGATGAACATCCTGAACGGCGGGGCGCACGCGACGAACACGGTGGATTTCCAGGAATACATGATCGTTCCCATCGGAGCCGACAATTTCGCCGACGCGCTTCGCATGGGAGCTGAAACATTTCACGCTCTCAAGAAAGTTCTCGTCAAGCGAAAGCTTTCGACTGGAGTCGGCGACGAGGGCGGATTCGCCCCCGATCTGGCGAGCGACGAGGACGCATTGAAGCTGGTGGTGGAGGCGATCGAGACTGCGGGATACGAGCCGGGCACGGAGATCGCCATCGCGCTCGATCCGGCGGCGTCGGAGTTGTACAAGGGAAAGAGCTACACCTTCAAGAAGAGCGGCGCCGGCAGCTTCAACGCCGACGGAATGATCGAGCTGTACTCCAAATGGCTGGAAGAGTATCCGATCGTCTCGATCGAGGACGGCCTTGCCGAGGACGACTGGGCGGGGTGGGCGAAGCTGACGTCGGCGCTGGGGGACAGGGTGCAGCTCGTCGGTGACGACATTTTCGCTACCAACACCGAGCGGCTGGCACGCGGGATCAAGGAGGACGTCGGCAACGCCATCCTGATCAAGCTCAATCAGATCGGTACGGTGACGGAGACTCTGGAGGCGATCGAGCTGGCGAGGGCGAACGGCTATCAGTCGGTGATCTCGCACCGGTCGGGGGAAACGGAGGACACGTTCATCGCCGACCTCGCCGTTGCTCTCAACGTCGGGCAGATCAAGACCGGGTCGGCGAGTCGCACCGATCGTGTGGCGAAGTACAACCAGCTGATGAGAATCGAGGAGATGCTTGGCGACGCGGCCGAGTATCCCGGCGGCGCGATTTACGGTCTCTAGATACTCGCTATTCCGGAGCTCGCAGTGATTCAGCGGCTGATTTTCGCTCTCATTCTGCTTGGCGGATTGCTGTTCGCGGTGCAGGGGGGCGAATACAGCTCGATGGATCTGTGGCGCCAGTGGGCGAGAAAGAAGGTGCTCGTAGTGCAGACCGACTCGCTCCGGCGCGAGGTCGATTCGCTCCGGAAGGCGGCGAAGGCAATTCAGACCGACCGTGCGACGCAGGAGCGGATAGCGCGCGAGGAGTTCGGCATGGTGCGCGGAAACAAGGAGATTTTGTACCGGTTCGGGGATCCGATCGATACGACGGGGGGAAGGAAGCGCTAGGCGCTCGCAAGCTTGATTCAGGGTTCTCCGCCCGATAGATTCCTCTTTCTATCGCGGGGTGGAGCAGCCTGGTAGCTCGTCGGGCTCATAACCCGAAGGTCGCGGGTTCAAATCCCGCCCCCGCCATTGGCATGCGGCCGGTCCGAAAGGGTCGGCCGTTTGCGCGATGGATGGAAAGTTTGTTGCGGGTCGATGGGTACTCGTCGAGGTACTCGTCGCAATTTGAATGAGGCAGGGTAGCTCAGCCGGTTAGAGCACGGCACTCATAATGCCGGGGTCGCGGGTTCGAGTCCCGCCCCTGCTATTGCGCAAGCCATTCGACGCACTCGCGTTGGGTGGCTTACGGGTTTTTCGTCACTCAGCTGCGGCACCACACACGGCACCAAAGCATGACCAAGCCGCCGTTTCGGCAGAAACAAAACGCGCGGAGCCGCACCGGCATGTTGCCTCGCACAATGTTAGTACTTGTCGGCGGCGTCGTACCGAGCACGCTCGAGAGCTCGAACTCCTAACCTTCTGATCCGTAGTCAGAACCATACACTAACCATTAACGAGAAACTGTCGGCTTACAGAGGGAAATCGGGCGTCGGTGCCGGACTTTCTCGACATTCATGCCGGACTTTGCCGGGAGAAACGGGCAAGGAAACGGGTAATCAAAGCCGCACTCTCGCGGCCATTCGCCCTGCGGCGACTTGAACACACCGGAAGATTGTGAATCGGAGAAAAATAAAAGGCCGCATCGCTGGAAGGGGTGCGGCCCACCTTGCCCCTGGCTAAGAGGAAGTGCCCCCGAATAGCGACACCTTCGGGTAACCGAGGGAGCGTCGCACTCTTTCGAGTTCTTCTCCCTGCAACCGCCTGTCGAACATCAGCAGGTTATTGGCGTTCCTGAGCATCAGCTTCGGAGCAACCGGCGGCGGGTGATAGCGATCGCCGATTCGCGCGTGATCCCTGGACAACCAAAAGATCGGAGTTGGCGAATCGCCCCAAGGGAAGCGCGATGTGGGCAGCACCGGCGGCTTCAACGCGAGCAAGAGTTTCGGTGAAGCGACCGCAGCGGCCAAGGCTCCGAGGAAAATGCGTCGCTTCATGGATAGAATGATAGTGGGCCTGCGAGGCCATCGGCACGAGGCCTGCGGGCCGTGGCAGAGTCGGCGCGGATTTCGACCGGCGCCCTGTCATCTATCTCTCCGTGATTGATGCTTCCGCTTCCACCGCTCGATTGCAGCGTCGATCGCTTCCTCAGATGAGACTCCGTTCGCGTTTCGATCAATCAATCTCTGTAAGCAAGCCGGACGAGATTTTGTATCCAAAAGTCAGCGAGCGCGGCCGCGCTGTATTCCGTTCGCTTCTTATCGCGCCACACCCAGTCGTCCGTCGTACTCAGCCGCGCCTGGTACGTATACCTCTTTCCTCCGTCGGGCCATGTATGATGCCGGGGACCGAGCATCGCGGCCTTCATGACGGTAATTACAAGGGTCGACGTCTCCATCGGCGAGGAAATGCTGTCCGGGTCCCACCAGAAGCTGAGGCGGGCCCAGCCGAGCTTAACGAATCCGGACGCACCGTCTATTCCACGCTCAAACTGAATCTTGCTGGGAAGTGATGCGACGATCTCGTCAGCAAGACGTACCGCCTCAGCTATCACCACCTTCGCACTCGCCAACCCTGCATCCAAACCGGCTTGGCTGAACTCGAGATCCTTGCGACGCCTGACGTCGGCTCGGTCCTTCTCTAGTCTCTTCGCGAGCTCGAGCGGCGATTCCTCCTTGAATGTCGCGTGACGCTCGAGGGCGCGCTTTCGGATCGCGCCTACCGTTTCGGTCAGGCCGAAATCGATGTAGTCCATGTTGATTATTGTGCTCGGCACCCAGATTGGCGGAGTCGCGCCCTTATCGAGTACTACGACGAAGAGCGACTCCCAGCGTGTATTGAGCGCGCTATCCTTGATCGCCGCAGCCTCAACTGCCGTCCAGCGGCTCTCGCTCCAACCGTCTCGAAAGAGGACGACGTTCAGGCGGGAGTCGTGCTTGAAGATCTGCGTGAACTGATCCATTCCATCGCCGCCAGCCAGTTCCTCCTGATGCCGCACGTAAACGAAGCAGCTGAGTTTGGGTTCCAGCCGCCTGCGAATGGCTTGTGCTGTGTTGAGATCGCCGTGAAGAAAGGATATCGCGACGTCGTACTTCGGCTGTTCGTTACTCAGGGTGTTCTCCGGCCTCCAATGCCCAGCATCGTCACTTGAGCGTAGGTGCGTACCATTGGCCGCGAAGGGCCCGTGCCCACATCATGCCGAGACAAAGACAAGGGAACAAGACACTCTGACAAGGGGAAGGCGTTCCGCTGATAAGAAAAGGGCATACCGTCCGAGAAACCGTACAATTGATTCTCTAAGGGTACTTCAGCGAAAACGAAACGAGGGCCGACCTGCCAGCTATCGTGACGACCTTTTTTGATTCGTTGAGAGCGTCGGCCCTTAAGGGCAGGGGACGATACAAAAACAGCAGTCACTGATACAAAACCGACATTGTGGCATCCCGCGCCGGCGTTATCGTACCCTTGAGTTCTCACCTGTTTGTGGTCCGATGACGACTCCCATTGGGCTAGATCGAACGCCGGCCGGCGAATGCGAACGCCCTTAAACTCGTTTTTACCATCCTTAAATCCGGAGCAACGATGAAACGCAAAGTACTAATTGCCGTCGCCGCAATATTCGTTTGCGGGGCAAATGCAGCGTACGCGGAATTATCAGCCAAGCCCTTGGCAGTCTGTGGTGGCGCCAGTTGCAATGAAAATAGCAACTGTGCGTCGCCATGTAATGTCTGTTTCCCGTACCCAAACGGCGGGCCAGCGTGCGTGCAGTGGAAAGAGGCCTGATCTTCTAGGACCTTCTCCGGCTGGCGTTCGACAGTCACCCCCCCTGGTAGTCCGATATCAGAGATGACAGAGAAATTCTTGAATGTAGCCGTAGCTCTCGCCGTCGGTTGTGCAGTACTGCTCACAGGCATGACCGTGAAGCGCGAATTAAACGGCGGTCTCGACCAACAAGAGGGCCGTGATATTCCAGAGTGGCGATCATACGCGGAATCAGATCACGCGATTGGCGCTAGTCATCCCGCTGTAACTGCTGTCGTATTTTCGGATTATCAATGTCCATTTTGCCGAATCTTAAACGCGCAATTGGACTCCGTACTGCGCGCGGACTCAAGTTTGCGCATCGTTTTCAGGCAGTTCCCATTGGAAGGGCATGCCATCGCCAGACCTGCGGCAAGGGCTGCTTTGTGTGCCGGCGAGCAGGAGCAATTTCGTGCGTTTCACAATGCATTGTTCGCTAGTGCAACCGATGCTGAACATTGGGATTTTCAGAAGATCGCGACTCAGGTCGGTATTGAGTCCGAAGCATTGCGGAAATGTTTGGCCTCCGAGCGCCCGGACAGTGTAATTGATGCCGACATCAGAGCGGGACGTCAACTCGGAGTGCAAGGCACCCCGACGTTTCTGATCAACGACAGGCTCTATGTTGGACTTCCCCCGAATTTGACTAAACTAATTCGAAAAGCAAAACCATCCCGTTTCCATTGGCCTCTGTAGTTTAGGACATGCGGATTCACAAATCCGGAACGGCGCTAGCTACCATTGCTTTCATCTGCTGTCTGCTGCTTCCTCGGTTGCTAATCGCGCAAGAGCCGACTGATACGGTGGCTGGTAGCGTCACCTTTGTATCCGGCAAGGCTGCGCAAGATGCCGAAGTCGTCGTCACTCCCGTGGGTTCGTCCAACTCAGCCTCGGTGAATACCGACTGCGAAGGACGCTTCGAGGTACACATTTCTCGATCGCTCCGATACCTGGTATTTGCGCGCGCAACGGATGGCGCGACCAAGCGCGTGATCGCAGATCGGTCGGAGACCGGACGAGTCGAGGTCCAGCTTGTTCTGGAGCCGGCGGCACAACTGCCTACGGTGCGCGTAGCCGCCCGCCGATCACCTAGTCTGGGTTCGCGCCTTTCGCCTTCACTCGGCCAAAGCGAAACAGATCTCGATCTTGTCGGCGGTGTCGTGTCTCCATCCGACCAGGGAACGATCGCCGCCGCCCTCGCACTCGTGCCAGGTGCCGTCGTCAATGCGGATGGGTCGGGATTCAGCGTGCTCGGACTCGGATCGGAGCAGAATCGCGTCACATTCAACGGCTCTCTGATTGAGACGATCGCGCTGCCGCAGTCAACGCCAATCGTCACACGCATCAATTCGTCGCCGACAGATGTGTCGAAGGGAGGTTTCAGTGGAGCGCTGCTTACGATCGAGCCGCGTGAGGCCAGCAATTATGTCACGACGAACTTAGGCATCTCTGGCCAGCCGAGAATCTCCGGCGCGAGCGATCCGTTGACCCGTCAGCTGGGAAGAGACGAAAGCAACGTCCTTGTCAACTTCGCCCACACTGGGCCGATACGGTGGGACCGGCTTGCCTACACCGTGAGCGGGCAGGTCGGAAGACGAAATACACCCGTAGTGTCACTGCTCGACCTTGATCCATTTCTGCTGGAAAAACTCGGCATCACTGAGGATGGAGTTGCGGACCTGACGCAAGCGCTGCAGAGCGCCGGGGTTCCCGGAGCGTCGTCTGTGGACCGACGAACATCGTCAACCAGCGAAGGATCGTTTATGGCACGGCTCGACTTTACGCCGGCCAAAGCACGAAGCACAAGTCTGACGGCAACCGGATCGTTGTCAAAGTTCGACCGGCTCGGAATTGGCCCCGGGACGATTGCCAACAATGCGTTCGCTTCGGAGTCGCGAAATCACTCAGTGCAGTTGAACGACGAACGGACGATCCACACCGCGATACTGAATGACTTCAGAGCTGGATACTCGGCCGCCTATCGTGATCGCCAGCCTTACCTCGAGCTGCCGGGTGCGAGCGTCCTGTTACCGTCGGCGCAAACGGCCGAGTCAGTCGTACCCGCGGCGTTTGGCGGAGCAGGGTACGGGAGCGCCTTCGACCGCAGTATGACGCTCAACCTGTCCAACTCCACTTCATGGTACAGCACGGATGGCACTCACCTGCGAAAGGCGTCCATCGAGATGGAGCTCGAGCGGATTCACAATGAAGCCGGTGCCAACACGCTGGGCAGGTACACGTATCTCGATCCATCAGACATAGCAGCCGACAATCCGGCGACCTTCACGCGGGATATCGGGTCCACACTTTCAAGAGGCAATTTCTCGACGCTCAGCGCGTCGCTTGGGGATACATGGGACAGTCAATCAGACTTCAGCATTCAATACGGTTTGCGTCTGGATGCGTTCCGCGCCGCTCCTGATTTCGCCTCTGCTTCAGGTGTGGCTGATCAGGCCTTGCTCGCGCCGCTGCAAATGGCCCCAAAGTGGACGCTGGGCCTGAGCCCCCGACTGGGGCTGCAGCGGACCTACACCCTTGGTACTGCCGCCCCCGGTTCTGTGGCACGACGGATCCTCGTTTCAGCGGGAAGCGGCTTGTTTCGATCTACGGGTGCAGAAGCCGTCGAGGGACCGTTGAGGCGAGCTGGATGGACATCGTCCGCCGCAAGCAGGCTCCTTTGCATAGGTGACGCCGTTCCTCGACCCGACTGGCGGGCATTTGCGCAATCGACCCAGTCGATTCCAATGCAATGCGCAGGACAGTCAGCAGCGATTGCGAATTTATCAGTCACGCTCGTTTTTCTCGACCGGGATTTCAATCCACCGTACAGCTGGCGAACCAATCTCGCTGCGAGCACGGGACTTGGCCCGATAAGAGTTCGCGCGGAAGGGATCGTTTCCCTCAACCGCTCGCAGACTGATTTGCGCGATCTGAATCAGATCGATGTACTGAAGTTTCTGTTGTCCAACGAAGGCGGCAGGCCCGTATTCGTCGAGCCGGATGCGATCGATGCGAGCGGTGTTTTGTCGACGGCGACAAATCGAATCGCCCCCAGCTACGGCGCGATCTGGGACGTCAGCTCGAAGGCCCTGTCGGTGTCGCGTCAGCTGGGTCTGAGCCTGCTTTCGGCCAGTCCAGGTATAGTATCGCGCAGGAGCTGGGAGATCTCATATGTGCATTCCTGGGTGACCGATCGCCGTAGCGGATTTGAAGGCACGACAGCTGGAGATCCGTTTCGGTTCCACTCGGCTCCGGGCCTCTTTCAGACCTCGCATCAGTTCGGGCTTCGCGGATTTACCGTGCTAGGCCGTTCGGAGAACTTGGAAATTACAGGATACGTGAGAGTCAACTCTGGTTTCCGGTTTACGCCACTCGTCGCCTCGGACATCAACGGCGACGGCGCCCCGAATGACCGCGCATGGATCTTTGACCCGGCAGGCCCTGCCTCGGTGAATACTGGAATCAAACGGCTTTTGAGCTCGGCGCCGAGTTATGTCCGGTCATGTCTCACGAAGCAGGTGGATCACTTTGCAGGAGCCCAGAGCTGTGCGGGGCCGTGGAGCGTGTCGTCAACCGTCAACATGGTCTTGCACGGCGACGCCGTACGTCTCTCATCGCGATCGCGCCTCACGCTAAGCTTCGTCAATCCTGTCGCGCTTGCCGACCGGCTGATTCATGGAGACAACACACGCGGCTGGGGCCAGACGGCATTTGTCGATCCTTATCTATATTCGGTGAAGGGGTTCGATGCAGCGACGAGGCAGTTTGCCTACACCGTGAACCCCAGCTTTGGATCGACCCTTTCCACCCGCAATGTCTCGAGAAACCCTTTCCACGTAAGCCTGGCGCTGTCCCTGCCGATAGGTCCGACGCGTGGTGAACAGAGGGTGGCCGTGGATCTCACTCCGGGCCGATCAAGACAGGGCCCGAGGACGGCGGAAGATTTCGTCAATCAGCACATAATGACGATGATCAGTTTTGACCCAGTGGCACGAATTGGTCTGGGCGCCGATTCCGCAAGGTACACTGCGATGCAGTTGCAAGCTGTGAGGTCCGCGATTGTTGCGCGCGATTCTGCCTTGAGGTTGATCTTTCAGGATGCCGCCAAGTTTGCTGCGAGCCTCGGGCACGAGGCAACAAAGGCCGAAAGCGCCGGACTATTGAGTCTGCGGAAAGCTGCGACCGATTCAGCAATTCTCACCCTTATTGAGACTGCGCGGTCAATACGCGCAGTTCTGACCGTTGATCAGGTTGACGGGCTTTCGTCTCCTGCAAAGGCGTTTCTGAGCCGCGACGATATTCTGCATCTGCGGAAATTGGGATTCTTTGTCTACTGACAGCCGACCGAGGAAGAAGGGAATGATTCGTCGTGGGAAGTTCAGTTTGGGTGTACTGGTCGTCGTGGCCACTCCTGTTGTTTGTAAGGCGCAAGGGCCGCTCCCAACCACAATCGCTACCGCCGTCGCACCCGATATACTGAAGGTCAAAGCGGCGTTCGCGTCCAGGGTCGGCGGCATCTGGGTTGGGGAAGGCACAATCCCAGGAGTCGGGGCATACCGAAGCGAACGACAATTTGTGAGGCTCAGCGAAAATCAAATCGCCGTTGTTCATAGAATGACCGCTTCGACAACCCTGATTTCGTTCGATTCGCTTTCGTTCACTTTCCGTCGCGACTCAGTCCTACTCGAAGGCGCCGATGATCGAGGACAGCGCGTTCGGGCGCACTTGGTAAAAACTGAGGACCCCGCAAGCTTCGTCTTTCAGGAAGGCGAAAACTGGAGATCCGAATATTCGGAATTTCAGCCCGATAGTTTCGTGTTCCGGGCGTTCAACAAGGTCGGAGGTTCCTGGACCCCCTACCTTCGAACGGCACACAAGCGAGGTGCTAGATCAATCTCTCAACCCATCGCGGAGGCGTGGTCTTCGAAACGGTGTTCAAGAAGGAGCTGAACGGGGAAGGGCTTTATCCTTTCGTCACAGACTCATTCGCGGACGCCGAGAAGGGCGCGGTCGGAATCATTCGGGTCGGCACCCCGAAGCAGTTCACGACCATGTCACACTAGGCCGAATCCAGTGTGCTGGTCGCGACAGTACCACGCTGAATCGGCCCGCCGGATTTCCGCACCACGTAGGCTCCATCGCGAAATATTCCGGGAGACCCAGCTGGTCCACGCGCCGGGCGGTGCCGCGATTTCGCTCCTCCACGCGCTGCCAGGTAGCTTTCCAACGCACCGAGCGCCGCGGCCCTCTATGAGGAGCCATTTGTCAAATCCTCGAGAAAAAGTGAATAGTGAGCGTGATCAATAACACGGCTCATTGCCGTTGGTATCAAATCGTTCCCCACGCCCACCAGACTGGCCGCTCCTTCCGAGCGTTCAGGGCGAATCGCCCATGAACAACCTCCTATCCGTGTCGGCCGCGGCCGAGCACCCGAACTTTGTGAATCCGCCCAAGGGCGAAATGAAGCGAGGGAAGGAGCGGACCCCTTCTAATTGACGGTGCCGAGAGCAAGACCCTCTCTCGAGACCCGACAGCAAATGCGGACCGCTCCTCCAGTCTGTGCAGAAGGGTTTATTGCTCCCGCGATGTCACGCCCGGAGCACTGCACCTGCCGGGACTATCCCTGTTTCGAGATATCGCCAAAACGCGATCAACAGCTTCCGCGTCAGGGCGACGATGCCAAGCTTGCGCATTCTGCTATTTCCTTTCCCGAATCTCTTCTGATACCATCGGGCGAGCTCGCTCTTCGGTTGATGCCTCAGCCATGACCACGCGGTGTTGATCGCGAACGCTCGGACCCAGCGGTTACCGGCTTTTGAGATCCCTTGCTCGTGCTGCAGATCTCCACTCTGGTAGTGTGTGTCGGTAAGGCTTGAGAGTCCGCCCACCTGGCGACGATTGCGAAACTGCCTCCAGGCGAAGAACTCCATGACATACAGCCACGAGCTGTCGATGCCGATGCCGTAGAGCTGGTTAAGCTGCCGCACCTTGGCGATCGCCGGATCATCGGTTGTCCTCAACAACTCGCGGCGCTCTTTCTTGAGCGAGCGAATGCGTGCTGTGTAATCAAGGACAGTCTCCCACTCGCGCTCGAGGCGCGCGCATAGGAGCGGTGGCAGTGGCATTCCATCCCAGAGCCGTGCCGTCACGAGATGCGTTGGCAGCTCTTGAATTCGTGCGAGCGGTACACCATGACTGGCGAGAAGTCCCTTGATCCGATTCGTGTGCCGGCCGTGGTCACGCCGGGCGAACATGAGTTCGCGATGCACGTGGCGCCGATCCTCTTCCGCGAGCGCCGGCACGTTGATGACACTCCACACCTTGCGTTCGCCCGCGTCTGCGCGCATGAGCATCGTCACCAGCTTGCACGCATCGAGACGATCCGTCTTGGTCCGCCGCCTGCGACGATTTACTTCGATGCTCGAAGAATCGACGATGCTGTTGCAGATGCCGCAGCTCATGAGATAGTGATGAAGCCAGAACCCGTCGCGGCCAGCCCGAAATGGGTTTTCGCGCGAGTGAGTTCCACCTCGAGGGTCTTGAGCGCGCGCGCCGGCATGGTGCGCACCAGTGAAGCTTGGTCGACTCGCGTGGTCATCGCGAGTTTCCACTCAGTGTTGCCGAGCTCGAAGCGAGATATAAGGTAGAGGGAACCTGTGGGCGGGTCGTTGCTGTTGGCATCGGCGTCTCCTTACGTGATGGTTTGGAGGAAGCCCGAACAGTGGCGGCCCGTCTGCGTGATCCGCCAGTTCCTACATAAGTTCTAACGAACGACTATAGCCAATGAGAGATCATGCGCGCGGGCTTCGCCAGAAGATAGCAAGAGCTAATCAGGTTGGTACTTGTGACGCTTTGGTGTCGCGGGTTGAACAAACGCGGCGACCGAACGCATGTTATGACGTCGGGATTGACCGATCCGCGTGCTGCTCGGCAACGTTCGCCAGCAGGTAGAGAAGCGAGAGCGCGATTCCGGCATTCTGCGGCGAGCAGTGCTGTGGTCGCGCGAGGCCATGGGCAAACTCGTTCCTCAGATTTAGCCCGGTCTGGGAGTTCAGGGTCGAGTCGAGGTGGGCCCAGAGATCTGGCCCCAGGTATTCTTGGACAGTCCGACCATCGCGCAGCGACTTCCGCATAAGGGCGCCGAGGGTAGCGTCGTCCGTCCGCGAGGTGCCGTCGCCTACGTCGCGCCTGAATTCCGTGGTGTCGACGCCCAAAGATTTGAGGTGCTGCCTTAGCACGTCCTCGATATGGGGTACGATGACATGCATCGCCGATACAAAATCCTCGTGTATGAAGCGGTCGCACGCGTGTCGGATCATGGAGGTCGTACCTTCGTCCAGATTAAGGGGAGCTAGCGGTTCAACGAGTACGTCTGCCGTGAGTCCCACTTTAGCGGCCGCCCTGATGATTGTCGTCGTCACCGCAGCTCCGAGAAGGTTGGTGAGGAAAAGCGCCCGTTCTTCGACATCAAGGACCTCGTTGTCTTCTTCCCCTCGGCTTTCTCCAACTACCTTCCCATCTCCAATGACGGTGCGACTCAGGACCGACTGGAGCGGCGCTTGAACGTTCGCCTCTTTCACCTCGCGATGGATTTTCGTCCGGTCCGGCACCGAGTGCGTCACCTGTTCGAGAAGCGCCTCCATCGTGGCTTCGGGTGTTTCGCGAGTGTAGTCCATTAGCTCGTCCGGTATCTTCATGGGCACGTGGATTTGGCTAAACTCCCGGGCTTCCACCGCATGCTCGAGGGCCGCCCGTTCCGCAAGTTGTAGCCGTGCGACATCATCGTCCGTGAAATACTGACGGTGCTCCTCAACGATCCGCCGCGCCTCTCGAAAGAAGGACGAAGTAATGAGCCCGTTCCCCGTCTGCCGGTGGAATTCAGCTCGACGAACCGTCGCGTCGAATTTTCGTCGAATAAGGCGTTCATGAGTTCCCTTTTCGCCCCAATACTTCCGTAGATTCGCGTCGACCTCGGCGACGTGGTGCTCGAACTGGTCGTTGAGCGGCGTAGCTCGATGGTAGGTGGCCGCTTCGTCGAGTAACACAAGGGCCCGATCACGAAGGATCGAATCGACCGAGGACGCCGGTAGATCGGCGAGATGGCCAAGGTAGTCCGCGACCCAGCGATGTCGCTGCTGCTCCGCTTCGTTTCCCTCTCCCGCGGGAAAACCGCGCGAATCTTCGGCAAGAGTGAGCAGCCATTCTGCCCACGCCGCTGCTTCACCGGCACGTAAAACTCCTGGCCGACGGAGAAGGCGTCCCACTGCCACAAGTGCGCGCTCGACGTGGAGACCCGCGAAACCCTCGCCATCTGAAGACGCTGACGCACGACACCCGTCAGCGTACTCACGATACGTTCCGAGAATCTCGCGCTGTAGATCAATCCATGGTCGACCTTGCGGCTCCATCTGGAGCAGCGCGTACTCCAAATACTGTAACTTGAGGATCACGTCGCGCGTTTCGAATGCACGCTCCCGCGCATAGGCTGCGGTCTCTGGTGTGAGGTGGTGGAACTCCGCGTAAGGCTTGTAGTCCCCGCCACCGTAGGGCGACACGCCATCGCCGGGGGCCAGAACCAAGTCAATCAAGCCGAGTTCCCAGTGCATAAGTTCGACGATGTCGGCCTCCCCGGCGGCTTCAGCCCGCCGAAGTTCAGCGAGGGCGATATCTCGCTTGGGCTTGTAGACGTCCGTGCCATCGGGCAGGCTAGCTGGGGAATCGTAGTCGTTACCGAGCAAAGACGGGATGCGGGTCACATGGAGAACGATACACTCAGCGACAACATATCGCGGGTCGGTAACACGCGGTTTGCTGGCTATGCCTCAGGTCGCTTGAGCGGAGAAGAATGGTACAAATCGATACTTCTTCCCTAGGACCGCGCTCCTAGCGGGGGAATGGGCATTGAGGTATCGGTTGCGCTCCTGCTGCGTCGCAGGGGCGTCGACATTGCACACCGAGAGATCCGGGCACCAGGCACGAAGACACACGCGCGCGATCGCATTGTTCGCGTGGCAGAATGGGCGTGGCCGTATGTGCAGGTGCGGCTCTCAGGGCTGCTCCCCGACGCGAGACTCTTCGCCGCCATTCCGGACCGCTGGAAAGCACGCGACGCGCACACACAGGCGATCAAGGGCACGCCGGCAACCGACAGCTCGCTTGCGGTGCCGGGGCTCGAGGAGAAATCTGCCGTGTTCAAGGGCTACACGATGCGCGATCAGCGCCACACTTACGCGGTGCGCGCCATTCGGGCAGGCACGCCCGCTGAGTTCGTCGCTCGTCAGATGGGCCGCGCGAACGCGGTGCTCGTGCACAAGGTATATGGGAAGTTCCGGCCGAGCGTTGAGGAGCGCGAGAAATGGGAGCTCATCGCGACCGCGCGTGACCTCGAGCGAAAGGTCGGAGCATAATGATCGGAACGCGCGAGCGGCACCCCCAGCGGCACCAAGAACAGTCCGAATCGTGCCGCTCCATGCCGCACGTTGCCGCGCTTGGCAGTCGAGCATCAGCTATGTTTTCAAAGTGGATTCGGAGCGGCGCATAATCGCCAACTCCAGCGGGTATTTTTGCGCGGCCTCGGTCGATGCGGGCAGAGGCAAGTCCTCGAGCGGTCGGTGACGCGGGCGCAGGTCATTCTGAGCTGGAGCGGCGGCAAGGACAGCGCGCTGGCGCTTCAGGCACTTCGCGCTGACCCGCTGACGAAGGTCGTCGGCCTCCTTACGAGCATCACCGGTGAGTACGACCGCGTCAGCGTGCATGGAGTCCGGCGGTCACTACTCGAAGCGCAGGTAGAGCGACTCGGCCTGCGACTGTTCGAGATCGAGCTCGCGCCCTGCTGCACCAACGAGGCGTATGAGACGGCATTCCACTTGGCGCTCGCTGAGATACGCAAAGAGGGGCCGGATGTCTCGCACATTGCCTTTGGCGACCTCTTTCTCGAGAATGTCCGCGCATATCGGGAGCGCTTTCTCACCGGGAGCGGTTTCGAGCCGCTCTTTCCCATCTGGGGACTCGACACCGCAGGGCTCGCCTGTCGCTTCATTGCCGACGGCTTTTCTGCCCGCATTGTCTGCGTCGACACAACACAGCTCGACCGCTCTTTCGCGGGACGGGCGTTCGACGCGCAGCTTCTGGCCGACCTGCCGGAATCGGTGGATCCCTGCGGAGAGCGAGGCGAGTTCCACACGTTCGTCTCCGACGGACCTGGCTTCAGCACGCCGATTGATTACCGCGTCGGAGAGATTGTTTTGAGAGACGACCGCTTCATGTTTTGCGATATCTTGTAGCGATGCCACGCATCGTTTCCTTCCTCCCGGCGGGCACCGAGACGGTTCACGCGCTCGGTGCCGGTGCCGAGCTCGTCGGACGGTCGCACGAGTGCGACTACCCTCCTTCGGTGGCGGACCTTCCGGTCGTGAGCCGCCCGGCGCTCTGCCTGGATGGCGCGTCTCCCGATGAGATCGATCGCGCCGTTGCCGAGCGAATGGAGACCGGCGCGTCGATGTACGAGATAGACGAGGTGCTGCTGCGCGATCTGCGCCCCGACGTGATCATCACTCAGAACTTGTGTCGCGTGTGCGCGCCATCGGGCAACGAGCTGAGTCGCGCGGTAATGAATTTCGACGTCACGCCCGAAATACTGTTCCTCACTCCGCGTAATGTCGCCGAAGTCGAGGAGAACATTCTTGCCGTAGGCAAAGCGATCGGTCGCGAACGTGATGCCGAGTTGCTCATTCGCTCCAATCGCGAACGCATCGCGCGAATCCGCGCCGCCGTGGCAGACGCCACGCCGCGGCGGGTAGTCTTTCTCGAGTGGACCGAGCCGCTATTCTGCGGCGGGCACTGGGTTCCGGAGATGGTGAAGATGGCGGGCGGCGAAGATCCCCTGGGCCGGCCCGGTGAAGATTCCATTCGCATGACATGGGACGACGTCGCGGCCGCGTCGCCCGAGATCATCATCGTATCGCCCTGCGGCTACGGCCTGGAAGAATCAGCCGGGCTCGCCCGCTCGATGCCTCGCGATCTTGATGCTCGGGTGTGTGCCGTTGACGCTAATGCGTACTTCGCGCGGCCGGGCCCACGTCTCGCAGAGGGGGTGGAGCTACTTGGCCACCTCTTTCATCCCGACCGCGTCGCGTGGCCTCACTCGCATGTTCCGTGGAAAGAGACTACCTAGTGGCGCGTTAAGCCGCGCCCGTCAGAATTCTCGTCTTGAGTGTCGCCAACCTCTTTCGCACCAACCCGTCCATCACCGTATCCCCAACCTTCACGATCACCCCGCCGAGTAACGCAGGGTTCACGTTGACGTGAAGCATCGCCTGCTGAGAGCCGGTTTTGCTGTGGTAACGCGTTCCCAGCGATCTCGCTCCCGCGCGCTCGATTCCGGGCGCGCTAGCGAAGCAGCCGATACAGCGCGGGAAGATCGCTCTCGAACATGAGCAGCGGATCACGACGAAAGCGAGCAAAGTCCGACGCACTCAGGTGGCCGCGGAACGGAGCGAAGAAATGCTCGCGCCCCAGTACCGCTCGGTTGCCGTTGCGCCACACCAGCGCCCACGCAATGCGACGGCCGAC
>JBGPLS010000050.1:0-17333 GCA_041486565.1 Gemmatimonadaceae bacterium
AGACGGAAGGCATGACGAATGCTTCGGCGCAATTGTACATCGCATTGAGCTCGTCGTCCGGGACGTATGATCGCGTCACGACGTCTGCCGCCGCGCCAAGCTCGGCGGCAATTCGTCGCGCCGCCTGTATCGCGTAGTCGGGACCCGCGATTACGAGTCGGTAGGGAAGCCCTGTTCCGTGTTTGAAGGCGAGAAACCCACGCACGAGATCAGGGACGTTTCGCCGTCCTGAAATCTTCCCGACGAACAGAAAATAGGGAGAGTCATCGCCGAACATGCTGGCGCGTAACGCGGCACGATCCACCGACGCCGGCAGCGGCCTGAATACTGGCGCGGCAGCCAACGGCGTCACGCGGATTTTCGCGGGATCGACGTCCCACGCCGCAACGATGTCACGCTTTGCCGCCTGCGACGTGGTTATGACGAGGGTCGCGGCTCGGGCGCTCCAGCCATACAGCGGTCCGTAAATGAACCGCGCGCGTTTGTCGAACATCTCCGGGGCGATCTTCATTATCGCTTCGTGCGTCGTGACGACCGTTGCGCCCCGCGCGACGAGCGGTCGCGCGAACGAAGGGTAGAAGACGACATCATCTCTCGCCGCTGTGGCGAGGCGCGCGTTCTCCCAGGCGAGCATCGGGAGCCGCGAAGCGAGCAGCTGCTCATTCACCGACGGTGGCAGCCGAATCCCGTCCGCCTCGAGAGGTCGCGGCACATAGACATTGATGGCCCCGAAACGGCCAAGGATCAGCTCCGGCGTGAAGCGCTCGACGAGGCTAAGAACATAGCGCGCGACGCCGGTCCGCTGGCCATGCAGCCGCCATCCGCTGACGCCGAGCGTCAGCTTGCTGCCCATGACTTCATTGTCGTGTAGGTCTGCCTGATGCCCTCTTCTATAGAGTAGCCTGGTTTCCAGTCAATGATCCGATTGACGGTCGTCATGTCGCACCGGAATCTCATCGGTCCGCCGACCTCGCGATTCTCATCCTCGATGTGGATGCCGCTCAGCTCCTCGAGGAGATCAACGACTGCCTTCACCGGGGTCATCGTTCCGGTGCCAAGATTGATCGTCCCGGTGTAATCGGAATCGAGCAGTTTGACGACGGCTTCCGCGACGTCGTCCACGTGGATGAAGTCGCGCTCCGGCTTCGTGCTCCATACCGAACCGATCCCGGTCTCGATCAAGTTGCGGATCAGGACGTCGATCAGGTCGAAGCGCCTCAGTGGCGTGGGGCCATACATGTTCGACAGCCGCACGTTGATGATGGGAATCCAGGCCGAGTAGAACCTGCACGCTTCCTCACTCAGGTACTTGCTCATCACGTGGCGTGTGCGATAGGGGTTGATTGGAGCGGTTTCCGCCACTGGCAGCGTGATCCTGTCCGCGTCGTAGAGCAGGATACTCGAGAAATGGATCAACTTTCTGATCGGGTATTGCTTGAGCTGTTCCAGCACATGCACCGTCGGCACGAGGTGATAATCGAACGCCGTCGGCTCGTCCGGCGCGAGACTCTCCCTGTCCAGCGTGTAGTTGTCGCTGTTGCCGATACTGTAGATGACCTTGTCGAACTCGATGTCGCGGAGCACGCCGAGATCGGCCAGGCTGTCAACCTGGATGTGCCGGTTCTTCGTCGCTGGCGCAGTGCGCCCCACCGAGATGATCCCGGGACGACTCTCGAGAATATGGGAGCCGAGGAAGCCGCTTCCGCCGAAGAGGATGGTCCCGGGCCCGGAGGCGCGACGGGAATCCGGACGGCTTGTCATGGAAGAATTATTTCGCCTGCAAATCCCCGTTGGCGGAGCCGCGGAACGATCTCGTCCTGATAGTTCCACGCGAACAGGACCGCCGCATCGGGTGAGCGCGTGCCACTGAACATCCGCTCTTCGTCCACGATCGGAATCCGCACGCCAGGAAGAAACTTGCCGATGCGCAGCGGGTTTACCTCGGTGATGTAGTCGATCGTCTCGGGGCCGAGGCGACAGTAGTTGCAGACGGTGGAGGCTTTGGCGGGCGCTCCGATCCCGATCACTCGCTTTCCACCGCGAACGAGACCGTGAATCCGATCGAACAGCTGCGCGCGCCGGACAGCGACGTCCTCGGCGAAACGCTCGACCGTCGCCGGTTGGTACAGCTTTTCGCTCTCCTCGAGAGCAACAAGGTCTCTCACACGGTCGCTTACCCGATGCTCTCCGGCGTGGCCCGCGAACACCCTGATAGACCCGCCGTAGACTTCCGACCGCTCGACGTCGAACAGCTCCATTCCGTATTGACCGAACAGATGCATCAGCGGCTTCATCGAGTAGTAACGAAGGTGCTGGTGGAACATGTTGTCGTAATGCCGTCGCGCCATCGTGTCGAGCCAGTACTGGGAGTCGGTGGCGAAAACGCCTCCGCGTGCCAGCAGTTGCCCGACGCCGCGCATCAATCCGCCGAGATCCGCGACGTGGCCGAAGACTCCGCAGGCGGTGATCGCATTCGCGTGACCGTGATCGGCGATGATTCGCTCGGCCGTCTCCTCGTCGAAGAACGCATGGAGCGTCGGGATACCGGCCTCGATGGCGATCCGTACTGGATCGCCGGCCGGATCCACGCCAAGGAACCGCACGCCGTGTGGGCGGTACGCCTTGAGAAGCGTTCCGTCATTCGATCCGATGTCCACCGCGAACGACTCTGCTGTCATCCCCAGCATCCTCACCAGCTGGGGCGGGAGGCTCTGCAGATGTTCAGTCGCAGTGCGAGTAGTGCCGCTGAGGAAGGGGAAGTTCTTGTAGACGATTCTCGGGTCGACGATATACCCGAGCTGTGTCAGCCCGCACTCACCGCAGTGGTGCAGCTGCATCGGGTAGAACGTCTCCGGCCTGTTGAGCTGCGACATGGAGAGCACGAGGTCTCCCACCGGCTGCGGCCCGACGTCGAGGCCCGGCGTCGTCCGGGCGCCGCATATCTGACAGCGCACGACCCGCGCGCGATCACTTCGTGGCGCGGCAGCGAGCGGACGCTTCCTCCCTTTCGATGGCATCGGCCGCTATGTCAACTTGCGGCCGCGAAGTACGACTGAAGACACTCCACAACGTAGTCCGCGTCGGCGTCGGTCATCTCCGGGTGACACCCGACATAGAACGCGGATTGGTTGAGTCTGGCCGCGACCGGATACTGATCGTCCAGGTTCCCGAACATCGCGCGGTACGCCGGCTGGTTGATGAGCGGAAGCAGATACCGCGTCTCGACGCCCCGCTCCTCGAGGTATCGGATGACGTCCGCGCGACGATCGGAGTCGCGCATCAGAACGAGCGGAAAGAACATGTAGCCGTGATCCGACCCCGGCCTCGGCTTCGGCAGCTGCAGGCGGCCCTCGAGAGAGGCGAGCCCGGCGAGCAGGCGGCTCGCGATCCGCTGCCGGCAGTCCCAGTGCGCCTGGCGGTCGTCGAGCTGGGCGATGCCGAGCGCCGCTTCCATCTCGGTGCAACGGAAGCTGTGCCCCATTCTCACGAAGGAGAAGCGGCTGTCAACGATTCGAAAGAGTTCTTCGCCACTGCGTCCTTCGTCGTCGTCCATCCGGATGTAGATGGAATCCCGACCATGATTCATCAGGCTCTTCATCAGGATGAGAAGGCCGGCGTCGTTCGTCGTGCACAATCCTCCGACACCGGTCGTGATCATGTGCGCGGCGTAGGTCGAAAAGCAGGCGATATCGCCAAACGACCCGACCGTCCTGCCATTGTATCGCGCGAACATCGCCTCCGCCGAGTCCTCCACCACGCGCAGCTGATGCGTGCGGGCGATCTCGAGAATGGGGTCCATGTCGCAGGGGAGACAGCCGATGTGCACCGGCATGATCGCCCGCGTCCGCGGCGTTATTCGCTCCTCCAGCCGGGCAGCGTCGAGCGTGTAGTAACGCGGATCCACGTCCACAAAAACCGGCGTGAGCCCGTTGTAGACGATGACGTTCGCCGTCGCGACGAAAGTGATGGCGGGGACGAGGATCTCGTCGCCGTCGCTCCAGCCGCACGATTCCTTGAGCGCTGCGAGGGCGATCTGAAGGGCGCTCGTGCCGCTGTTGCACATCAGTCCGAAGCGACAGCCGTGCAGCGACGCGATCTCCGTCTCGAAGCGGGTCATCATCGGACCGGCGGTGAGCCGATTGCTGTCGAGGACCTGATTGACCAGTTCTTTGGCGCGGGCGCTGGTCCGGAATCCTCCCACTCCGATCTGGCGGCGGACTGGGCTGGCGGGAATCGCGGCGGTCAATGAATGTTTCGTGGGTTGTGGCGCGGAAAGGTCGCCGAAATTTACAGGTTGGTCAACCACGAAACAGCGGACTCCATGTCGGGCGGAACGCTGGAGCAGGCAATCGCATTGACTCATCTTCTCCGATAAGTAATGACTCCGATCAGCGAACCGCCGCGCATCTTTACGCCCGAGTACTACGCGCGCATGCGCGACCTCGAGAACGTGTCGTGGTGGAATGCCGGGATGCGGGAGATCGCCGGAACGCTGCTCGCCCGTGCGCAGATGGGCGAGACAGGGGCAATGCTGGACGCGGGATGCGGCTCGGGTCAGACGATGTCGTGGTTTGTGGATGCGCACCCGAAGTGGTCGGCCGTGGGGATCGACGTCGCGATGGAAGGGCTTGCCGCGGCGGAGGAGGCAGGATTGTCCGTCCAGCGGGGAAGTGTGCTCGAGCTGCCGTTCGCGGACGAGTCGTTCGATCTTGTGATCACGCTCGACGTACTTCAGCATCTGCCGATCGACGGTGGCGATGCGCGGGCACTCGCTGAGTTCGCAAGAGTGCTGCGTCCCGGCGGCGCACTGCTGATCCGCACCAACGCCCAGTCTTTCCCCCGCATCCCTGAGGACCGCGAACTCGCGTATCGAAGGTACGAGGCGGCCGAGCTGCGTGAGCGGCTCGTCGCGGCTGGCTTCGAAATCCGGATTCTCGGACGCGTGAACGCTCTGCTCGGCCTGGCGGAGATTCCGCGTGAGCTTCGCGCCAGACGCGACAACTCTCCGACGTATCACGGCATTCTCACGCAGCCGCGACAGGAGCACGGCGTGGCTCGCGCGGTGAAGCTGGGCATGCTCCGGCTCGAGGGACGCGCGCTGGCCGCGGGTTGGCAACTGCCGCTGGGAAGGACCATCTTTGCACTCTGTCGCGCGGCCTGACACCCCAACGCTCCCGCTGCCGCAACGTATGCGCGGCCGGCACAACTCAGTCGAACCGGCTCAATGGCATCACGAGGGATAGCAATCATCGGTCTCGGCGAGGCCGGCTACGAGATGCATCTGCCGGCGCTCGCGCAGATGAAGAACGTGACCGTGGTCGGCGCGTGCGACGTGGACGAGCAGCGGCGTGCCCGCGCCGCGACCAGGTTCGGCGTGCCGGTTTTCGCCGACCTCGACACGATGCTCGCAGCCATCAGGCCGGACGTGCTGATCGTCGCAACGCCCCCCGACAGTCACGCAGCTCTCTGTCAGCGGGCCATCAAAGAAGGGCTCAACGTCGTCTGCGAAAAGCCATTCGTCTCGACGCTCGACGAGGCTGATGCCGTCATCGAAGCGGCGAGCGCGGCCGGACGGCGCATTGCACTCAACCACGAGTTCCGCGAGATGCCGATCTTCCGAGCCGTAATAGACAGCGCCGGGCCGGCAAGCGGAGAAGATCTCTTCTTTGCACAGGTGTGGCAGAGCACCGACATGCCGCAGGGGGCAGAAACTGGTTGGCGAGGCCAGATGCAGCGACGCGCGCTCCACGAGGCCGGCGTGCACCTGGTGGACCTTCTCCTCACCCTTTTCGGCGAGAAGCCGGTTGCCGTCTGGGCGTCGATGACGGCCGGCGGGGTAGCGCAGGGAGGAGGCGACGCTCTCACCGTGGCCTCACTGGAATTCACCCGAGGGCGTCTCGCCCAGCTTCTTCAGAATCGGCTGTGCAAGGGGGAGCAGCACTACTTCGAGGTTCGCGCCGACACACGGATCGCTTCCTACCGCGCCTCGTTTGGCGGCCGCGCGCGGATCATCACCGGGCTATACCGGAACACGACGCCGAGTCTTCGAATCGAGTACGGCACATCTGGTCTGGCGTGGCGTGAGACAGGCAACGCCCGAACGATTCTCGCCCGTAACCCCGGTGAGCCACGCGTCGCATCAACACGCCGCGTTCTCGAGAAGTCGTTCGACGCGTTCGATAGCGGCGGCGCCCTGCCGTCTAGTGCAGTTGACGGGCGCGACGCACTCGAGGTTATCAATGCCTGCTACACGGCCGCCGATACAGGCCGGCGCACAGTTGTCGGCCGCGACTCCACAGCCAGGCCAGGCCTCGCGCGCGCCGGCTCGACCAGCGGCTGATGACTGAAGTCCGGCCGTTACGCGCCGCGATCGTCGGGGCCGGACTCATGGGTAGATGGCACGCCGATGCGGTCACTCGCGCCGGTGGAACTGTGACCATCGTGGCCGACCCGGACTCCCTGCGTGCTTCCTCTCTCGCGCGGAGACTGGGAGCGCAGTCGACGACGAGAATCGCCGGGATGCTGTCGCGCGATGTTGCGGACGTTGTCCACGTCTGTACGCCGGCAGGCGATCATGAGACAATCGTTCGCGCGGCGATTGATGCAGGGCGTCACGTGCTCGTCGAAAAACCGCTCGCTGCGACGGCAGAAGCGGCCGCTGAGCTCTACGCCGCCGCGGCGGAAGCGGGCACCGTTCTTTGCCCGGTGCATCAGTTCCTGTTTCAGGAGGGGGTGATGCGCATGATGCGAGACGTGGGGTCGCTCGGACCGCTCACCGGAATTGTCGCCGACATCTGCACTGCGGGAGCGGAGGGCGGCGCCGCCGCCACCCGCGACCGACTTGCCTTCGACATCCTGCCTCACCCGCTGTCGCTGACAGCGCGACTCGTCGAGTCAGGTGTGTCGGGCGCAGGATGGCGCGTCTCGCGCGCTTCGGCCGGTGAGATCCAGGCTATCGGATCGCGCGACGGAATCGCCATCTCGATTCGGATCTCTGCGAGCGGCCGCCCGACACGCAATACCATTCGTGTCACCGGCGCGCAAGCCACGGCACACGCCGACCTGCATCACGGATTTGCGTTTTTCGAGCGAGGCAACGTGTCGCGCGCTGGGAAGCTGGCCCGTCCGTTCGTTTTGTCAGCGCGAACGCTCGCTGCTGCGAGCGGCAACGTTGCCCGTCGCGCGTTGCGGGCCGAGCAGGCCTTTCCGGGGCTCCGCGAGCTGGTTCGCCAATTTTATGTTTCAGTGATGACGGGCGAAGGGCCGCCCGTTGGCATCGCTGAATCGCTCGATGTCGCGACAGCACGCGATGCGATCATCGCCGGACTCCGCCTGGACGGGGCACTCGCGTGACCGCCGCGGCACGACATTATTCCGCGGCGGGGCGCTCCGGAGCTGCATTGGCGCTCGCGGGCGCCCGGCCTGTCCAATAGCCCAGCGCCTCTCCGGCGGACCACGCAAGCACGAGCAGCGCCAGATCCGGAAGAGAGCGGCGAAATTTCCGCGCTGTGGCACGGTCGCGCCGCGCCGCGCGCCCAAGGCGCGCGAGCAGCAGGAGAGGCAGGAGCGGGGAAGCGAGAGCGAGCCAGGGGCGCATCGCGCGATGCGGCTTGTCGATTCTACGGCACGCGTAGATCCGCCCGAATGCGAATCGCTCGCGAAGGGCGTCGCCGCGGTGAACCTTGCGCCCCGCCTCGACACGCGCGTCAGGCTCCATCCACAGCGGCCCAATGCGCTCCCTCAGCGCGGCATTAATTCGCGTCTCGTGGAACGACGTCCGCCATTGGTCATCGAGCGACTGGAGGTCGCTCTTCCGGTATCCTGTGTTGCAGCTACTGAGCGTGCTCACCGGGCCTCTCTGCCGCGGCGTCTGGTAGCGGAAAAAGTCTACGTAATAAAAGGCCCAGTCGAACGGCGTCATGTTGTCTTCGTCCAACGGGTCCACCGTTCCTCCCACCGCTCCGCGCCCCTCGATTATTGCTCGGGAGAGCGCCGCGACCCAATCGGCGTCGGGAAGGCAGTGGTCTTCAGTGAGAAGGACCAGCTCTCCGTCCGCTGCAGACACTGCCGCGGCCGCGAGATTTATCGGCGTCGTGACGTTCTCGTTGACGATCAGTCGCGCGCGCGGGAAGCGCCGCCGGATACCAGCAAGATCGCCGAGCATCGGTGCAGCGGCGACGACGACGTCGAACTCGGGACTCCCGCGCTGCTGCTCGAGCGCGGTGAGGCAGCGCTCAAGCTGCGCCTCGCCGCATATCGATACAATCGCGACGGTGACCGGCTGCCGGGACTGGCTTATGGTGTCGCCGGGTCGGGCGGAGGCGTCGCTGGTCAGCAGCGGGGCGGGCAGGTCAGCGGCGCGCGCCGGTGCGGTCGCGATCGGCGATCGACTGCCGCTCGAGAACGGGCAGCTCGCGGGGGCGGCGCCATACGCGGCCGCCGACCATCGCGCGCGCCAGCTGCATCGGCTGGTAGGTGATGCTCGGCCACATGAAGACCTCGGTCGTGCAGTGGCACTCGCGGTTGGCGATCGACTGCCTTAGTCGGTTTGCCTGCTCGGAGCTCCAGATTTCCCGGAAGGTATTTCGCCGCAGATTACCGAGCGGAGCGTGCTGCTCACAGACGGCAACGTCGCCATTCGCGTGTATGACCGCCGTCATCCGACCGGCCGTGCAAGGAATCACCTGCCGGTCCTCACGCGCCGTCTTCACTTTCCCCCACTGCAGCATCGGCTCTACGATCGAGCCATAGCGGCCCGCCTCACGCGGCGCCCACAGCCGCCGGATGTACTCGTAGAGCTCCTCGTACTGCTCGAGCAGCGGACCCTTCAGCGTCGGATTCTTTCGATCTCCGCGAATGATGGCAAGGTTGTGGTGATCCATCTGCGGACAGCGGTCGTAAAGGAAGGTCGTCAGCTCGCGTATCTGATCCATGTTGATGTCCGTCGCCGTCGAAATGCAGTGAATGCGCAGACGGGGATCCGATTTCTGGAGCTCGGCCAATGCGTCGTATGTCTGCATCGCCCGTTCGAAGGAGTGCCTCGCTACCCGGAAGCCGTCGTGGAATTCGGGCATCCCGTCGAGCGAAAGCTCGGCGACGAAGAGCTTGAGCGTCTTCTCCTCGAGAGTTCGCGAGATCTGCTCCACCACCTTCTCCGTGAAGTAGGCGTTGGTCGGAACGTAGATCTGCTTGACGCCGTTGTACCGGATGAACTGGGCGCATATCTCGGCGAAATCCTTGCGCAGAAAAGGCTCGCCTCCCGATAGATTCAGATTCTCGATTGGGCCCAACTCGCGCGAAAGCGCGAACAGCTCCTCCTGCGTGAGGTCGTCCTTCTTATTGAGCGCCGTCCAGTAGAAGCAGTGCTCGCACTTCATGTTGCAGATCGAATTGATGAACAACACGAGAAGGGGCGGCGTCTCGACGCCCCGATGTGAGAGGTTCGAGAGCCTGATGTGGCGGGCTACGCGCTCGACGGCGTTCACGACCAGTCTCTCATTGCTATCTTCGGGGGATTACAGGTAGATGTAGAGAACCGCCATGGTCGCTGCACGATGGCGGGTAGTGTCAGTTTATGCGGCATAACGACGACGAACAAGGGAGTATTTGCGCTGACGTCAACCAGCTCGATTCCATCGTGGCTCGAGAGCCTGTTGATCTGCCCGGCGTGCGGGGCGGACGTGGAAGGGTCCGCCCGGTTTTTTCGATGCACGGCATGCTTATCCCAGTATCCCGTCCGATACGGCATTCCGGATTTCAGGATGTGGCCCGATCCCTACATCACGGTCGACGACGAGTTCGCGAAGATCAGGAAGCTCCTGACGCCTGCGGGGAGGAGCTTCCGCGAGCTGCTTGCGGATTACTACTACGTCCTCTCGCCCGAGAATCCTGAGCTCCATGCCCACTACATAGCGGCGATTGAGGGAAGCGTCGCGCGAGGCGCGGCCCTTATCCGGAAGCTGCGTGCCGCATCTCCCGGTCTCGGCGACAGGCGGCTCCTCGACGTCGGCTGCGGGACAGCGGGCCTCGCCCTCGCCGCGTCCCGGGAGTTTCGGGAAGTCGTCGGCGTTGACGTCGCTCTCCGCTATCTCCTCATCGGCCGACAGCGGCTGAACGAGGGGGAAGTCGATATCCCTCTGATCTGCGCCAACGCCGAAGCGCTGCCATTTCGCGAAGGTGTGTTTGATGCAGTGGTGGCCGACGCCGTACTCGAGCACGTCCGCGACAGCGCTCGAATGCGGGACGAGACCATCCGCGTGCTTGCGCCCGGCGGAGCATTCTTCTTCACGACGAACAACAGATTCAGCATCCTTCCCGAGCCGCACCTCCGCATCCTCGGCTTCGGGTTGCTGCCCCGGCGGTGGATGGAGCCGGTCGCGCTACGCCTCAGAAGAACGGCGTACAAAACGCGACTGCATTCGCGCCGCGAGCTTGGTCGCGTCTTTCGCGGCGTGGGGCGACTCGACCTTCCTTCCTACGACCCGGGTGAGCTTGGCGAGAGAAACGAGCGCGCGCGGCGCGTGTGGGACGTTCTGCGCCGGATTCCGCCAATTCGCTGGCTGCTCACTCCCGTCGTGCCGCAGTACTTCATCAGCGGCAGGAAACCGGATCCGCTACCCGGTACCCGGTACCCGGTACCCGGTACCCGTGACCCGTGACCCGCACGGTTATCGGGCATCGGGCACCGGGTCACGCGTACCGGGTCACGGGTCCCGGATATGCCTTCGCGCCGCGCGCCCGGAAAGCTGGACTTCCAGCACGGCGGTGACGATCGCGATGAATGGAGCGACGATCATCCATCCGGATTTGTCCACCGCGACGTACAGCATTCCGTGAACAACCACCAGCCCGAAAAGCAAATAGTTGAAGCGCTGAATCCGCTTCCATCGCGTCACGCCCAGCGTGCGAAGCGCAATGTCGTTCGAGATTGCGAGCAGAACGAGAAGCAGCAGCGTCGCGCCGAGGCCGGTGTAGTTCGCCGACAGGAAAGCGATACCACCCTTCGAGATGTGCAGGCCCGTTGCCGGATCGGGGACGAAATAACGGACGATGTCGCCCTTCATGTGAACCTGGAGGCCCGCGATGGTGTGGATCACGCCGCCGATCGCCGCCCATATGCCAATGTCCCGGCGGAGATTTGTGCTCACCGGATTGGGACGCCCCAGCCGCTCATTGAGTGGACCAACCATCAGCGTCGCGCCAAGAAATGCGAGGCCGGCGAACGCAGTGGCCCGGCTCAGTCTCTCGGCGGGGGGCGCTCCGTGCGAAAGAAAGAACAGGCCGGACGTTCCGACCGCGAACAGTGCCGCCAGCCACAGATGGCGGACGACGCGTCGGGCGGATCCACGCATTGCGTTCGTCCGATCAGCTATCCGATCGCGCCAGCGCGTTGTAAACCGATCCGATCAGCCGCCCGATGATGTAGCCGATGAGAAATGCATAGGCGAATCCGATGAAAGCCCCGCCATAGGTGACGCGGTAGCCCGGAAGAAAGACTCCGATCAACTTGAGATGCGGGCCCACGAACCGGCCTCCCCGCATCACGAGAACGATTGTGGCGAGAAAGAGACCGGATCCCAACAGGAGCCCGATTGCGATGCCCCACGCGCGAGCATTGAGGCGCAACAGCGTCGATTTCACATCGTCCTGTGTTTCCACTGGCGTTGCCTCGGTCATCAGATGTGATCCAGGAAATCGCGCGTCGTGTCGAGCTCGGCGCGCGTCCGGATGATGAAAAGCGATATCGCGAGAGCGAGATTTCGTGTGAACGCCACGAACCAGCCGGCGCAGAACCCAATCCCGAATGCCCATGCAAAACCGATCAAGGAACCCGTCCAGGAGACCGAGTAGCCCCTGAAGTATTGAGCGAGCAAATGCAAACCGGGCAGCGGCACGCCGTGGAGCAGGTCCAGCGCGGTGGCGGCGAAGACAAACAGCCCCGTCACCGTTCCGATCGCCACTCCGAATGCGCGCTTGTCCACCGGAGCGAAGAGAAGCTTCGCCGAAACGGGAAGAGTCTCCTCCCGCCCGTCAGGGTGAATCTCGCCGTCGTGTCCCGCCGGATGGACCGTCATGCGGCCGCCGTGGCACGAGCGCTGTTCGACGGCTCTACGCGCTGCTCTTCATGGTATTCGAGCTCGGTGTTCACTTCCCAGAGGTCGTGATCCGCCCCGCGCATGTTCTCGATCGCGAGCATCGCGGTGTACATCGAGTGATCCTGATTGTTGTACTTGTGCATCCCGTTCCTGCCCACCGTGTGCAGGTTGGTGATCGGGTCGATGTATTCCCGGATCACACCGAGATTCTCTCTGTAGGTCGCGTCGTAAATCGGGTATGCCTTCGGCATCCGCACGACGGCGCCGTCCACGACCGTTGCGTTCGGAGCGAGCCCGAGGGCCTCAAACTCGCGGGTCGCAAGCTCGATCAGCTCAGCGTCCGAGCTCTCCCACAGGTTGTCACCCTTGAAGCAGAAGTACTCCATGCCGATGCAGGTCACGCCCGGTTGTGGGACCATCGCCGCGCTCCAGTTGTTGAAATTCTGGATGCGGCCGACTTGCACGCCCGGCGTATGGACGTAGATCCAGTTGTCGGAAAAGAGCTTGTCGTGATCGAGTATCAGCGCGACCAGAATGAAGTCGCGATAGGCGAGCTTCTCCGCCGCTTCAAGAGCGGCCGGCGGCCTCACCGGTCCGAGCGCGCGAACGAGCGACCGGAGCGACATCGTGGATATGAAATGCTCGGCTTCGATCCGCCTTGCTCCCCCCGGCCCGTCAACGGTCGCGGCGGTGACGCGGCTGCCGTCGGTCTCCAGCCCGACCACGCGATGGTTGAGCAGCACGGAGCCGCCGAGATCGGAGACTCTTGCCGCGCATCGCTCCCACATCTGGCCCGGGCCAAGCCGCGGATACCTGAACTGCTGGATGAGGGTCTTGATCGCCGGGGCGCGCCGGTTGAGCGATGTCGCCGAGAGAATGGCGTGGGCGAGCGAAAGTCCCTGGATGCGCTGCGCCGCCCACTCCGCACGAATCTCGGTGCAGGGAACGCCCCAGACCTTTTCCGTATAGGTCTTGAAGAAGATCCGGTACAGACGACTGCCGAACCGGTTGGACACCCACTGTTCGAAGTTCTCCTCGGCCGGATGAGGCGACATCCGCGCGTGGATGTAGCTCAGCACTATCAGCCCGGCCTCCCAGAGCCCGAGCCCGAAAAGCGCGTTGCTCGCCTTGAGCGGATAATTGAAGAACCGGCCGTTGTAAAGAATCCGTGAAAGCCGCGGGACTTCGATGAATTCGTCACCTAACAGCTCATCCCATAACGACTGGACGGCGGGGATCTTGGTGAAGAACCGATGGCCACCGATGTCGAACCGGTAGCCCTTGTACCGGGCGGTGCGGGAGATCCCACCAACGATTGAATCCGCCTCGAGGACGGTGACAGCGTAGCCTTTCCCGGCGAGCAGGTAGGCGGCGGTGAGTCCGGCGGGACCCGCGCCGCAAACCACGATGCGGTCGCCGGGGCGAAGTTCGCGAGCCTGGCCACCCGAAGCAGTCCTCGTCAACCCCACTTCATCCTTCCTTACCGCAGTTCGATCGGCTGCTGCGGTCACTGAAGGCTTCTGAGTCTGTACACTCTTGCCTTGGCGTGCTCGCCGGTGCGGGAAAACACGGGCTCGTAGGAATACTCCCCGAACTTCCCGAGATTCTTGCGGACTTTACTCTCCCAGCGTCCGAAGTCCTGGCAGATTTCGAAAGTCCCGCACTCGAGAAGAACATAAACGTCGTGCGTGCGCGCGGCTACGCCGAGCCCACTGTCGGGCAGGTAGTAGTCGAGACCCGATATCACCGTCCACCGTCCCGTCGTTCCGTAGGCTCCGACAAGGAGCGTTCGATCCCGCGGCAACGTCTCGAGGAAGCGCCGGAGATCGCGAAAGGTCGTCGCAACTTCCTTAACGTAGCCGCGTGTGTTGGCGACCGATATCGCCCCGCGGTTCGCGGTCACACCGATCATGCGATTCGAGCGCAGGTAGACGACGCCTGAAATGCTGAGAAGCACCAGGCCCGCCATGGCAATTGCTCCGAGGCGGCTCGCCCTGATTCGCGAGATGACGGGGGCGAAGACAATGGACGCACCGACATAAAAGAATATCCAGAACAACGGCTGATACGTCATCAGGTACCGCAGTGTGCTCGGAATCACCAGCGCGAGCACCGGCAACGCCGCGAGGAGATACCCTGCTTCAGGAGTAAATCGCCGGCGGGCGCGCCAGATCCCGTAGAAACAGATGAGAGACATCGCCGCGCCGGCTACGGTAACTGCCACGTCGAAGTGTGTCGCTCCGAACTCGACCCGGTACTTCCCCATGACCGGGTTCCTCTGGAACGCCAGCTGAAAATCGGGAATTATCTGCGCCGGCACCGCGAGTCCGAGGAGGTTCACCAACACTCCCTTCTTGTTGGCGAACAGCAGGAATCCGATCGTCAGCTGGAGATAATGGAAAAGAGTTCGCCAGTTGAGCAAGATCAGCGACACGATCCCGGCGATGACTGCCGTCGAGCCGATGATCCGTACGCGGCGGCGCATCGGATGCTCCCTCAAGCGGCCGGTGGCAAGAAGTCCGATGTACACGAGGAGGACAGGCGCCGTGTATTTGACAAGGAATGCCAGCATGAACAGGACGGCCCCGCAGGCGATCGCCAACGCCTGGCCCCGGAGCGGGCGATGGGACGCGATAACTCGCGTCGCCAGGATAAAAGCGGCGGTCGTCAACACGGCGTAGGGTGCTTCGGCCAGCGGGGCGAACACGTTTGCCAGCCAGTGCGGGCTGAGAAGCATGAACGCGAATGAGAAGCCGATCGCCAGCCAATGCTTCGCCTGAGGAAGAATCCATGAAAACACGTAGCTGTACATCGCTGCCGTGGCTCCGACGAGGACGATGTTCGACAGCTGGATCGCCCGGAGCTGATCGTCGAAATCCCGAAACGCCAGCATGAACGGCACCCGGATTATGCCGGGCATCGCCACGTACGCGAATGGCAGGCGGTTCACGGCAATGCGTGCCGCCGTGTGTCCCGTTTCCGCGAACGCCAGTCCCTTCAGGTAATAGAGAAGGGGGTCGGTGCCGAGTCGCGGATAGAAAAAAGCCGGATCGATCGAGAGCACCGCGACGAGCAGAATGGCGGCAAAGCATCCGCCGAAAATAGCCAGCGCCTTCCACTCCCGGCGCAGGAACGCAACCGGCGACTCCAATTCCTTGTGGAACCGGTAGGATGAGGTGATATCGTCCAAGGTGTCTGCTCTTGCGCGCGGGCCGGGATCATTGACAGGGACCAACTGCGGACTGCGAACTCCGGAACGTGCGGAAAACGCGGGAACGGACGCGCACTTCCGTTTATTTCACGCTCGGACAATACTTCGTCATCAGCCACGCGGCAATGGATTGTGCACTGAACGCATCGAGAGAATCGAATATGGCGATTGAAGAAAAACCCAGCAGGAACGAAGCCGAATACTTCGCGCGTCTCGACGCAGAGCTGATGAAGGAGCGGCGGGCGCGGCTCGACAGCGAGCGTCTCAGTCAGGAGCGTTCGTCGCACCACAACAAGTGTCCCAAGTGCGGATGCGATCTGACCGAGCGGGAGCACAATCACGTCAAGGTCGATGAGTGCGCGGAGTGCGGCGGGGTGTGGCTGGACAAGGGCGAGCTCAAGATGATCGAGGACTTCGACCGCAGCGGGTCGGGCTTCCTGGGATCACTCCTCGGCTTCCGACGCTGATGCCGAAGACAGGGAAGACGGCCATCGCCTCTGCGCCAGCGCCAGCGGGGAAACCGGTCGCGACCCGCAAGCCGCCGGCGAAGAAAGCAGCGCTTTGCGACATCGCCGACACGCTTTACCGGGTGGCGCTCGACGCGTGCAAGGAGCACCGCCGATACGCCGAGCTCGTGAAGTGGAAAGGCTCAGACAGCGAGCAGAAAGCGGCGCGATCCGCGGTGCGTGCGTGTGACGAGGTTCTCGACGAAGCGGTCGATCTGTACGAAGTGGCCTGTCTCGGCGAGTCGAATCACGCCGACGATGCGTGGTGGCACCGCGCGAACATGGTGTGGCGCACGGCGAGGGAGTACCTGACTCACCATGCCGCGTCGAACCGGCTGACGCGGGGAGGCAACGATCACAGCAGGGCCGAGCTGGTCGAGCTCAGCATCGAGTACGAGCTGGAGGCCTCGGCCATTCTCCGGCTGCGGCACGCCGTGGATTCGTATAAGGCCGCGAGGCCCGAAGCCGGCTAGACCAACCGCGGGCGAGGAGGGAGAGAGGGCCGGCTGTCAGGCGATCGCGGCTGCCAGCCGGCGGCTGATCTTGGCAACGATCATCTCGATGGCGATGGCGTTGTGGCCACCACGGGGGACGATGATGTCGGCGTAGCGCTTGCTGGGCTCGACGAACTGGAGGTGCATCGGCTGCACAGTGGACAGGTACTGGTCGATGATCTCGTTGAGCGGACGGCCGCGTGAGCGCATGTCACGCCGGAGCCGGCGGATGAGGCGGATGTCGGCGTCGGCGTCGACGAAGACCTTCACGTCGCACAGCTCGCGCACCCGCGGATCGACGAAGAGGAGTATTCCATCTATCACGATCACGTCCGAAGGCTCGACGCGAAGGGTCTTGTCGGATCGGAGGTGGGTGACGAAGTCGTAGACCGGCTTGTCGATCGTGCGCCGTTCCGACAGCGCCTGGAGGTGGTCGGTGAGGAGATCGAAGTCGAACGCGTCGGGGTGGTCCCAGTTGACTCGGCGGCGCTCTTCGAGCGGGATCGCGGCGTAGTTGCGGTAGTAGGCGTCCATGTCGATGAACGCGATGGAGAGCGAGGTGAGCGAATCGGCGACCTTGCGAGCGACTGTCGATTTTCCGCTTCCCGATCCGCCGGCGATGCCGATGATGAGGGGCTTGGACACGTCGGGAACCTAGCCTTGAGGGGTTGAAGTTGTGTCTCGGACGGGGTAACATGAGTATCTCACCGCGACGTTCCGCGCGAATGCATGTGATCAAGTTGCGGACGGGCCATCGTCGAGAGAAATAGCGGCTAAAAACGCTTGACGGTGGGTGCTTGTTCGACTATAATTCAAGGCTGCCTAGGAATGGCAACCAAAGCTTTTTGAAAATCGAAGTTGAGATCAAGTGATGTGCGAGGCGAACTCGACGATCCGCGTCCATTCAGGGATGCGGTTAGAGTTCAAACCTGAAAACATTACAAGTGATTCCGGACGTGGATGCCAGATGGCATGATGCGTCTGGTAAAGCCGCGTTCGGAGAGCAATCGAATCTCTTGACTATTGG
>JBGPLS010000051.1:0-17220 GCA_041486565.1 Gemmatimonadaceae bacterium
CGCGCGCGAGGGTTACCTGTTCATCGGCATCGCGGCCCTGGCGGCCGTGTTGGCGTTCGCGCTCGCGCTGGCGCGTCGATCGTGGGCGCTCTGGCTGCTTGCCGTTCTCGTGACGCTGATCGCTCTCTGGGTCGCGTATTTTTTTCGCGACCCCGAGCGCTCGGGAGAGCGCGGTGGGACTCTCGTCGTGGCGCCAGCCGACGGACGGCTGATCATGATGACCGAAGTCGATGAGCCGGCGTTTATTCAGGGATCCGCGATCCGGATGTCGATCTTCATGAGTGTCTTCAACGTTCACGTGAACCGGTATCCGATTGACGGCGTGGTGCGCTACGTCCAGTACAACAAGGGCAAGTTCATCAACGCCGCGGCCGAAAAATCGAGTCTCGAGAACGAGCAGATGTCGGTGGGCATCGAATCCGGGAAACAACGGGTGCTCGTTCGCCAGATCGCGGGACTCATCGCCCGTCGGATCGTCACGTACAGCCGCGTCGGCGAAACCATCCGCCAGGGAGACAGGATGGGGATCATCCGATTCGGGTCGAGAGTCGACGTATTCGTGTCGTCCGGTACTCGAATCCTTTCAAAGGTGGGTGACCTCACTACGGCTGGAACGACCGTCCTCGCGGAGCTGAGCGAATGACTCCCACGAGCGAAGGTCCGCGCGACCAGCGACCGCGGAGCGGCCAGCAGCGGAAGATGCGACGCAGCGTCGTGATTCTGCCGAGCGGCCTCACGCTGGGAAATCTATTCTGCGGCGTATTTGCAATCATAAGCGCATCACGTGGCCAGCTCGATCTCGCCGGACTGCTCATCGTCCTCGGCGGCGTCGCGGACGCGCTGGATGGACGCGTCGCACGCGCGACCGGCAGCGGATCACGGTTCGGAACGGAGCTCGACTCCCTGGTCGACATCGTTTCCTTCGGGCTCGCGCCGGCGATGATCATGTACTTCGCGGTGCTGAACCGTGAAGGCTGGGACTGGCTCATCGCCTTCATATATGTACTATGCGCCGCAATCAGGCTTGCACGCTTCAACGTCGAGCAGGCAGGACGCGCAAAGCGCTACTTCCACGGACTGCCGAGCCCCGCCGCGGGGATGACCCTCGCCACCTACTACTGGTTCAGCCAGACCCCTCTCTACAACGAGACCATCCTCGGTGATCTGCCGTGGCATTTCTGGCTTCGTTTTCTCATGCTGGCGCTGTCGTTCCTGATGATCAGCAACGTGTCGTATCCGGCTGTGCCGACCATCGGCTACCGGAAGGTCAGCGAGATACTCGGCTCACTCGTCGTGGCGGCGACGATCTTCGGCCTGATCTTCCTTCGCAAGCAGTTCTACTTCCCCGCGCTCGTCGTCTACGTACTCTACGGTGTCGGCAAGACTGTCTTCTTCGGATTCATCGGCCGTCTGCCGCGAGGCGACGTGGCGGTGATATCCGACGACGATGAAAGCTTCGACGCCCTCGCGGTGGACCCGCCGGAGATAATCATGCCCGACATCGGACCCGAGCAGCAGCGCAGCTCCCGCCGTCGCAAGCGCCATCGTCAGTATCCGCGTGACGAGCAGGCGCGGCCGCGCGACTTTCCGCCGCCCCCAGCGAAGCCGGAGGATGGCGACCGGTGAGCTCTTTCCGGGTGTCAGTTCACATCACGCCCCGCCGCGGAATTCTCGATCCGCAGGGAAAAGCGGTGGAGAGCGCGCTCCATTCCCTTGGCTTCGCGGGCGTGTCGGCAGTTCACGTCGGCCGCCATATCGTCATTGACAGCGAATCCGACAGCCCGGAGACGGCTGTCGCATCCGTTACGGCGATGTGCGAGCGCCTGCTTGCCAATCCCGTCACCGAGGACTTCGAGATCGAATCCGCGACGGCTGCATGAAGTTTGGAATCGTCACTTTCCCCGGATCCAACTGCGACTACGACACCATGCGTGGCGTCGTGGATACGCTCGGCGAAGAGGGTCTCTATATCTGGCACAAGGATCGAGATCTTCATGGCGTCGACGTCGTCGTCCTGCCGGGAGGGTTCAGCTACGGCGACTACCTCCGGCCGGGAGCGATCGCTCGCTTCAGCCCAATCATGACCGAAGTCGTAGCGCACGCTGATCGCGGCGGCCCGGTGCTTTGCATCTGCAACGGATTCCAGATTGCCTGCGAAGCCGGGTTGCTGCCTGGCGCGCTGCTTCGCAATCGGACGCTGCAGTTCATATCCGCGCCGGTCACGATGCGCGTCGAAAACACGACAACCATGTTCACGACGTCATATGAGCACGGCCAGCTCGTGACAATGCCGGTGGCACACGGAGACGGTCGCTATACGGCCGACCAGGCGACCCTCGACGAGCTGGAGGGCGAAGGTCGCGTTGTCTTCCGCTACGTCGACCCATCCGGCGAAGCGACGGCGGCGGCCAATCCGAACGGCGCCGATCGGAATATCGCCGGCATCATCAACCAGCTGGGAAACGTGCTGGGAGTGATGCCTCATCCCGAGCGGGCGATGGACGAGATCGTCGGGTCGCGCGATGGAGTCGGCTTGTTCGAGTCGCTGCTGCATACCGTGCCCGCGTAGCGTGGCTAACGTTCTTCCCCGCCACGGCGATCCGCAGATCACTCCCGAGCTCGTAGCCGAGCATGGGCTGACGTCTGACGAGTTCGACCGTCTGGTCGCGATGCTCGGACGAACGCCGACGTTTACCGAGCTGGGTATTGTCAGCGCATTGTGGAGCGAGCACTGCTCCTACAAGCACTCGCGCAGTCTCCTCCGCACCCTTCCGACCTCCGCGCCCTACGTGCTGCAGGGCCCGGGAGAGAATGCGGGAGTGATCTCGATCGGCGACGGGCTCGCCGTCGCATTCAAGATCGAGTCGCACAACCATCCGTCCGCGGTCGAGCCGTATCAGGGCGCGGCCACAGGCGTCGGCGGGATTCTGCGAGACGTCTTCACCATGGGCGCGCGGCCGGTGGCAATGCTCAATTCGCTCCGCTTCGGCTCTCTCGACTCGGCACGGGTGAGATATCTCTTCGCCGGCGTGGTGAAGGGCATTGGCGATTACGGGAACTGCGTCGGCATTCCGACGGTTGCCGGCGAGATCGTTTTTGACCCGGCGTACGAAGGCAATCCGCTCGTCAATGCGATGTGCGTCGGCCTGATGCACGAGGAAGGATTAATCCGCGCGAAGGCGGAGGGAGTCGGGAATCGAATCATGGCCGTCGGCGCCAGGACCGGCCGCGACGGAATTCACGGCGCTTCGTTCGCGTCGGAGGATCTCTCGGCGGCAAGCGACGCGAAGCGCCCTCGTGTCCAGGTTGGAGATCCCTTCACCGAAAAGCTTCTTCTCGAAGCGAGTCTCGAGCTCATTGCGAGCGGCACCATCATCGCGATACAGGACATGGGCGCCGCGGGCCTGACTTCCTCTTCGGCTGAAATGGCCGAGCGCGGCGACGTTGGAGTGGTGATCGACGTCACGAAGGTCCCTGTCCGCGAAACGGGGATGACTCCTTACGAGATTCTGCTCAGCGAATCGCAGGAGCGGATGCTCGTCGTCGTGCACCGCGGACGCGAGGATGAGGTGCGGGCGATACTCGCGAAATGGGACCTCGACGCCGAAGTAATCGGCGAGGTGATTGCCGAGCCGGTTTACCGGGTCACCGAGGGCGAGGCCGTGGTCGCCGAGTTTCCGGGGTCGCGCCTCGTCACCGATTGTCCCCGCTATTCGCCAGCGGCGCGTGAAGATCCGGAGATCGCCGCGCTTCGCGGCATTGACGTTGACGCAATTCCGGAAACCGCAGACGAGCACGATCCGGTGTGGACGCTGCTGCAGCTCCTCTCATCTCCAACGATCGCCAGCAAGGCCTGGGCTTACCGCCAGTACGATTCGACGGTGCGCACCAACACTGTCATCGGACCGGGAGGGGACGCGGCCGTCATTCGCGTAAGAGGAACCCGCAAGGGACTGGCGCTCAAGACCGACTGCAATGGACGATACGTCTATCTCGATCCACGTTTGGGAGGGCGGATCGCGGTGGCCGAGGCGGCGCGCAATGTCGCGTGCACGGGCGCGCGCCCGATGGCGATCACCAACTGCCTGAACTTCGGCAATCCCGGGCGCCCTGAGGTCTATCATCAGTTGAGCGAGGCGATCGCCGGCATTGGCGAGGCATGTACAGCGTTGTCCACGCCGGTGACCGGCGGCAACGTGTCTCTCTATAATGAAAGTCCGGCCGGTGCCGTGTACCCGACCCCGGTCATCGGCATGGTCGGTCTGCTGAGCGACGTGAAGCACGCGACCCGCTCCACCTTCCGCGCCGAGGGCGATTCGATCGTTCTCTTCGGCGATTGCAGCGGCGAGATCGGCGGGAGCGAGTACCTGGCCCGCATCCATGATGTAGTTGCCGGTGCGCCACCGGCTTGCGATCTGACGGTGGAGCGAGCCGCGATCGACGCGCTCATCGAGTGCATCGAGGGCGGACACGTCTCATCGGCTCACGATTGCAGCGACGGCGGCCTTGCCGTCGCGCTCGCCGAGTGCTGCATCGCCAAACGTGACAGCGTGCACGGAGCGGACGTCGATCTCGCCTTCGCCGGCGCCCTTCCCTTCCGCGCTGTTCTCTTCGGTGAGGCGCAGGCGCGTTTCGTTCTTTCCACGCCTGCGGTCGATGCGGTGCTTGCAATCGCCCGGGCACACGGAGTCCCGGCGCGGCGAGCAGGCGTGGTCACCAGCGCCGACCGCGGCCTTCGCATTGCCACGCCCGAGCGCGTGCTCAGTGCCGATGTCCTCGCGCTCTCCGATGCCTATCACGATACTATCCCGGCCATCATGTCACGTCCGGCTCTCGCTACAGATACGGTGCCCGAGCTTCCTCTCATCCTCGCGGGAGTGTAGCGATGTGCGGCATCTTCGGCATCTACGCGCACTCGAAAGCGGCGGAGATCTCCCATCTCGGTCTCTATTCGCTGCAGCATCGAGGGCAGGAATCGGCCGGCATAGTCGCGCTCGACACTGTCAATGGGGCGCGGGCATCGAAGACGATGGGCCTCGTCTCGGAAGGCTTCAACGCGATGGACGTCGCGAAGCTTTCCGGCGACATCGCCATCGGTCACACGCGCTACAGCACAGCCGGCTCGTCTACCATCGAGAACGCCCAGCCGGTGCTGGCGCGAGTCCGCGACGGCGATGTGGCGCTGGCGCACAACGGCAATCTCACCAACGCCACCGAGCTCAAGCGTGAGCTGGTGGACACCGGCGCGATCTTCACCTCGACGATGGATTCCGAAGTCCTTGTCCATCGCATCGCCCGCTCACCATCGGAGAAGCCCGAGGACCGCCTTGCCGACGCGCTGCTCGATGTCGAAGGCGCCTACTCGCTGGTCGTGATCATCGGAGAGACGCTGCTGGCGGCGCGTGATCCGCGCGGATGGCGGCCGCTCGTCATGGGAATGCTCGGCGAATCGTACGTATTCGCTTCGGAGACCTGCGCCCTCGACATCATCGGCGCAACGGTGATCCGCGAAGTGGAGCGCGGCGAGATCATCGCCGTCGATCGCGACGGCATGAGATCATCCTTCCCGCTCCCGCCCCGTGAAAGCCGGAAGTGCGTATTCGAGTACGTCTATTTCGCGAGGCCCGACAGTCGCGTCTTCGGCGGCTCCGTCGATCGCGCGCGACGCGCGCTTGGACGCCGTCTTGCACAGGAGTGTCCTGCTCCCGGCACGGAGCTCGTTTTCAGCGTCCCTGACTCGTCCAACTCGGCAGCGCTTGGCTTCGCGGAGGAATCAAAGTTGCCGTTCGAGCTGGCTCTCATTCGCAACCACTATGTCGGACGGACGTTCATCCAGCCTACCCAAGCCGGCCGCGACGCCAAGGTGAAGGTGAAGTACAACGCTGTCCGCGAGGTGCTCGATGGCAGGAGCGTCGTGATGGTAGATGACTCGATAGTGCGCGGCACCACAACCAGGGGACTGGTGACGATGATTCGTGGCGCGGGCGCGCGCGAGGTCCACATGCGCGTCAGCTCGCCACCGATAACCGGGCCCTGCTACTATGGCATCGACACCCCGAACCGCGACGAGCTGATTGCGGCGAACATCGCTGTCGATAAGATCGCCGGGAACCTCGGCGTCGATTCACTCGGCTACCTGTCACTCGAGGGAATGCTGGAGTCGGTCCCCGGTGGCCCCGACGGTTTTTGTCACGCGTGCTTCTCCGGCGACTACCCGACGCCGCCGCCGACAGATCCGCAGAAGTTGCGCTTCGGCTGTGGCTGCTGAAACGATGGCACAATCGGTTTTCTTTTTCGGCAACGGATCCGCGGAAGGCACCCGCGAGATGAAGCACGTGCTTGGCGGAAAGGGAGCGAACCTCGCCGAGATGACCAATCTCGGCATTCCCGTTCCCCGGGGTTTCACCATCGCCTGCGCCGAGTGCATCGCATTCCTGCGAGACGGGAAATACTCCGACCGACTGCGCGCCGAGGTGGAGGGAAACATCGCCCGCCTCGAGGAGGCAACTGGCAAGCGGCTCGGAGATCCGAAGAATCCCCTGCTCGTATCGGTGCGTTCCGGCTCACCGGTGTCGATGCCGGGAATGATGGAGACGATTCTCAACCTCGGCCTCAATGACCGGGCCGTCATCGGTCTCGCAAAGCAGAGCAACAACGGCCGGTTCGCGTACGATTCGTACAGGCGCTTTATCCAGATGTACTCCGATGTCGTGCTCGGCGTCCCGGGGAACGACTTCGAGCATCTTCTCAAGGCCCGTCGCATGACAGCGGGCGCGGTGACCGATGCCGATCTCAGCGAGGACGTTCTCCGCAATCTGGTCGACGAATACAAGTCCCTCGTCCGCAACACGACCGGAGCGGCATTTCCGACGAACCCGACAGTCCAGCTCTGGGGCGCGATCGAAGCGGTATGGAAGTCGTGGAACCTGAAGAAGGCGCGCGACTACCGGAAGGTGAATGGCATCGCCGAGGATCTTGGCACCGCGGTCAACATCATGGAGATGGTATTCGGAAATCTCGGGCCCGATTCCGGCACCGGCGTCGCGTTCACCCGCGATCCCTCGACCGGCGAGCGGAAGTTTTACGGCGAGTTCCTCGTCAACGCACAGGGAGAGGACGTCGTCGCCGGCACTCGCACGCCGCTCCAGATCGACGAGATGGCGGAGCGGCTCCCCGCCGCATACACGGAGCTTCTCGACACACAGCGCCGCCTCGAGGAGCATTACGCCGACATGCAGGACCTCGAGTTCACGGTCGAGCGCGGGAAACTGTTCCTGTTGCAGACCCGTACTGGAAAGCGTACCGCTGCCGCCGCGGTTCGCATCGCTCGTGACATGGTCGGTGAAGGTCTCATCGACAAGCGCGAGGCGGTCAGGCGCGTTCCCGCGGGCCAGCTCGACCAGCTCCTTCATCCGATCATTGACCCGTCCATTCGCGCCGTTCCTCTTTGCACCGGTCTTCCCGCAAGCCCGGGCGCGGCGAGCGGCATCGTCGTATTCGATCCCGAGATCGCCGAGTCGCGCGCCGCGGCGGGGGACCACGTCATCCTCGTTCGCGACGAGACGACGCCGGATGATTTTCACGGCATCGTCGCCGCGCGCGCGGTGCTCACATCCCGAGGCGGAATGACGAGTCACGCGGCGGTCGTCGCACGCGGCATGGGAAAGTGCGCCGTGGTGGGATGCAAGGAAATCGAGGTGGATCTCGAGCACCGCTTCTTCGCGGTGAACGGTACCCGTGTCGCCGAAGGCGACTGGCTCACGCTGGACGGTGCCACCGGCCGTGTTTTTGCCGGCAACCTCGCGACCATACCGAGCGAGATCGTGCGTGTCACGACCGGAGCGCTCCGCAAGTCGGCGGCGCCGGTGTATCAGTCATACGCCGAGCTGCTTGGCTGGGCTGACGAGATCAGGACTCTCAAGGTGAGAGCGAACGCCGATACTCCGCGCGACGCGCGGACCGCCCGCGGCTTCGGCGCCGAAGGCATCGGCCTCTGCCGCACCGAGCACATGTTCTTCGAGGGCGACCGCATCACGCCGATGCGCGAGATGATCGTCGCCCGCGATGCCACGGGACGGCGGCGCGCCCTCGCCAAGCTCCTTCCCATTCAGCGCGCGGATTTCGAGGGAATCTTCAAAGCGATGAACGGCCTTCCGGTCACGATTCGTCTTCTCGATCCCCCGCTCCACGAGTTCCTCCCGCACGGCGGCGAGGAGAGCAAACTGCTTGCGCGAACACTCGGGCTCTCGCGCGCCGAGCTGTCGCGAATCGTGGAATCGCTGCGCGAGACCAACCCGATGCTCGGTCACCGGGGCTGCCGTCTCGGAATCACATACCCCGAGATCACCGAGATGCAGGGACAAGCGATCTTCGAGGCGGCAGTACGCGCCGCTCGGCGCGGAATCGATGTGAGGCCGGAGATTATGGTGCCGCTCGTGTCGAGTGTCGCTGAATTCGATGACCAGCGCGCGATACTCGAGGAGTGCGCGAAGCAGGTTCTTGGAGCGATGGGGGAACAAATTCCCTACTTGATTGGAACAATGATCGAGCTGCCGCGGGCTGCTCTCACAGCCGACACGATAGCGGCGTCGGCCGATTTCTTCTCTTTTGGCACTAACGACCTTACACAAACGACTTATGGCCTCAGCCGCGATGACGCCGGACGTTTCCTTCCCTCATACGTGGAACGTGGTATCTTTGCCGACGATCCGTTTCAGGTCCTGGACGCAGTCGGCGTCGGCCGTCTTATCCGAATTGCCGTCGAGGATGGCCGCCGCGTGCGTCCGAAGCTCAAGATCGGTATTTGCGGTGAACACGGAGGCGAGCCCCGCTCCGTCAAGTTCTGTCACGATATGGGTCTCGACTATGTCTCCTGCTCTCCGTTCCGCGTGCCCATCGCCCGCCTAGCCTCAGCTCATGCCGCCATTGACAGCCAGATCTAACCTAGCGCGGGAGTTCGACCTCGCACCCGCGCAGCCTTCGCTGTGGCTCGCCGGAAGTCCAAAAAAGCGACTCCGCATTGGCCTCGTGACCGAGTACTACTATCCACACCTTGGGGGCGTCTGCGAGCACGTCCATTATTTTGCTCAGGAAGCGCGCAGGCTCGGCCATGACGTCGACATCATCACGTCGAACATTGCCGGCGCGACGCCGCAGCCGAACGTAATCCGGCTTGGCCACAGTCAGTCCATATACTCCAACGGCTCCCAGGCCCGGGTCACAGTTGGGTGGGGATTACGCAAGGAAATGCGACGTACGCTGGCTCGCGGGGACTACGACATTCTCCATGTCCAGTCGCCGCTACATCCGGTGCTGCCGCTGCTCGCGCTGCAGGAAGCACAATGTCCCGCGGTAGGCACGTTTCACACATACTTCGACCGCTCGTTCGGCTACGCGATTGGGCGTCGCTACTTTCAGCGACAGCTCGAGTCGATGCAAGCTATAATCGCGGTGTCGCACTCGACGACCGTCGCGCTCAACCGGTACTTCGACGCCAACTGGACGATCATCCCGAATGGAATAGACCTCGACGTTTTCAACCCGGACGTTCCGCGCCCTTCGGAAATCCGGGACGACGTCCCCGCAATCCTTTTCCTTGGCCGATTCGATCCACGCAATGGACTCACCGCCTTGATCCATGCGTTCAAGCGCGTTCGAGGGAGAAACAGGAAAGCGCAGCTGGTGGTCGTGGGCGACGGTCCTCTGCGGAAGCATTATTTCCGCGCTGCCGGCAACGACCCCGACATCACTTTCGTCGGTGCCGTGCTGGACGGTCGCCCCGGATATTATGCCCACAGCGCGATTTATGCATGTCCAACTACCAAAGCTTCCTTCGGAATCACGCTGCTTGAGTCAATGGCGTGCGAAACACCCATCGTCTGTTCCGATATTCTCGGTTTTCGGGATGTCGTGAAGCACGAGCGTGAAGCGCTGATGACCCACCGGAGCGACCGGGGAGCACTCGCCGACGCGCTCGTACGCCTGCTCGACGACCATGCGCTCCGAGCCCGGCTCGGAAAAGTGGGCCGAGACCGGGCCGAGCTCTATAGTTGGCCCACTGTCACCGCAACGATTCTCGACGTCTATGCGGCGGTACTCGGGCAAGTACCTATCGGCGCATGATCGGCGTTGCCGCAACTTGCGCCTCAGTCCTCGGCGGGGCGGCATACGGAGCGTACCACCGGAACAGCCCCATTTTCGGAAGGGTTATGGGCAGGCTGCCAACCTCAGAGCGGCTCGTAACTCTGACGTTCGACGACGGACCGAACCCCGACGCTACCCCGCGCATCCTCGATGCACTCGCGGAAAAGAATGTAAAGGCAACCTTCTTTATGCTCGGACGATATGTGGAGAGCTGGCCCGAGCTTGCCTTGCGTGCGGCGCATGACGGGCACCAGATCGGAAACCATGGTTACTTCCACCGAAAGCTTCACTTCAGGGGTCCCGCGTATGTCCGACAGGACATCAGGCTCGGCAAACGAGCGATCGAGCGTGCCGGCGTCACAGCACCCCGGTGGTTCCGCGCGCCTCACGGATTCCGAAATCCCTGGGTTTCTTCAATAGCTGCCTCGATGGACGAGCGCATCGCCGGGTGGTCGCTCGGCGTCTGGGACAGCGACAATCCGGGCGTCGAACAGATCGTTGAACGCACGGTCAAGGGTGCACGCCCCGGCTCCATTATCCTTCTCCACGACGGCGATGGCTACGACCCGGATGGTGATCGCCTGCAGACCGCGGCTGCCGTGCCGCTCATCATCGACGGGCTGCGCGGCCTTGGTTATGGCTTCGTAACGCTCCCCGCCTGATGGATCGGCGGATATCGCGACTGGCTCGCTGGGCTCTCTCAGCAGTCATCATTGTTTTCTTGATTGTCTTCGCCCGCGCAATCAACTGGGCCGAGGCCTGGCACTCCATCCGAAGTGCATCGCTGCCATTGGTGCTGGCCGCCGTCGCGGTGAACCTGCTGTCCATTGGCGCGAAGGGAGTCAGATGGTGGGTCTTCCTCAAGCCGGCGGGATCTACCTCACTGCCGCTGGCGATGCGCGCCACACTGGCAGGTGCGGGGCTTAATAACCTCCTCGTGGCGAACGGCGGTGATGCGGCCCGCGTCGTGTTCGTGTCGCGCGCCAGTGGAGTTCCGAGTGAGCGTATTCTGGCGACACTCGCTCTTGAACGGCTGTTCGACGTTGTCGGCTTCGTGATACTGCTCGTGCTGGGAGCGACTCTGTCCGAGCTGTCGCCTTCACTGGAGAAGTGGCGTGTTCCGGCAGAGGTACTGCTGGCGGTGATGATGCTGCTGCTCATCCTCTTCGTTTATTCCTCCAGGCATGTTCAACCCGAGCACATCCCCGGGCGTCGCGCCAGAGCACGGACGCTCGGTGGACGCATCAGGCGATATCTCTCGGGCTTTGCGACCAGCACGCGGTCACTTGCAACCGGTTGGCGCTTTGCCGGCGCGCTTGGGTTGTCGATGATCTCATGGGCTGGGCAGCTCGCTACCTTCGCGCTAGCGGCTGCAGCGACGCATGTATCGTTACCGATAACAGGCAGTCTCGCAGCGCTTCTCACCGTAAACCTGGGATTCGTGATTCGTGCAACGCCTGGAAACGTTGGGTTGTTTCAGTTCGTATACGCGATCACTGCCGAACAGTTCGGAGTGTCGCGAGCTGATGCGATAGCTGTTTCACTGCTCATCCAGACCCTGCAAATAGTCCCGATGACTCTGCTTGGAATAGCCCTCGCACCCGAGTTCATATTCAGGCGCCAGAGACGGGACTCTGTGACAGCCCCCGCTGCCACTGGCGGCGGGAGAGTCGTCTGAGAGCGGCGAGACAAAACCGCGTCATCGCAGCCCCGCCGGAACGCGCGCTTGTTCGCGCCACGCGAAACTCCGGCGGTCCGGACGCCCTTCTACGCCAAATTACGTATGTCCAAAGCAGCCCTTCGCACCTACCATCATGCGGTCGAAAGTTTGCCGCCCGCGATCGGAGTGTCGCTATTAACGCAAGAGAATGCATTTTTTGAACTCTCGAAAGCGGAGGTATGGGTGGCTGGCTCTCGCAGCGGGGGCAATCACATTCTCGCTCGTCGCTGCCGTCTATCACGGCCATTTCAGCCATCGAGCCAGCCCGGATCCGCCGCTTTCCGCCGGCCGAGCACAGCTTCTGCTCGCTGTCGACGGCCTGAGCTGGGACGCATTCACCGAGGCCCGGCGTCGCGGAATGTTCAGACGGTTCAAGTTTTACGGACGTCACGTTGCGCCCTATCCCTCGATGAGCCATCCATCATGGGCCGAGATCATCGGCACGCCCCGGGTGTTCGGTCAGCGCGGCAATGCACATACGATCGAATCACGCTGGCTCGATCTCGATGCCATGCGAAACGCCGATGACCCCCGACAGGTGGTCGCGCGCCAAGCATCGTTGTACAACTACCAACGGGCATTCGACTACTTCTTCGATCCTCTCCTCGAACCGCTTATGTATCTCCGTGGGCGGAAATTGTTCGACCGTGAGTTGAAGGAAGCCGAAGCAGCGATATTGAGTGGCTTTTCAGGCCCCCGATACGTCGCATACATCGGCGGGGCCGACGCGATGGGTCACACTCACCTAAACGGATACTGGCCGTACATGGCACGTCTCGATTCGATGATCGAGCGTGTGGCTGATTCGCTCGACGCTCGTGGTACACCAGTCGAAATCTCGCTCGTATCAGATCACGGGAACGCGGGTTCTTTCAGGGAGGGCACCAAAGAGAGCTATCTCATACCGGTTTCCTTCGACGGTGCGGTGCGACGGGCAGGACTCGTACGCGTCCATTCGTCAAGGCTGGAACGAAGCAATCAGGTATCCATCGTCACCATCGCCCTCGCAACGATGACCAATTTCTACTTTGCCGATCTTTCAAGACGAAGAGGCCTCGCCGAGGCTGCGCTGTCCGTGCCAGGTGCCGATCTCGCCACCTGGCTCGAAGTGACCAGTGGTGACCGTTACATCGTGATTCTTGGGCGTGCTGGCGCAGAAGCACGCCTCCGCTGGCGCGACGAGTCATATGCCTATGAGCGCCTGCGGGGGAATCCGCTGCAACTGCCCGATAGCATGGTCTCGACTGTAACCGAACGACGGTGGTTACCCGACGCGCAATGGCGCGCTGCGACGGTAAACGGTCCATATCCGGACGCTCCGTTCAGGCTGGTCAGGAGCGCGATCAAACAGGTCGAGAATGCACCCGACCTGATCGTCAGTCTCCGGGACGGGTACTGCTACAAAGGTGACATGACTCGCTTCGTCAGGATGGTCAGAACTCATGGCTCTCTGACCGCGGGCGCTTCGCTGGGGATTGTAGCAAGCACCTTCAGGCCGATTCCGGCGTTCGTTCGCAGCCGTGAGGTCCTTGATGCACTGGGTCTCCAGTCTGATTCCCTGCTCTCGCACGTTGCGGCTCTGGAGCGGCATGATCCCGTTTCGCTGGCCTATGCTCTCGCCAAGGGGGGCGGACGACTGTCGACCGGACGCGAGGACGCCTCGGCAGGAGCGGCGTTCCTCCGGCGTGCCCGGCCTATCGTGGTGTCGATGGACTATTTCAGTTACGACGCAATGCGGGAGCTCTTTGACTCGCTGTCGTCGAATCGCTTTCGAGGCCGAGAACCAGGGGCGCTTTTCCGTATGCGGTCGGACACAGGGCGAACCCGGACGGTCTACGCACTTGCAAACAATGTGGATACTCTTCTGTCGCTCATGGATTCGCTCGACGTCCGAGAGATTCCGGCCAGGACCAGAGCGGCGGTGCGCCGTCTGCGGGGGATCAGCGATTTCTCTCAGTTGACGGAGTTGCCCGAAGCGATGACGGCCGCGCCTGCACGTGGCGGCGCGGGTGAGCCATTTCGGCGTGCTGCAATGGCGCTCTGGACTCTTCCATATTTTCTCGACGCGGCGCTCGCGGGTCCGGAGCAAGACAGCATTTCCGATACTCGCGATTTCAGCTTCGCCCTCGACTGGTACCGGAAGGTCCGCCCGAAGATCGACGCCGACCCGACCATCCTGCTGGACGACAGCGTCACACCGCGGAAGCTGTTCGAGCAGGTGTATTCTGAACGAAGGCTCAGACTTTCGGCTGATCCTACGCGAATGCCGCTTCTGTACGATCCCGATCTTGGTGACCTCACCGTCGTGTACATACCGGGCATCTACGGAGAGTTGTTCGACGGCGAGATCTGGTCTCGCGGCATGAGAGCAGTGCGCGACGAGCTCGGGGCCCGGATACTGACGATTCCCGTCGACGGACGCTGTCAATCGGCGACAAACGCCGTCGAGATTGTGTCGGGATTGCGCGCGGACACGCAGCGCCGGCTCGCACGAGGGTACCAGCGGCCTCGTTATCTGATCGTTGGATTTTCAAAGGGCGGCGTAGACGCCACTGAGGCCTTGTTGCTCGCGCCGGACATCGCGCGACAGCAGGTGGCAGCGCTCGTGTCGATCGCATCTCCGCACTACGGTACACCATTGGCAGAGCGGTCGAGCCTGCCCGCTGATTTGATGCGATGGGGAGTGACAACGCCCCGCGCCCCGGCCTGTGACACGACGGACGCATCGAGATCGCTCTGGCCCGCTACGCGGTCGGCATTCTGGAGCGCACATGCTTCTGAGGTTTCACAGCTGACACGCTATTTCTCCCTGTCCTTCGTAGCCGACATGGCGAGTGCCCATCCCTGGATGAAGCTCACGAAGCGGATTGCCGAGTTCAACGAGCCCAACGATGGAGTAGTGACTCTTACGTCGTCGCACTTCCCGGCGCGTGTCCATGCAATCGACCTCGGCACCACTGACGCTGACCACATTTCCGCGCGGTCCGCTTCATTATTTCCACAGGATGCCTTTCTGGAGGCGGTGGTCGTAACGGTCGCCGAACTGGGAGCCCTCAAACCTTCGGAAAGCAGGCGCTGGATCGCCGCCGTCGCCCACAGAGAGAACCCGCGTCCCCGTTGGTCGTGGCCCTTCTCGAAGCCGCAAAGCGACCAAACTCCGGCATTCGCGGCGTCTTTGCGATCGCCGGCTCCGCTCCCAGGCGGGAGCAGCGGGTGGGCCCCCGATAAGATGTTCAACACCTCCAGAGTCACGGTAACCGGAGCCAATCCGATTCGTGAGATCTGGCCGCTCACTACCCCTGACGGCATCCGGTTCCGTTGCGACCAGAGAGACATGGCATCATTCCGCCGTGAGTACGAGTTCTATTACGATTCAGGCAACGGCGGCAGCGAGAACGACCGCGCAAACGGATTCTCGATTGTGCCCGCGGCCGAATCCCGCTCCGGCCGCGCATGCCACTTCGCCACACAGGCGACGGCGATCAAGATGACCACCGCGTCATTCCAGTTCCGGCCGGTTGATTTCCCAGTGCTGAGCATGCGGTTGCGGATCGCCAAGAACGTGAGCGGCGTGGATCCCTCCAAGATGCGCCGCGGAAAAAATGACGCGGCGTTCAAGCTCTGGCTGGTTTTGACCGACACCCGACCAGCGGCGGATACGCAGACCGTCATGTTCGGATACTGGTGGACCGCCAGAAACGCATCGGGTGTGTCCCCGGCGCCGGGCTCCCTTGTAGAAGCCCTCTCATCAAGGCGGAACGTGGTTTTTTCAACCCTGCCCGAAGCGTGGCTGATCGGCATCGGCGCAAGGGAGTCCGACGGCAGATGGCAGACTATCCAGCGCGATCTCGCGGCCGATATTGGGCGCGCGTATCCCCGCTTGCCGGTTAACGCGCTCAAGGTCGTAGGTATCACATTGCAATCGGACTCAGACGAATCGCACGGCGAATCGGAGGCATTTGTTCAATCGCTGAGCCTCACCCCCCGGCACGTTCCGCTCGTGCTTGCCCGAGCCTCTCGAGCGCCAAAACCTCGCCCTACGCGTACGCCATGACAGTGCTACGTAGTCCTACGTAGAGACTTGCATCCCAGTGACCGCGAACTTGAACGCATCTCGATCAAGGGCGGTTATGACAACTCCACAGGCACCATGTTCCCGTGAGCGGTTCGGCAGGGGGAATGCTCGCAGGATGCGACTGCTCCTCTGCGTCCTCACCGGCCTGGCCTCTCATTCCGCTGGCGCGCAAGAGCTGGTTCCAATGCGGGATGTCGAGCTCGCCGGAAGACTGCGCGGCGTAAGCCATGACATGGACGCTGTTGTCCGGGTGCGAATCCAGACGCCCTTTGGGAAGGTCCCCATAAGCAGCCATGGGCGATTGCATTACTTGTGCGGCGGCTCCTTCAGCGGAAGCATGTCCTACAGTCCCATTGTCCGTTTCTTCGCGCGGTTGAAAGGTGTCAAGCTTGTCACCGCACTGGACGGCCACATCGCAGGCCTCAATGCCAACGATTGCGAGACATTTTCGATGTTAACGTGGCTTGGTCGAGCGAAGGTCGATTCGACAATCCTGTCCGGTTGGGTGAAAGTCGGCGGCGACTCGATCATCCTTCGCGGCTCGGTCTGGAACATGGGAGACAGCAGCTATCACAGCGTGCTGGCGTTCTCCCGGGGCGGCGTGCCGCTCCAGTTGCACATCAACATGTACAAGAAGGCGCGCGGAATGCCGCCGGCGGAGCGCACGATGGCCGACGCAGGACCGGAAGACAGAATCGTCAGGTGACCGCCCTGAGGAAAGCGAGGAACTCGGCGGGACTCCGCGTTAAGCCGGCAAAGGTTCTGACGATGCGGCCATCGGCGTCCACGATGGCGTAGAGTGGCAGGGCGACGGTCCCGAACTCTCGCTCCTGGAATGCCTGCTGCTTCTCGTACATCGCGCCCTCTCCATCGGTGTAGAGCCGGCTCAACACAAAATTGCCGAGCGCCGCGGAGATGTCGGGCCGGGCGAACATGTTCGCTTCCATCCACCGGCAATTGGTGCAGGTATAGCCAGTGAAGTCGATGAACACGAGCCGTCCGCCCTGCCGCGCGCGCGCGAGCGCCGCCTGCTGATCGTTGAGGATCCAGCCGAGCCGCTGATCGCCGCTACGAGATCCGGTTGTAGCAACCGCGCCGTCGGTGATCTCTTCCGGTGGAAGGAACGCCTCGAGCTCTCCCAGCGACCTTCCGCGAATACCGGTGATGATCCATCCCGCAATGGCAACGGAAAACACTATCGCAAAGGCGCGGGCTATCGAGAGGCGCCGCGGAGTTCTCGTATCGAGGAGTGGCAAAGCGAGATACGCCGCGCCGATGAGCG
>JBGPLS010000052.1:0-16961 GCA_041486565.1 Gemmatimonadaceae bacterium
ACGCCCCACTGCCAGCAGCGGGCCAGATCGGCGTCAGGCTGCTGAATGCCGCGGGAGGAGTGATCGACGGTCACGTCGTCGCCACCGCGGCTGCGGCACTCCTCGCGACACCCACCTTCAGTAGCCTCGGCTTGCTCACATACTCCAGCTATCTGCTCCGTGCCACCGGTCCCGTGGCAATTCGCGTGGCTAGTGCCGGAACCACGACAGTGACGGCCTCCCTTGCTGCTCCAGCGTCGCCAGCAACCTTAACCGGACAGAACCCAGCGGCTGGCGTCTCGTCGGCTGGAACGGTGTTCACGGCTTACTATTTCACGGCTGGAGCAGCCGGAAGTGCCAATGCAGCCGTCACAGCGCCAAGTCTGGTTTGGTTCGTTGACCGTAACCCGTGCGACAATCCGCCGGCCGCAGCATGCGGCCAGTGAACCCCATTTTTGATACTGGAGACTGCATGAATCACTATTTCTCTTTTCCGAAGCACGTCTCGCTTGCGTGCGCGGTGTTTGTGGCGGCGGCGGCTCTCTCCTGTTCTAACGACACAACTTCGCCCGGCGCCACTACACCTGCCGCGGTGGCGGTGTCCGCCGCGCCCGCAGCCACGTCGCAGGTGGCCACAGCCATTTCCGGCCCGGCTGTGCTGGTTACCGATGCCGGCGGGCAGCCGGTGGCCGGAGTCAAAGTGACATTTGCTGTGTCCGGCGGCGGGGCTGTTCAGTACCCCATCGCGACCACGGATGGGCAGGGCATTGCAGCCGCGGGATTCTGGCAGATTGGGCCAAAGGTCGGGGCCAATACGGTTACCGCGACCGTTGAAGGTCTCGCCCCGGTGACATTCACCGTCGCCAGCCAGGCAGGTCCAGCCGCGGCGATTGGGCCTTTCTCCGGTGGCGGACAGGCGGGCGCGCCGGGCAGTACATTGGCAAGTCCGCTCGTGGTACGCATCACAGACGCCGGCGGTAATGCGAAGTCAGGAGTCGTGGTCACGTTTGCCATCACTTCCGGAGGCGGGTCGCTTTCGGCCACGACGGCGACTACGAACGCGAGCGGCCTCGCAACCTCCGGCAGTTGGACGCTGGGCGCTGGTCAGTGTGGCCAGAGTGTCAGCGGGACGGCTGGTGCGCTCACGACCAACTTTACCGCGAGCAGCCGCGGTTCAATTTCAGTTGATGGAAGCGCGGCGGCCGGAACGCTCGGCTCCGGCGACTGTGCCTTCGGCGGAGCATTTGCCGATGAGTACGATCTGACGACTGCCAGCGGGGCGGTAAATATCTCGATGACCGCGAGCTTCAACGCTCTGGCGCAGATTGTAACCTCGGACGGAACGGCTATCGTCGGCGGCACGAGTGGCGCTTTCAGACTTATAACCGCAGACGGATCGAAGGCTGTGAGAGCGACATCCGCGGGCGCGGGTGAAACGGGTTCCTATTCGGTCTCGGTAGCCAGCACGTCCGACGCTGTCACCAACTGCAGCCCGACGTACATCGAGATTGGCGCCTCAACGACCCAGACGCTTTCGGCAGGGGATTGTCAGGATCCGTACTTTGGTGTGTCTGGTGATCCATACCTTGTGTATATCCCGGCTGGCATAACCGTCCGGATCAGCCAGACGGCAATCCCACTCGATGCGGAAATGGCCCTCATCTCACCGACCGGCTCGGTGCTGGTTGATCGGGACAATGGCGGTGTAGGTGCATCGGGGACGGAGATCATCAATTTCACCGCAACCACGGCCGGCTTCTACAAGATTGTTGCCAGCTCGTACTGCCTCGTCTTTAATGATGTGTATCGGGCCGCTTGTGATCTTGGTGCGTATACGCTGAGTGTGATCAAGCCGTAAGGGCCCAAGTCGTAAGAACTGAGATGACGTTCTGAGGTCTCAGGAGCAGGTTCATTGTAAAAAGCGCACCCTCTTTGAATTGAAGGGGGTGCGCTTTTCTTCCGAGGTGTGCAAGGCAGCGACGCTTTCACCCCCCAGCACTTGCTCTTGGGCTTCGATCCTGTCAACGTAAGACCAATGCCTGACTCCAAGCTTCCATCGATCCTTGTTGTTGACGATAATCAGGACAATGCCCATATCATCCGCGACTACCTCGAGGCGCGCGGGTATCCGATCTCGGTAGCCTACGACGGCGACGAGGCAATGCGCGCTTTCGAGCGCGACAAGCCGTCCCTGATTCTGCTCGACGTGATGATGCCGGGCCGCGACGGGTGGCAGGTGTGCCGCGAGATGAAGGAGCACCCGACGCAGGGTTCGGCGATACGCGTCATCATGGTGACCGCGCTGCAGGACTGGATGAACAAGCGCCAGGCGCTCGAGACAGGGGCCGACGACTTCGTCGAGAAGCCGTTCGAGCTGGCGGCGTTGGTCAAGGTCGTGGAACGGAACGCGGCGCGACTCGCACCCACGAGCTGATTTTGCCGAGCTACCGGAAGCTCTTCCGCGCGGCCCAGGAGAAGATTCCAACCGTAGCGGCCACGCTCGAAGCGCTGCGAAAGCCGATTCAGGAGCGCGGTGAGCTTGTCATCCTTTACTTCAACTTCGACCGCTACGCCAAGATCGAGGAGATCTATGGCTGGGAAAAGCTCGACGAGATCCTCGAGACGACGACCGAGGCGATGCGCGATTTCTTCCGCGACGGTCCGTTCGCGGCGTCGCAGGTGATGGTCAGCTTCGCCGACGACGACGACTTCATTCTGTTCCACATTCCCGAGCCGGGAAAGACGGTGCCGACCGAAGAGGAGATCACCGACCTTACCGTTCGTCTCCACCAGTTCATCTCGACCCGCGTCGAAGAGCATTACGGCGAGTCCGTCGCGGCGCTGTTCGACACCTACGTCGGCCGGGCTCACATCCACTATGACCCGAAGCTCCGGCTGGAGCGACAGATCTATCGCGGCATCCGCGAAGCGGCCGCGTCGTCGAACAGCGTCGAGCAGCGGGAGTTGGCGCGGAAGAGCGCCGACCTGCGCGAGACTCTGCGTACCGGCGCCCTTTACATCGATTACCACCCGATCGTCGTCACCGACACTCAGGAGATTTTCGGCTACGAGGCCCTTGCAAGGGGAACGATGCGCAGCATGCGCCGGCCGGAAGTAATGTTCGAGGTGGCGGCCCAGTCGGACATGATCTGGGAGCTGAGCCGGCTCTGCCGCAACACGGCCATACTCGGCATGAAGGACAGGCTGGAAAAGGGCCAGCTGCTGTTCATTAACGTCGACCCCCATGACTTCACCGATCCCGCCTTCACCGAGATGGACCTCGACGTTCCGGATCCTTCGCGAGTCGTCCTCGAAATCACAGAGCGGACGGCGATCAAGGACTACCCGAAATTCCGCGGGCGCCTCAAGGATTTCCGCGACCGCGGATACCGCTTCGCCGTTGACGACGCGGGCAGCGGCTACGCCGGGCTGGGCTCGATCGCCAATCTGGAGCCCGATTTCATCAAGCTCGATATCTCACTCATCAACTGCATCGACGAGAACTTCATCAAGCAGAATCTGGTCGAGACGATGGTGCGCTTCGCCAACGATCAGGGGGCCAAGGTGATCGCCGAGGGAGTCGAGCGCGCCGAGGAATACGAGTCGGTGAAGCAGCTGGGCGTCCATCTGGTGCAGGGTTTCTTCCTCCACCCGCCCGCCCCGGGGCCGGTATCCCCTCCGGTCGAGACACTCATCGTTTCCTGATGTCCGTTACCTCCTACCCGGTACCCGGTACCCGGTACCCGGTACCCGCTACCCGGTAACCGTTAGCGGGTAGACTCCATCAGCGATTCGACGAGCTCGACCGATCGCTCTGCCGCGCCGAGTCCGTCGCGAACTACGTCTCGTGCCGCCGTGCGCGCGTGTGCGAGGCTGTCGGCCGCGTCGATCCACCGGTTGATCCGACTCGCGATCGCATCCGCATCCGGGCAGCGAAATGCCCCACCCGCCGCAACGAGAAGCCTCGCGTCGCGATTGTCATCGTGCCGCGGGCCGATGATCACCGGCGCCCCGAAAGCCGCCGGCTCGAGAAGCGAATGGAGTCCCGCGTCCCTGAAGCCCCCACCGACGTAGGCGACGTCGGCGAGAGCATACAGATCGCCGAGTACGCCGTAGCGATCCACGAGTACGACATCGGTGCTCGACGCCACACGGGCGCCGAGTCGCGCAAGTGTCAGCCGGCTGGATGCAGCCCACGCCTCGATTCCCTCGAGATGCTTATTCGTCAGTTCGTGAGGGGCGATCACCAGCCGGACATCGTGGTGCGCGGCCTTCACTGCGAGCCACGCCGGAAGGAATCGCTCTTCATCGCTCGGCCACGTGGAGCCGGCGACCACCGTGAAGCGCGCGGCGCGCAAGGCGCCGAGCAGCCCTTTGCGCTCGGTCAAGTCAGCTTCCGCCTTCGCCCACGCCTGGTCGTAGCGGGTGTCGCCCGTGAGCGTGATGCGATCGGCCCGCACTCCGGCTTCGACGAGACGTATCGCGTCGCCGTCGGACACCGCCCCGACGGCATCGAGTGCTGCATGGGCGTCGCGAAGGGCGAGGCGCCCCGCGCGGGAGCTGCGCAGGGAAGAGGAGGGCATCGTGGCGCTCACCATTCCCAGCTTCACTCCCCGTCGGGCGGCGGATTCCGCGAGGAGAGGCCAGACGTCGAGCTTGCTGAAGACGAGCGCTGACGGACGAAGTGCGTCGAGTGCCGTTGCCGCGTCGTGAACGGTGTCGAACGGCAGATAATCGTGAAAGTCAGCGCCGACGTCCGGCGCGAACCGCTCCGCGCTGGGAGAGAAAAAGGTATAGGCGAGCTGCGCTTCCGGGTGGCGGGCACGAAAAAGCTGAATGACTGGAAGCGCCTGAAGTCCCTCGCCCACCGACGGCGCGTGGACCCAGAGCAGAGGCCTCGATGCATCACGGCCGCGTTCGGCCCATCGTTCGTAGCGTTTGCCGATGTCGCGCCGCGCCGTGAGCGCGCGCGACGTTTTCGAATCACCCGAGGGGGCCACACTGGCGAGCGCGCGGGCAAGCATCCCCAAGGCGCCGTATGGAATTCTTATGAGCGGATTCATCGGTGCTGGGTAAGCGTGAAGCGAGGCCGCGGCGGCTGGCGCTCGAAGAAAAAATCACTGAGAGAGACACAGCGGCGAGCGGATAGCTTTGTCAGCGGTCGGCCGCGAGCGAAACAACAGGGAACCTGCCGGGATCGAATGATCCAGCTTTGAGCTTGCTCCACGTTCCTCTTCACAAGCTGGCCTCTCGCTGGACACGCGAGAAGGATGCTCCGGTCAAGACGTCAGAGTAGAGCGACCCGCAGTTCTTCGCTAGCGGCTGATCGCTGTGCTTCTCTGTTAGCTCGTCGCTGTGTCTCTCTCGTTTTGCGTGTCCCAAGGCCTGGAACCGGGGCGGCGTCAGTGCGCCGGGGCGCTGTTCTTCGCGATCTCGGCGTCGAGTATGGCGCGCAAGCTGTCCGGAGGCAACGCGCCAAGCAGCATCCGGTTTCCGACGAGGAAAGTCGGCGTGGACTCAACTCCTGCGGCGGCTGACCGGTCGCGGTCCGCAATGATCAGCGGCTTCATCCTGCCCGACTGGACACACTGATTCCAGGCTGCCTTGTCGAGACCTACGGCTCCGGCGATCGAATCCATGACCGCAGCCGGCGAGGGAAGCTCTTCCCACTGCTTCTGAGTGGCGAAAAGCGCTTCGTGGAACGGCCAGAACTTTCCCTGCGCCGAAGCGCACATTGCAGCTTCCGCAGCCGGCATGGCGTTCTGATGCTGGTTGAGAGGGAAGTTCACGTACGCAACTTTGATCTTTCCCGGCCGTACGTATTCGTCGTAGATGATCCTGTAGCTCTGGTCGTGCCACTGCTTGCAGAAGGGACATTGAAAATCGCTGGCGACGATGAGCCAGATTTTTGCGTTGGCAGCTCCTTCGATGCGACCCTTATCGGCGGCAGTGACTTGCGGGTCGGCGGGAGCGGCGGCCGCTGCCGCCGCCTTCGCTGTCGCGGGAGCGGTGTCGCTTGCCGGTGGAACCGATCCGGAAGGGCTGCACGAGAGAATTGCGATTGCCGCGCAAGCTGCGGTACCGAAGTTGACTTTGTTTGACATAGTCTCGTAAATAGGTGCCGGGGATGGCGTCGAAATCAAGGGGGGAGGCACGATAGTCAGGATAGCTCGAATATCCGGTCGCGGCACGCTGCGTCAGCTCGGGGCGCGCCGCGCGCTGATTATTGCCCTTTCGGCCGTCACACTCGCCGCGGCGCGTCCTGCCGCCGGTCAGTCCCAGCTTGCGATTCCGGCTCACACCGGGCTGGTCAACGACTTCGCCCACATCCTCGACACGGCGACGGTCGAGCGCATCACCCGCATCGCCGAAGATGTCCGGAACAAGTCCCGCGGCGAGATTGCAGTAGTGACGCTCGGCGACATCGGCCAGCAGGAACCGGCCGATGTCGCGCTTCAGATCGGACGGCAGTGGAAAGTCGGGAAGATCGGAAATCCGGGCGACCCGACGCGAAACGCCGGCGCCGTTATTCTGCTCGTGCCCAAGGAGACGAGCTCGGACGGACGGGGCAAATGCTTCATCGCCACCGGCCAGGGGGCCGAAGGTTTCATCACTGACGCGACGGCCGGCGACATCTGTCGCGAGGCGATTCCTGCATTCCGCGAGCGCGACTACGCCACCGGGCTCGAGCTGGTGACGCTTCGAACGGCGCAGCGCTTCGCCAGCGAGTTCAATTTCAGTCTCGACAGCGCGCTGGCTCCGCCGGCGCCGGTTCAGGTCTCCGGGCGAGAGAGTCGCGGGATTCCACCGTTCGTCTTCCTCATCATCTTCTTCGTGGTGCTGTCAATCCTTTCGAGCGCGAGCCAAAGGGCGCGGGGGAAGGGTCGCCAAAGCGGATGCGGGGGCTGCATCTGGCCCCTTCTGTTGTCGATGCCCTCGGGTGGAAGGTCGCGGGGAGGATGGAGCGGCGGGGGTGGCTTTGGCGGCGGCGGCTTCGGGGGAGGCGGTGGTTTCGGCGGATTCGGTGGCGGTGGCGGCTTCAGCGGTGGTGGTGGCGGGTCGAATTGGTGAAAATTGAGGCGCGCGGGCCGGCGGAGCTCCCGCCGGCGCGGCTCGCTGCGAGGTTCCGGTAATGGCCATGACATTGGACGAACTGGTTGCCCAGCTGAAGAATGCTTACGGACAGACCCTGCGCTCGGTCGTTCTGTACGGATCGGCCGTTGCGGGTGAGCACATAGCGAAGAAATCGGATTACAACATCCTCGTGGTGCTGGACCTCGTGCCCCTCGACCGGCTGGCCGCGGTGGGCGCCGTCCTCAAGGCGTGGGGCGAGGCTGGAAATCCGCCGCCGATGATGTTCACCGACGCGGAATGGAAATCGTCAGCCGATGTTTTTCCGATGGAGTACGCGGACATTCTCGAGCGACACCGCGTTCTCTACGGTCCCGATCCGTGCGACGGCATTACTGTGGCGCGGAGCGATCTTCGTCTTCAGGTGGAGCAGCAGACGCTCGGCAAGCTGCTGCATCTCAGACGGGGGGCGATGGCGGCGGGTGTCGACGAGAAGGCACAACTCGGACTGCTCGAAGCAAGCCTCAGCGCAATCATGGTCGTCTTTCGGGGGGTCTGCCGGCTCAATGGCGAAGCGCCTCCGCAGGATTACGCCGAGCTGAGCAGGAGCGTGGCGAGGATGGCGGGCTTCGACGCGGCGCCCTTCGAGCGCGTCGTGCATCATGTGCGTGGCTCGGCAAAGCTCGAACGCGGCGACGCGCGTGGAGTCCTCGGCGGCTATCTCGCGGGGATGGAAACGCTCGTTGCGTACCTGGATCGCTTCACCGCGTAAACTTTTCAAGCCATATTGCGTAGGTTAGGCCGACTCATCCACACCGAGGCAATCGACCCATGAAACGCCGCTCACTCGTTCTGCTCGTTCCGCTCGTGATATCCGGCTGCGGCTACAACCGGATCCAGACGCTTGACGAGCAGGCAGCGCAGGCGAAGCAACAAATCGAGGTACAGCTCCAGCGCCGCGCCGATCTCGTGCCGAATCTCGTGAACACAGTGAAGGGCTATGCCGCTCACGAGGAAGCCGTGTTCACGCAAGTCGCGAACGCGCGTGCCGGACTTGCCGGCGCGATCCGGAGCGGCGACCCCGCGCAGCAGGCCACAGCCGACGCGCAGCTCACCGGCGCGCTCGGGAGACTGCTCGCGATCTCCGAGGCGTACCCGCAACTCAAGGCCGACCAGACGTTCCTGCGCCTTCAGGACGAGCTCTCCGGCACAGAGAACAGGATCGCAGTCTCGAGAAGTGATTACAATGCGGCGGTGAATGCATACAACGCGTACATCCGGGCCTTCCCGCAGAAGGTCACGGCGGTGGTCACTGGTGCGAAGCCGCGAGTCTACTATGACGCGCCGGCCGGTTCGGATGTCGCTCCGACCGTGGACTTCTCGAAGCCGGCCGCGCCGCCGGCGGCACCTCGCTAGCCGGCACCGGCTGGCGAGGGGAGAAAAAAGAACAGGCGCCGTTGAGCGCCTGTTCTTTTTTCCTTCCCGAGTCTGCTCAGCTTCCAATCAGCGGGTTGTTCAACCTCTCGGCAGCGGGCATCAGAAAACATATCTGGTTGCCGTATGTACCGCCGAAATGGTAAGGCGTTCCTGCCGCCGGCTGCAGGACGATGCTGTAACGGATGATGTCGCCCAGGTGCTGGCCCTCGAGGAACAGCTCACGCCGGCGCTGATCGACAAGCTCCGCCATGTAGTCAGCCTGCGTCGTCCCGGTGAACGCGCCCTGCGCTCCTCGCGTGCGCTCCGCGTTGAGAATAGGCAGCGCCACGGAGAGGTTGCCGGCGCGTATCTCCGCCTCGGCGATGATGAGCTGGGCCTCCTGGTATTTTGCCAGCGCAATGGGATCGCCGACAGTCAGGTATTTCGTCTGGTAGAAGTGTTTGATCCCAGTTGCGCTCGTGGTCGCAGTAGCGGTGACAGGCACCCGCGGGTCACCGGTCATGCTGCGATAGGGATCTCCGATGGAGCTCGAGCGGTTGCTGAGCGCGTTGTCGCCCCAGACGAAATTGTTGCGACGCCCGACAGTCGCCGAATAGGTGGCGTTTTTGACGTAACCTGACGGAATCTGCAACGCATCGGCCTCTGCTCCCGCATAATCCTTCAGGTTCAGCTTGGCGCGCGCGCGGCCGAGATAGGCCATGCGGAGGATATCGGTCGTCGAAGTAGCCTGGGCAGCGGCGATGGCCTCGGTGAATCGCGCGACAGCTATCCTGAACACGCTGTCGCGTGAGATCTCTCCTCCATAGTTGATCGATCGGTCGGGATTGATCTTCGAGAAGGCAAGGGTGCAGAAGCCTTCGCCGAGCAGGACGTAGTTGTATCCGGCATAAGCGGCTGCGATTGCGATCAGCCGGGTGCGGTTCACCGATACCTGGACATCGGTCCAGCCTTTCAGGTAACCAAGCACGTTCTCGGCCGACGCCCGCGCGATCTGGAGCGGACCGTATATCCCCAGTCCCTCGCAGCTGTTCGTGGCATAGCGGGGGTCCGTGGTCAGGACGTTGCGCCGGTCGGCGGGCACCCTGTCGGCTGTCTGCTGCGCGTAGATGAACTCTTCGCCGACTGTGCCACCCTCTACTACATACGAGGCGAAGGCGCACTCGAAGTCGGCGACGGCTCCGTCCACGAGCAGCTGCGCGTTGGCGGGAGTCTCGACGTTGATTGCGGGAATGCGGCTCGATGATTCCACCTCGAGTGGATTTCGCGCTGCTTCGCAGGCGACGGCTCCAGTTAGCACCACGGCGGCGACAAGACCCGCGAGAAGTTTGCGACGAAGTCTATCGAGCATTGTCGTGTAGGCTCTGGTTGAAGTTTGGTTTGGCATATGTCACCAGGCGAGGTTGAGGTTCACAACCCACTCGGTGGCCTGCGGATTCGTCGTCTGGTCGAAAAGCGCAAACCCGCCGCCGCGGTTTCCTCCGAGGAAGAATGCCTCCGGGTCCAGACCCGGATACTTGGTCCAGGTGTGAAGGTTACGACCGGCGAGACCTATCACCGCTCTGCTGAATCTGCCGGCGTGATTGAAGCTCGAGGGGAGCGTGTATTGAATGCTTACCTCGCGGAGCTTCGTGTAGCTGGCGTCGTTGATGTAGCCGTCGGGCAAAACGTCAGTCCCCGCCTTGAGGCTGGCAATGAGATTCGGGTCGTAGTCCTGCGGGTAGTACCACTCGCGACAGCGGCGGTTTACGACGCAGCGGAATCGCTGGCTTCCATCGATCTTGACAAAATTGCGCTTGAAATCGACAAGCGCCGACAGCCGAATGTTCTTGAGAACCGTGAGCCCGTTCGTGAAGGATCCTTCAATGTGCGGAGTCGTACGGCCGAGGAAGACGAAAGGTGCGCTTGGCGACGAGCACAATATCGAGCCACCATTGCCGTCGTCGCACATGACGTTGGTTGCGACTCCCGCTGGAGTGATCGTAGCCGACACGATCTTCTTGTTGAAGTACGATCCGATCGGGTAGCCGACCTGGTGGCGCGGAGGAAGCGACCCGGAGGCGGCGAGGACAAAGTCAGCCACCGGGCAGGTGCTCGGATTGCTGGTGCCAGGGACGTAACCCGGACAGGTCGTCTGACGTCTGAGCTCCAGAATGGCCGCCGGGGTACCCAGGTCCTCGACGATATTGTTGTTGGTCGCATAGCTGAACGTCATGTCCCATGTTACGCGGTCGAGCGAAAGCGGTGTCGCCCGCAGCAGCAGCTCGATTCCCGAGTTGCGGATGGATCCGGCGTTGAACGGCTGGCTGCCGGGAACTCCAATCGACGGGGCGATCTGCCGGTCGAGGATCGCATCTATTGTGTGCTTGCGATACCAGGTGAATTCGGCGCCGAACCGATCGTTCAACGCGCCGAGGTCGAAGCCGAGCTCGATCTCCTTGCTTCGCTCCGGACCGAGGTCCGGGTTTCCGATTGTGAGCTGTGTGACCGTCGGCACGTCGGCGGGTCCGGTCGCGCTGGTGTACGTCTGGAGTGCGGAGAACGTGATCGGCTGCTTCCCCGATTCGCCGTATGCGGCGCGGAGCTTCAAGGCGTTCACCATGGGCAGTCGCGAGTTCACGCCTTCGATCGGAATCCAGCTCACGCTGAACTTCGGATAATAGACGCGATCGAAGTTCTGGCCGAAGGCACTGTTGTCATCCGCCCTGACGGCCGCGGTCGCGAACAGACGGTCGTTCCAACCCATCTGCTCCTGTACGTACAATCCCAGGGTTGCGTCTTCCTCGACGTCCTGGCAGGTGGAGCGAGCCTGGGTTGTCGCGGAAACCGTCGTAATGCCGACCGCCGGGAACGCCGCTCCCGACGCGCACGAGATTTCAAAGTAATTGCGATAGTACTGAGCTCCGAAGGATGAAGTCGAGCGGAGCGCCGATGACAGGTCGAACACGGCGGAGGCAGAGTAGTCGCCGGTGTAGTTGTTGATCGTGCGGAACGTCATGTCGCGATAGCCCAGTCCGGAGATGCCGAGCAGCGCCTTGGTGAGCGAATCTTCGGTTCGTCTGCCAAGCTCGCTGTTTTCCTCGCGCGTCCGATCGGTGCCGGCGTTGAGCCGGTGCCTGAACCACTTGTTGAGCTGCTGGCTCACCTGGATCCCGCCCGTGAAGCGGTCGACGATCTGGTAGAACTGGAGGTACGAATCGTAGAACTCCGGCAAGCCGCTGTTCCAGCCGCGTCGCGGGTTCGCCTGTCCATTGGCGAGCGGTACGTTGTTCAGCGGAGTGGCGTTGACGACGCCCAGGGTGCGGCCGCCGCAGCCGGCTTCGCACGGCAGCGTAATGTTTCCGTTCGTGTAGCCGATGTTGAAGCCGAGCTCGACCTGCTTGTTGGGATTCACCGTGAGGTTGAGTCGGCCGGTGCGGCGCTGGACGCCGTTTACCGGCTCCATTCCCTTGGAGTCCTCGAGCCCGACACCGCCGTAATAGCGGAAGAGCTCTGAACCGCCGCTTGTCGAGAGATCGGCCTCGCCGATGTGACCGTGCTGGAACACCGGTGTCCCGCGCGCATCCTCCATCGCGATGAGATTTATCGACACCGTATCAAGAGCGCCGGCCGGTCCGCCGGCCTTGGGGATCGGAAAGTAGTTGATCCGGAAACGTCCCTCGGGATTCTGGAAATAGTTGGTTCCTTGCCGAGTGGAGAAATTCCATCGCGGCCTTCCCTGTATCCCCTTCTTCGTGATGATCTGTATGACACCGTTTGATGCCTCCGTTCCGTACAGCGTCGCGGCAGCGGGGCCTTTTATTACTTCCATCGACTCGATGTCTTCAGGATTGATGTCGTTGATGCGCGAGATCTCCGAAGAGCCGAAGGCCTGGTTTGTCGGGCCGCTCGCGGCCTGGGCGTTGACGCGAACGCCATCTACGTAAATCAGCGGCTCGTTGGACAGCGACAGGCTGGACGCTCCCCGGACGCGGATTCTGGCGCCGGTGCCAACATTGCCCGTCGCCGGATTGACGACCACTCCGGGGGCACGGCCATTCAAGAGCTGCTGAACGTTATTGACCGTGCCCTGTTCGGTGACGGCGGCAGCGTTCACCGTCGTTATCGCATTGCCGAGCTCGCGGCGCGCCTGGCCTCCCGGAGTTCCGGTGACGACGACTTCGTCGAGAGCGACATATTGTTCCGTCATCGGCAGGCGCAAGTCGGTCGCGCCGACTCGTACGGTCTGCCGCAGCGGACGGAATCCGATGCGGCGCACTTCGAGCATCACCGTTTCACCGGTCAGTCCACCGAGACGGAATCGGCCGTTCGCATCGGTCGTCGTGCCTGTCGTCGTTCCGACGATCAGCAGCTGGGCGGAGGGGACCGGATTGGAAGAGTTTGCACCGACGACGGTCCCGGACACTGTGCCGGTTTGCGCCAGGAGTGACCCCGCCAGTCCGAGGTTCAGGAGGAATGCCGTCGCGAGCACTATAAACCTGCCCGGCGAAACTCCGTGGTGGGGAGAACGACAGTGGTATCTGCCGGACGAAATGAAATCTTTCATGAACCGCCCCCGGGATAGATGTGAGCGCCTGGAGACGCGTCGTTCGAGTCTCGAGGCGGTGGCACATAGTAGGGCGGAATTACACGGCAGGCAAGCGCGGCAGATTGACCGCGGCAGGCAGACCGAACGGCGACGATTCGGCGCGTCGCCTGCCCGCACTGGCGCGACTGATCCACACTCCGCATCTTCGTGACAGTTGATTCGGGGCTGATATGCGGCGTCGATGGCTGGGCGTAGTCGCGTCCCTTGCGGTTCAGGCGTGTGCGCACACGCCGGTGGATGGCTCTGCGCGCGGCCACCAGCCGCTGTTGATCACCGAGACGGAAATCGTCGAGGCGAACGTCGCCAATGCGTTCGACGCAATCAGGATGCTGCGCGCCAACTTCCTGACTCATCGAGGGCAGACGAGTCTTCGCAGCGCGTCGTCTTCTGACCCGCGGGTCTACGTCGACGATCAGCCGTACGGTGGCCTCAGCTCGCTTCGACTCATCCCCTCGGCGCAGATCGCAGAGATCAGACTCTATCGAGGATGGGAGGCGACGACAAAATTCGGGACCGGAAACATGGACGGCGTCATCGCTGTCACCACGCGGAGGTAGCACCGCGAAGCGATTCAGGAAACTGTCTTCGCCGGCGCTTCCTTCGGAAAGAGCGGCGCGCCTTTCGTCACCCGCCACCCGGTTGGATTGATCCCTTCCAGCTCGGTGAATCTTTGATCGTGCACTGACCCCGGTCCACCGATCTGCCGCCAGAGCTCCTGAGCCTTCCCGGGCGTAAACGGTGCGAGATACACCGCCTGCCGGACAAGTTGCCGGGCCAGGGATGCCAGTATGTGGTCCAGCTCTGCCGCTGCGCTCTCGTCCTTCGCGAGCTTCCATGGGGCCTGCCGGTCCACGTACTCATTCGCCCGCATGACCGTCTGCCACACCGATTTGAGCGCCTCGCTGAGCAGATAGCCGCGTCCGCCGTCGATGTGCCTGTGGTACGCCGCGTAGTCCGCTGCGTCGGCTTTGTCGATTTCGTTTCTTTCGCCCGGCGGAATCACTCCGCCGCGGTATCGCTCGATCATGGATATGGTGCGACTCGCCAGGTTTCCCCATGCATTGGCGAGGTCGGAATTGTAACGGTCCTCGAACCGCCCCCATGAGAAGTTTCAGTCGGCGTCGAATGGGACCTCCCTCAGCAGGAAGTACCTGAACGCGTCTGCGCCGAAACGGGTCATTGCCTCTTCGAGGTCCAGCCGCACGCCTGCTGACTTGCTGAAGCGGTCGCCGGCGAGGAGGACGAAGCCGTGCGCCCAGACGTGGCGGGGAATCTCCAGTCCCGCGGACATCAGCATCGCCGGCCAGATGATCGCATGAAAGCGCGTTATGTCCTTTCCGATGACATGAAGATCCGCCGGCCACCGGTCGCGATAACCGGTGTGCGGGTATCCAGTCGCCGTGAGATAGTTGGGGAGCGCGTCGAACCACACATACGTGGTTTGCGTTTCACCGTCGCTCGACGCGCGCGGGAAGGGAACACCCCACGAGAAACGGGAACGGCTCGCCGAGATGTCGTCCAGTCCCTGATCGAGCAGCGCCAGCATCTCGTTGCGCCGGCTTCGCGGCCCGAGAAAGTCAGTCTCACCAATGAGCGACCGCAGGCGGCCCGCGTAAGCCGACAGTCGAAAGAACCAGTTCTTCTCGGCGACCCATTGCAGCGTGCGCGTTGGATGCAGCACGCAGTTGCCCTCGATTATCTCATTGTCCTGCTTGAACGATTCGCACCCGACGCAGTACCAGCCTTCGTATTCCTTCTCATAGAAATCGTCGGGAGAGCTCGCGAAGATCGCTTCTATGAGAGCGCGAACGCCTGCGTGATGATCCTCTGACGTCGTTCGAATGAACTGGTCGTGCGAGATCGAGAGCCGGCGCCACACTTCCTGAAATCTTTCGGCGATGTCGTCCACCAGCTGTTGCGGCTCGACACCACGCTCTGCGGCCTCCAGCGCGACTTTCTGGCCGTGCTCGTCCATCCCCATCAGAAAATGAACGTCGTCTCCCGAGAGGCGACGGTATCGGGCTATCGCGTCGGCGCCGATCTTCTCGAACGCATGACCCAGGTGAGGGTCGCCATTGGCGTAGTCGATGGCGGTTGTGATGTAGAACTTTCCCAAATCACCGTTCTCCGGAGTCGCTTCCGCGACCGCGCCGACCGCCGCGCCTACCCCGGCGCCGCCGGCTCGCCGCTTCGTCCTTTTCGGCGTCCGATAGTGTGGGCGCAGACTCTTCGGCGCGCGAGCCGGTGGTGCCGGGCGGCTGCGGCGAATCCATCATAAACGATTCTCCTACGGACATCGTTTCGTGCTCGGCTGTGTACAACAGCTCCGGCGAGACCTCGTCGAATTCCTCCGCAGGTTCCGGCTCCTCGCCTTCGACGGCGCCATTCCCCTCATCAGCGTCGGGCCCGGCCGGGCTTTCTCCTCTCAGCGCCGCCATCTCGCGGTTGAACTCCACGAGACCGACAACGCGCACGTCACCCTCGGCCGAGCGCAGCGTGAGCCGCTCGCTGAAGATGTCGATCGAGACCAGCTTCTCTTCGCCGTGGCTCGTGACGAGGAGCTTTCCTTCCTTCGGAAAACGCTTCCGGCTCTGGACGTAGAACTCGTGCTCGTAGCGAAGGCAGCACATGAGTCGCCCGCACGCGCCCGATATCTGCGCCGGATTGAGCGACAGCCGCTGGTCTTTCGCGACTCCGAGGTTCACCGGTCTGAGCTCCGGGAGCCACGATGCCGAACAGTATCGCCGGCCGCAGCGCCCGACGCCGTCGAGGCGGCGCGCCTCGTCGCGAACGCCGATCTGCTTGAGCTCGATGCGGGTGCGGAAGATAGATGCGAGATCGCGGACGAGATTGCGGAAATCGACCCGCTTCTCGGCAGTGAAATAGAAGGTCAGTTTCTTCTTGTCCCACTGCCACTCGGCGTCCGAGAGCTTCATCGCCAGTCCGTTCGCCCGGACGCGCTCCATCGCCTTCTTCCGAGCTTCCTGGTTCAGCCGGTCGAGGTCCTCGGCGCCTGTACGATCCCGTTGAGTCGCCAGGCGCAGCGCCTTCCGCTCGGGCGCGGCGGTACCGCATCCGTGGGCGCAGCCTCCGTTCCGCTTCTGCGCGAGGGCGCCGAGCGAGTGGACGTACCCCAGGTCCTCACCGCGGTCGGCATCGACGATTACCGCCGCTTTCAGCGGAGGCGGATCGGGATAATCCCAGAGGAAGAACTCCTTCCGGTTTCCTCTGAACGAGACTTCGACGAGATGGGACAATACCGTTACCAGGTACCCGGTACCAGGTACCCGGCACCTGGTACCGGTGGTCCTATTCCGTCCATTGCCCCAACCGGAGGTACTTCTGGCGGCGACGGCGGACGAGTTTTTCCGGGCGATACTTGCGCAGCTCCTCGAGATGGCGGTTGAGTGCTTCCTGCAGCGTCTTCGCCGCGGCCTGATGATCGGAGTGCGCGCCCCCCGGGGGCTCAGGAAGGATCTCGTCGATCACCCGGAGCTCGAACAGATCCGGCGCCGTGATGCGAAGCGCCGCCGCCGCCTTCTCGCGCATCTCCGAGCTCTTGCCGTCCTTCCATAGAATCGCGGCACAGCCTTCGACAGTGATCACCGAGTATACGGCGTTCTCCATCATCAGCACTCGGTCGGCGACGCCCAGCGCGAGTGCGCCCCCCGATCCACCCTCGCCGATGACCGTAGCGATGATCGGCACGGTGAGCTGCGTCATCTCGAGAAGATTTCGCGCGATCGCCTCCGATTGCCCGCGCTCCTCGGCGCCGATGCCGGCCCAGGCTCCCATCGTATCGATGAACGTCAGAACAGGGACATGGAATTTTTCGGCCAGCTTCATCAGCCTCAGCGCCTTCCGGTAGCCTTCCGGGTGCGGCATCCCG
>JBGPLS010000053.1:0-16926 GCA_041486565.1 Gemmatimonadaceae bacterium
ACCGACGTTCGTGCAGGCGACGGGAAGCACTCGTATCGAGGCCGTCATCCGAAACTTGGGACCCGGTGCAGCAGGGCCCAGCTTCGCGCGGGCGATCGATCCCTCGACGTTCATCTCTCCGGGAGTGCCTCAGAACTCAGTTGCAACCACGCCCGCACTCGCAGCGGGGGCTTCGGCGACCGTCGTCTTCACGCTCCCGTACTGGATCTTCAATCCCGACGCGGCGCTCGATGTGACGGCGGACTACAAGAACGACGTTGCTGAGTGCAACGAGCAGAACAATACCAGGAGCTTCGAGGCGATAGGGTAGCATCGCGGCGGAAAAGCGACTCGGGTAAAGTTCGGTGCAATCGTCAGGGTACACGCGGCCCTGAAATCGGGAGTGTTATGACGACAGCGCTGGCCACGATCGCCCATAGACAGGCGGTACCGAAAATGACAAATCCCCACAGCGCGAACCGGCGTCGCCGCTGGACGGACTCGTTTCGAATTCGGTTAATGTCCTCTAGCAACTCGAGAGCGACATCCGTCTTTGTCGGGAAGTAACCGACCGCGAACACAGCTGAGGCGAGCAGGAACACCAGGGCCGGCGCTCCGAGTTCGACCGCCTGGCGTGAAGTAAGGACATAGTGTTCGGGTAACAGAAACTTGAGGAGCCCGAGGTAAACGGGAATCGCGCCAGAGCTCGAACCAATCATGAACTTACAAAATTCGCGGCCGACCTCGATCGATTCGACAAGGAGCGTCTTCCCAGCCTCGTAAAGAGCCTTATTGTGCGGGCTCAGTGGTGATGCCACTACTGACTCTACCTGCCGGGATTCGCCATTGATCATGACTCGTCAGGTGCGAGCCCCGTTACTGTAACACTTTCAATGCGATCGGAGGATGTATCGGTGAGAGTAATATCAGCCTGGAACGTTTCGTCCTTTGTCGGGCAGGTGAAGAGCCGGGTAAAACGCCGTGGTAAAGTGGTCTCGATCGAAAACGATCTAAGCGACTCTAGCACAATCGATCGCTTAACGGCGAGCGCATAGGTGTGTCTGAGGCCGCACAGCGGGCAGACGGAAATGTTAATCAAGCTCTCTGAGGACTGGGACATTATTCCTTCTCGAAGGCTGGTCCAACATGATTTGCCAATTGTGCGGCGAGTGCACGACAACCATTGCGCTATAGGCGCATGGAAGAGTGTGGTGCGCCCGGACCTTCCGTCCGGGTATGCCTTACCAGCCTATTTCTTGTCTCCAACTTTATATGACAGGCCGAAGTTTGCGCGCAATTTTTTATCGACCTCCCCCAGAAATTCTGGCTTGTTCGCCCATTTCAGGGTAAAGACGCTACTCGACTGATCGCTGATTTTCTGTGTGAGTGTTGCCGTACCGACCACTCGGTTCTCGCGCACCGACTGATTGCTGGAGTAGCGGTATCGCAACTCGACGTCGAACTTCGCCTTCTGGTCAGCGAACCCGAGATAGCTGCCGAAGCCCGCGGCGGGCTCCAGCGCAACGGACGCGGGCTTCGTTACGCGCGCGGAGTCGGACGCGAGCGCGAAGTCGTACCGGGCCGTCCGCGATAGATCGACTGTCGCCCACAGGCGATCGCTGCGATCGAGAGAACGCTGAATTGCGTCTTGTGATAGGTACGCCGTGACGCAGTCGGGTTTGAGAACAGCCGCGCCATGCCTGTGGCAGAAATCGCGTACGGCATTGAGGTTGACCGGACTGTACTCGAATCGCAATGACGCCTTGAATTCGCGCGGACCGATCTCGTTCTGTCGGGCGTGATACTGTCCGGTCAGGTTGACTTGCGGCTGGTTACTCAACAGATCATCCAAACGGTCAAAATGCGCGGCCTTAAGTTGCTCGCGGGAACGCTCAGTAACTTCGTCTATTGTCTTGTCTAACCGTCCCAGCAGCGCCTCGGCGACCGACTGATCAGCAGGGCGGAAGCAATTCAGCGGCATGTTCATCTTGTTTGGGAACTGACCGCATCTCACGCTGTCGGCGACATTCAAATGCGCAACCGTTGATGATAGTTGGCCGAATACGGTATTTACCTCGACGTCATTAGGGCGGAGCAGGACTCCAGTGAGATCACTGATCTCTTGCGCATGTGTTCGGAACGAACGTCCGAGCGACATCGTCTCGATGTTCAGAGCACCACTCAAGCCGACATCGCTGAAGTCGCTCAGGGTTTTGGTGATGCTGTCGCTAAGCGCTGAGCGTTTCGCTGCCGGCAGACTAGCGAGCAATGGCGCGTAAAGCACCGGCTGGTTTGCTGTGGATTCCATTTGCAGCGAAAACGGCGCGTTCCACACTGGATCGGCAGGCTTGATATTAAATCGCAGCCCCACGGCTTTTGGATCGCTACTCAAACCGGGAATCGCCAGCGCGGTCGCCAATCGCGGCAGGAAGTCCTTAATCGCGGTTTGCGCGCCGGCGATGGCCGCCTCGCTGCCGGTAGGCTTCGCGGAAGTGCCCTTCTCGACCGAATCACTGGCTGCAGTGTTGGCCGCCTTGTGCGCTATTTCGTTCTTGTCCCGGAGCGCCGAGAAGCAGGCTTGGGCACTGTTCGCCCTGTCGCAAATCGGGTTCTGAGCTTCAGCGGGCACCGCGAAGAGCACTATCAAGGCGAGGACAAATTCGATTCTGGGGCTCATAATCCCGTTCTCACGCCTCGGCTGAAATAAGAACGAACTTCTCATCGCCTCGCTGCCCGGGATATTGTTCATGGTACGACTTCTGGTGTACCGTCGTGGTATTCGTGCGACACTCCGCGTCGACCTTCGCGGTGGATAAGGCGGTCGTATGGTACGTGAAGACGACGGTCATGTGCACGCTCTCGTTCGCAGCAAGCGTGTGACTCCACTGAGGGACGAGGTCGTTGTAGCCCAGCGAGCCCGTGATGTCAGGGCTACCGGGGATTACAAACGTCACGATCCCCCGCACCTCAATCCCGTCATCCGGTGTCACCTGAATGTTGACGCGGTACCCAGCTTCTACAGAGTCCCAATACAACAAGTAGTTCGGCACAATGACGTTCCTCCGTGCTCGGTTGAGATATCACCTTCCAAGGCAGTGCGGGGCGGAAAATTCGCTGATGCGATTCCCCGAGCGTTTGAGCGGGCTACGCTGTCACCTGCATTAGCGGGTTTGGACGATACGAGGCCGCTGCAAGCGTGACGTACATCGGCGAAATAAGCAAGACGTCAAAAGCGGGTGATACAAAAAGCGCACTTCAGTGATATAAAATCGACACTGCACGTGATTGTCCCGCGCCTATCTTGCCCCAGTAGTTAATCGCGGGAATTCGACCACGGCTTGCACGAAGCCCGTGGTTCGTACCGAAACATTTTCAAATCGGCAAACGCGACGAACGTAACCGCTCCACCGTCGGCGCATTTCTGGTTTACGGAACTTTCCGTCCACCCATACCTTCGGCGTCTGATGCTCATCAACGCTCATGCGCACGTCTTCAATCTCCAGACGGTGCTGTCGCACCAGGCGGTGAAGATCATTGGCCAGCGTGTGCGTGATCGCGGTCTTCCCGAGTTCGTAGTGGAAGCAGTAGAGCGCCTGCTCGATGAGCTCGTGGCCCGGCCGGAGAATCTGGACGAGAACGAGTTACTTGCGCGCTTCGTCGTAAGGATCGCCTCGACCAACAGCTTCAAGTCTTTCGTCGCCGCCAATCTGGACGCGCTTCCTGTCGAGATACGGCTGCTTGGCGACGGTCCAAAAAAACTCGGCACCGCTGCGCTGAGAAACGTCCTCGACAAGCTCTCTACTGCGCTCGGCACCACAGCAGCCGGGCGAAGCAGCGTATTCGATATTTACGAGACTTTGCGAATCGCGCTGGAGGCCGACATCGTGACCGTCGCAGATCATCTGCTGGGACACATGGGCCCCGAGGATGGTCTTGTTGCTCTCATGATGGATATCACCGCCGAGCAAGAGCCTAAACGTGACCGCGCCAACTTCAGAGCTCAAATTCGCGGTACGTCGGATGCGGCGGTGCAGAGACCCGGCCGCATTTTCCCCTTCATCGCCGTCAACAGCAAGCGCGCCGATCATTTTGATCTGATGCGCAACGCGCTGGAGAAGCTTGGATTCGTTGGTGTGAAACTGTACCCATCACTGGGTTATCAGGTTGATACGGAGCCGATGAAGCAGGTCTTTGACTACTGCGTGCAAAACGATGTGCCAATCGTGATGCATTGTACTCGAGGTGGTTTTTACGCATCTCAACAGACGCAAAGTTTCGGGGACCCGGCAATCTGGGAACCCATTCTTAAAGCGCGGCCCACGTTGCGGATATGCTTCGCGCATTGTGGAGGCGAAGAAGGCCTTGAATCCGCGCCAGGTACCGTCAAACCCAAGACCTGGACGGCCGAGATCGTGAAGCTTATGGAGCTCTACCCGAACGCCTGCATGGATGTCGCATACCACACGGGGATGATGTCGGGCGGTGTGGTTGAAACGAACTACCTCGCCACAATCCAGGCTCTTGCCACCAATCCGAAATACCAGAACAGAATTCTATTCGGCACTGACGCCTGGATCCTGCGGCTGACCATGGCCGACGACAGCTTCTGGCAATACTTCGTCGCGAAGCTCCCAGCGCCGGTGTTCCAGCAAATGGCCGGCGAAGCCCCTCGTCGTTTTCTTGGCCTTCCGATGGCAGACGGGACCGGAATTCGACCCAACATGCAACGGTTCGTCGACTTCATTGCAAGTCATCGTGATGCCGTGGGTGCAGAGCCGACTCCCTGGCTTCGAGCCGCCGCCGGTGGAACGTTCGCCGTCCTCCCTTCGATACCCGGCTGGAACCTCAAAAACCACGCTCACTTCTACACCTATTCCTACGCACTGCGTGTCATGACGCCAGCAGACACACACCTTGGCTTTCCCAAATCAGCCGATCTTCCGCTGCGCCGGCTCACGTACTGGATCGGTGGGCCCGGGTCGTTGGGGTTCGACACCCGCTGCGAGGGGAACGCCCTGAAGCTAGCCGCTTTCTGCAAGGCCGCAGGGGCGGTCTATGAAGGTGAATACGACGACGACTCGGCCGTAGAGCAATTTGCGAATGTCTTCGAAAACGGAGATACGACACTCGCCAAATTAGCCGCTACTGTGGATGCGGTGTTCCGTTTCGCATCCGAGGACATTTAAGGCGTGAACCGCATCCGTCTCACCACGGCCTTTTCGACGAGCTTCCTCCTGGTTAGCGGGTTGCTCGGCGCACAGGCCGATTCTCCGGGAGAATGCGACACCGGAGTCAAGATTGCCCCGGCGCTGGTTCGCCCAGACTCGGGCGCCACTACGCTGGGGGCGCGGTTCGCAATTGCCCGAGGGTCGGCGCGGGCGAAAGTGACGCAGTCTTTTGCTCGCCGATACTATACCTGCGCGGAAGGTCGAGGGCTCGCTACGGCGCGTCCAGCTTCAAATCCAGACGACTTGAAAGCGCGAATGGCTGGTGGAGTACTGTTTGTGCTCGCCAAAGTTGTACCACCCAAACCGGAAGAACCGCCGAATCCTGGTGGTGGTTTCGACTATGGGTACCTAAGCGTGGGCGCTCAGGTTCTGGGCGAAGCCAATCAGCGTTTCACCGAAAGTCTTGTCGCATTCCGCGGTGAGCTGATCTACACGCACGACCAGCCTGAGCTTGTCTGGCAGTTCGTGCCTCACGTCCTGCTGGCCTATGGGTTAAGCCGAGTGACGGCTTCGCGACTCCGCGACAGCGTTGGTGCTTCCGACGACAACGAACAGCTCTTCGATGCGACAGTCAATTGGGGTCTATCGCTTGGCGTCCTCGGCGCCACGGGACCCGTCGCGCGGCTCACGTTGATTCCGGGAGTCAGACACTTCGAGAAAACCGGCGTGGATCCGCGTGCAAAATCGGTGGACATCACAAGCGGCACGCATACATCGATCATGGCGATGTATCCAACGTCGCTAAAGTGGATCAGCGCCGTGTTTGCCGAATGGGCGCGGGGGCCGCTACCGACGCAGCCCCAGCGGCGACGAGCCTGGCTAATCGGTGTGGTAAGTGGCACGTAACGCGGAACGTGAATCAACTCGCCCGGCTGGCCGGCGCCTCGTCGGTCAGAACCTGTCCGGACGGAAGCCCTCGTCACCTTCTTCAGTCCAGGAGGTCTGATGTTCGGTTCGGCCATTCTCGATGTCACGATCGGGCTCGTCCTTGTCTACTTGTTGTTCAGCCTTATCTGCTCCGCCTTTTGTGAAGCGATTGAACTCGTCGTAAAAAGTCGAGCGAAAGAACTGGAACGTGGGTTCCGCGCCATTCTGAACGACGAGCACGGTGTGGGCCTCGCGAAATCCATGTACGATCACCCGCTGATCGCCAGCTTGTATGATGGGAAGTATGACCGGGCGGCCGGCGGCCGGTGGTGGAAAAACCTTCCATCCTACATCCCGTCCTCGAACTTCGCGATTGCGTTGCTCGACACCGTCACGCGTGGAACGCGAGTGGACGATTCAACCGCCACCAAAACATCTCCCTCGATTTCGATGCTGAACCTGCGGCGGAACATCGGGTCAATCAAGAATCCTCCCGTGCAACGAGCTCTGCTCACTGCTCTCGACACCGCAGAAGGAGATCTGGGTAGAACGAGGGAACAGCTTGAAGCCTGGTACGACAGCTCGATGGACCGCGTTTCCGGGTGGTACAAAAGACGAACGCAGCTAATCCTGCTCGCAATTGGCTTCGTGATTGCCGTGTCCGCAAACGTCAACTCGCTGCGGATCGCGCGGTACCTGTACCACGACAAAACGGCCCGGGATGCACTTGTCGCTGAGGCGTCCGCAATATCTCGCGATACCACGATCCAGGCTGCGAATGCGGCGCGTGTGCGCGCGACAATCGACAGCTTGAATTTGCCGATCGGTTGGGAGGTAGCGGCAGGCACGTCGCTGACCGGTGATCCTACGGGTGACGCGAAAAAGGAAAAAAGTGGACTTCGCGGAGCGTTCGATTTGTTATTGGCCCTGTTCGGTTGGATCGCAACCGCGCTGGCGATCTCGCTCGGCGCGCCGTTCTGGTTCGACCTGCTCAACAAGTTCATGGTGATACGATCGACGGTGAAGCCTCACGAAAAGAGTCCGGAGGAATCCTCGGAAGACCGCCAGGTGGGTGCTGGCTCTCGCGGAAAGAGCCCCTCGGCGCAGACAGTCACGAAGCCAGCCAGCACTCAGGCGGCGGTCGAAGAAACTGCGGATTTCGAAGAGCAGGCATGGACGACGGGTAATCCGCAGGAAGGTGTGCTGTGAGCTCGGGCCTGGTCGTAAATCGCGACTTTCAGGCGCTCGCGCCGAACTTTGCGAACGCTGTCCGCGCTGCGCTCGATGAGTGCAATCGAAACGGTCTTGATGCTTTTGTATATGAGGCATATCGATCGCAGGAATTGCAGGCGCTCTATTACGCCCGCGGCCGGACGGTAAAGCCGCCCGCAACTCCCGTAACGAATGCTTCATCAAATCTCTACAGCTGGCATGGGTATGGATTGGCTGTGGACGTGATATCGCGTTCGCGCGAGTGGTCCGTTCCGGACGCCTGGTATCGGTCGGTTTCGGAAATCTTCATTCGATCTGGCTGCAAATGGGGTGGAGGCTGGACCCGTCCCGATTTGCCGCACTTTCAATGGGGCCACTGCAGACCAAGTCCTTCTGATCTCGCGCGGGAGATCATGGGTACTGAGGGAAAGGAAGGTGTATGGCGCGAGGTTGGGGCTTTGTGAGTCCCGCAGCAACGGGCGTTCACCTGCCAGGTCCCTTTCCCGTGTTACAAAACAAGCAGGTCGCCGATACAAAAGGAGCACTACGCCACGCGGCTGCCTGGTTATTTTCGCTCTATCCGGACTAGGTGGTCGCGTGACCTGGATGCAAACGATTCCGATCGTCCTCGTTGCCGCGCTGTGCTTGAGTGCAGCGCTGCTCATGCGGGAGATCCGGAAATCCCCGTGGCGCTTCGTCGAACATATGGGATGGCGAGAGCGATCTTCGTTTCGCGCATCGCGGTATTCCCACCATCTCTATGAAATCATCGATCTGGCAGCGCGAGATGCAGACATCACGCTTACGTGGGGTGCGCGTGAAATGCTCGCCATACCGATCATCGAGACACTGGAAACCCGCGCTGAAGTCAACTGGGAAGAGAATGAGGCCAGCATTCGGGACATCGTGAGAGCCATGGCGGAAGATGGACCCATCGTTGGACTCTTCGGCCGCAATCGAAACTCGGTGTCGACGATCCGCGCGTTTTGGCGGCGCTACTGCAACATCCCACCGTTCTGCTCGCGAACTGAGGAGAAACGCTGACCACTCCCGCTGGCACCATACCTGAAGGGAAGAAGGAGGCCTGCCAGACTTATCTCGAGCAGACGAAGCAGCTCATTACCCTTGCGTCTGCCTTTCTGTTTGCTCCTGCCGGTCTTGTTACAATCCTCAAAGACAGGACATCAGCAAAACTTTCGTACAGTCAAATCGAGTGGTTCATAGGAGCCGAAGTCTGCTTTGTTCTTTCGGTGTTGGCGGGCTATGTCGTTCTAGGCAGCCTCGCCGGCTCGCAGGACGATTCCTCCTTCGACGTCTTCCGGCCGGCAACTCGCATAACCTCGCTCGTCCAGTTTGGAGCGTATCTGGCGGGACTGGTTGTATTCATAACGCTCGCCATCAAGCTCGTCACATAAGCGACGCCAAGGCCTGTACAAAATCAGCATATCGGCGATACGAAACCGACATTGACCAACCGGCGCGAGAGGCTAACGTGGCATACGCGTCATCGGAGTCGATGCAGAGTTTCATCTTCCCGTTGATTCAGATGCCGCCGAACCAAATCCACTTGGCAGGTGCGGAGGATTCAGGCAATGAAAAAGGGCTCAGCAACGAAGCGCACAAAGTTATCTCGCACCAAAAACAGGAAACTCAGCCTTAAGATAGAGTCATTCGGCCCCGGGCCGGAGCAGATGCAGGCTCTCGCGGAAACCTTGGCGAGGCATTCCGCGGTCCAAGGACTTCTGGCGAAAACCCGCCATCGATTGTTGCGCATCGACCTGGTGGACTCTCCAGACGATCCAAAGCGCGCGCGGCCCAAGCCGCCGAGCCGCTTCCGGGCCGTGTTCTTCGACTACACGAACAACCGTGCCGTAATCGCCGCCGGAAGTCTTCTTAAGCCGGCCACGCTGGAAGTAACTGAATCGGCCCTCCAGCCGCGGCCGAGCCAGGAGGAATTTGACGAGGCGGTGAGCATTGTCATGCAGAACCGGCAGCTCGCCAAAGCGCTGCGCGAGCAGCAAATCCGTCCCTACCGTCCGATGCCGCCGCTGGTGGGAGAGGAGCTGGCCGACGGGCGCGTGGAGCGAACGGTCGCCGTCGGCCTGCTACCGGTTGAAGGCATGCGTGGCCATGAGATCGTAGGCGTCAACATGATCCAGCGAAAAGTGATGCGTTTCGAGCCCGGCGAGCGCGGCCGCGCCCCGGAGATGTCGGCGGCTCACAACCCGATCTGCGGTTTGCCTGATGCAAGCCAGTCCACCGCCAGCGGTGTGGCCGGGAGCGTATGGGTGACCGTCAAGCAGGGCAGCACCACGGTCTGGAAATTCCTCCTCGTGCGTCCCGCCGCTTCCTCTGGCACCAATGGCTCAGGCGTTGAGCTGCGCTACGTCGATTACCGTGGTAAGCGCCTGCTGTATCGTGGACACGTGCCCATCCTCAACGTGAAGTACGACGGCGATGCCTGTGGACCATACCGCGACTGGCAAGATCAGGAAGGGATGATTCACGCCGATGGGCTGGACGTGAGCCCCGGCTTCCGGCTCTGCTCCGCGCCCGCCACGACGATTCTCGACACCGGTTCGGACATCGGCAACTTCCTCGGCGTCGCCATCTACGTGCAGGGCCAGGAGGTTGTTCTCGTCAGCGAGATGGAGGCCGGCTGGTATCGATACGTAAGCCTCTGGCGCCTGCACACGGATGGCACCATCCGGCCGCGCTTTGGCTTCTCGGCGGTGCAAAGTTCGTGCGTGTGCACCGTGCATCATCACCACGCGTATTGGCGGTTCGACTTCGATGTCCGCACCGCCGGAAACAATCTCGTCCGCGAATTCAACAACCCGCCACTGATCGGCAGCTCGAACTGGCACAACAAGAACTATGAGATTCGCCGTCCCCGTAATCCATCGAGCAGGCGGAAGTGGCGGGTGGAGAACAAGTCTACCGGCGAAGCTTATGACATTATCCCCGGCGCCAACGACGGCGTTGCGACCGCTCAGCCCGACTGGCCATTTCCGCGCGGCGACGTTTGGATACTACGCTACAGAGGCTCGGAGATCGATGATGGCGTCGTCGCCACAGGGCCGCCTTACGAAGCCGGTCTCAACGCCTGGGTCAACGGCGAGGCCATCAATGGCACCGACGTAGTAGTGTGGTACGGCGCCCATTTCACGCACGACCTTGCGCGCGACAAGCCTGGAGAGTTCGGCCACGTCGTCGGTCCGGATCTGAAGCGTGTGAAATGGTGATATCCGGCCGCTCCGCAATCAAGGCTCGCATCGGCGTGTAGTGCGCCTGTTCCATGAAGGCATCAAATCATGGCCAACGACTGATAGAAAACATGCAGTTCCCTGATATGAAACCGGCATTGTGGGATGGTTGGCAGACGTTAGCATGGTCCTGCGGCTCGACTCTATCGCTGCCGTAGCGCAAGCGAACATACGTGAGTCGGTGAGAGCGCACGCGTCAGATGTAATCCAATTCTGCTGTGAGGTGGCAAATGGCCAGTAAGCGTCCACGGCGACGGGGGCAGAAACAGCGAGCCGTCCGGCCGATATCGGCCGAAACGCAACAAGCTAAAATCCAAGAGAGCGGGTACGATTGGCGGGCGGGTGCGACAGCGCTCTCTGCGTTGTCCGTCGCGGAACAACGGTCACATCTCGGCCTGATCATCGACCCGGCCGAGCTCGCAGCAACGGCAAAGGCAATCAAGGCTGCTGAGGCGCTTCAAGCTTTCCGCGTCTCTCCGCTTGCGCTGCCCACGGCCGTCGACTGGCGAAACTTCAATGGTGCGAACTGGCTGACTCCGATCCGTGACCAGCAGAGCTGCGGGTCGTGCGTTTCCTTCGGTACTTGTGCCACGATCGAGGCCAGAATCAAGATCGTTTGCAAGAATGCAGCTCTCACTCCGGATCTGTCGGAGGCGCAGCTGTTCTATTGCGGCTGCGGAAACTGTTGTGGCACCGGCTGGAACTTCTCGAACGCACTCGATTTCGCAAAAAACACGGGCATTGCCCGCGAGTCCGACTTCCCGTACACGCCAGGCAACCAGGCTTGCAAGCCAAATCTGTCGGCCTACATCAAGCTCACATCCTGGACGCAGATTCTATCCGTTGCCGATCGGAAAAACCTTCTCGCCACAAAAGGCCCGCTTGTCGCCGGCATGATCGTCTACCAGGATTTCTTCGCTTATCAATCCGGCGTGTATCGTCACACGAGTGGCACCCAGGCTGGTGGACATGCGATCTCGATGGTGGGCTATGACGACACTGCCCAATGCTGGATTTGCAAGAACAGCTGGGGTACAGCATGGGGAGAGGCTGGGTTCTTCCGGATAGGCTATGGCGAGTGTGGGATGGATACATCCTTCGCTTCTTACGACATTGACCTGAACTGTCCGGCCGTTCCGCCGGCCGATGTTTGCGAGCAGTATCTTTTGCCACTAAAGCGCGTGCTGATCGCTACACGCACGAACCAGCATTTGCGCGACTGCTTGCGTTATTACGTCTGCCATCGAGGTGTTCCACCATGGTGGGCACCGTCGGACTGTCGCGTGCTCGCGCAGCAGATCGTGAGGATTCTCCTGCATTGCCCCCAATATCGTGAAAGCTTCTGTCGTGCTCTAGGCTAACCAAGGAGGTCTATCGTGGATCCGTTCTCGAAAGCGACACCCGGCGCGCCCTGCGGCTGCCAGGATCCGGCGCCTACTCCTGATGGAAGTGGAGACTTACTGTCTGGGGAACTGCCGAGTCTCGACGAGCTGGACTCGGCGCTCGCCACAGCTGTGGCGAGTACGCTCTCTTCTCCACAGGGAGTCGAAATGACTGACGCAGCCGATCCATTCGGAGATATCGGGGCGAGCACCGATTTCGATCCCTTTGGTGATGACGTACTCGGAAGTGACCCGACCGAAGCTGCACTGAATTCAATGGCACTTCTTCGACTTCTTGAGATGAGGCCGGGCATCAAGGTTACCTTCTCGCTTGGTTGACGCGCGTCTTGCAGATAAGGGGGAATGGGAAGCTCGCGGTTGGCCATTGTGGCCTGCAGCAGGATTGCGCAGCATTCCCACTGTCCCCTCCTGGTGCAGCTCTATGGGAAAAGCGTACTCCGCTTCGGATTCACGAATCGTAACTTCGGCTGGCACCACGTTTGATGTCGAGCTAACAGCGACGCCGACAACGGGCTACCAGTGGGAAGCCGATGCTAGCGGCGACATAGTTTCGCTCGAGAAGCGCGACTTCACAGTCCGAAGCGACGCGATCGGAGCCAGCGGAGTGGAGCGGTTTTCCTTCGCCGCCCACCGCCCCGGACGGGCAACTATTCTATTTCGGCTGAAACGCGCCTGGGAACCAGAGCCCATAGAAACGCACACCATCGACGTCGAGATCCGTTAGCACTGAAGGGCAAAAAGTCACTTAGCACGCCATATCGGAGTAACCCCTTGGCCCCGCCCCTTCGCAACGAATCTGAAATCTCGGCGCCGGTCTACCGCAGCCTCCGCGGTTACGCGCTCGATCCGAGTCTCGCTCAAACGTTACGCACGGCGCCTATCAGCGAGATCGTTTTCCGATTGCCGTGGGAGGAACTTGCACCGGGTCCCGTTGGCGAGTACCTCGAGGTGATCGACTACGATCCCGCTGCGAGGTGTTTTTACGAGCCGGTTGACTTGAATCAGCAATATCTGCTGGCTCAGGATGGATTGCCGCCATCGGAAGGAACTCCGCAGTTTCATCAGCAGATGGTGTACGCCGTCTCACAGCTCACGATTCACAACTTCGAGCAGGCGCTCGGCAGGGTCACTCTATGGGCACCCGGGCCTCCCGAAGATTCGTCGAAAACGTACGACGATTCGCATTACGTCCAGCGGCTGCGGATTTATCCTCACGCGCTGCGGGAGGCCAACGCTTACTACAGTCCTGCGAAGAAAGCGCTCCTTCTCGGATATTTCGCTGCCGCCGAGGGTGATGCTGCCGACCATATACCCGGCGGTCTGGTATTCACCGCGATCTCGCACGATATCGTGGCCCACGAAACGGCCCACGCTCTCCTCGACGGAATGCACCGCCGCCTCCGCCGCGCGACGAATCCGGACATGCTCGCTTTTCATGAGGGATTTGCCGACATCGTCGCATTGTTTCAGCATTTCACGTTTCCAGAGATCATCCGGCATCAGATTGGACAAACCCGCGGCGACATCAGCTCTCAGGAAACTGTGCTGGGCCAACTGGCGACCCAATTCGGGCGAGCTACAGGAGCACGGGGCGCTCTACGAGATGCGATAGGCGCAGTCGACCGGAAAACCGGCCAATGGAAGCCACGTGATCCCAACCCGTCGGACATCGATGTCACAATGGAGCCGCATCAACGCGGCGCCATACTCGTGGCAGCAGTCTTCGAGGCCTTTCTCTCGATCTACAAGTCGCGAGTCGCCGATCTGCTGAGACTATACACGTCGGGCACAGGCGTTCTACCCGCAGGGTCGGTGCATCCTGATCTGGTCAACCGGCTGAGCGACGAAGCCAGCAAGGCGGCCAGCCACGTTCTTACCATGTGTATTCGCGGATTGGACTACTGTCCACCGGTCGATCTCACCTTCGGCGAATATCTGCGTGCAGTCATCACCGCCGATTATGACGCTTTCCCCGAAGATGTCCGCAATTATCGCGTCGCTTTGGTCGAGGCATTCCGGCGTCGGGGCCTCTATCCTCGCGATGTGCGAACCCTATCCGCGGAGAATCTCAGGTGGCGCTCGCCGAATGACGACGACAGGAGTTCGTCCGACATGCTTCTTCAGCTACTGCTCGACATGAGAGAACAAGCCGACCGGCACCGGTACGCGAGGTCTCGGAAGGAGCTTTTCAAACTTGAGCGCGAGACGCGGCTTGTCATCCAAGCGTGGCTCAAGAAACATTTCAAGAAGCGACCTGAAGGCAAGCGGGACGCTTTCTTTCTGGGACTCGATCCCGCACGGTCCTTCCAGGTGCACTCGGCGCATTTCGCGTCGCGTACCGATCCGCTCGGGAAGACGTACGTCCAGCTGATCGCCCAACTAATCCAGGAAGGGAAGGTTCCCACCGGCGAGAGTGGCGTTGAGGCCGATACCATGCGATTCGAAGGCGGTTCGACTCTCGTTGCCAATTTGCACGTCCCAAGCATCTCTTACTGTATCAGAAAGCCCATGGACAGCCTTACGCGCCGACACAGACAGCAGGAATTCACGACGGAGTCGGCCAGCGCCGGGCTACGCTCGACGTACTTCCCGGTTTCCAACGACGAAGATGTGCGGGAGCCTTTTGCGTTGCTGCACCGCGGTCAAATGTGAGGAGAGCCATGGCACCGAAAGCGAAGAGCAAGACCTCCAGGAAGAAAGCAAGATCACTAAAGAAGCCGGTGAAGAGGACGAGAACACCAAAGAAGTCAGCCGCTGACGGGTCGACCAAGGTCCGCGTGCGAATGTACAGGCAGGGACTCGGAGATTGCTTTCTCGTGACTTACTTCACGGGCCCTGAACCGGTACACATGCTGATCGACTGTGGAACCCTTGGTGCGACCACGACGCGTGTGAAGATGCAGGACGTGATCAAGAACATCTCTGACACCACCGGGGCTCATCTTCACGTCATGGTCGCCACGCACGAGCACAAGGATCACGTATCCGGGTTCGCAGGTGATCCTTCGCCCTTCGACGCTTTCCAGGTCGATCAGGCATGGGTTGCGTGGACTGAGGATCCGAGTGACGAACTGGCGAAGAAGATCTCCAAGTACAAAGGGGACCTGCGAATGAGCGTTGCGCTTGCCGCCGACGCTCTTGGCGCGAGTCCTGTTACGGACGTGGCCGAAACGAAAGCAGTCGCGGAAATGAAGTCTGGAATGGAGAACCTCCTGGACTTCTTCGCCAACGTACCCGCGAATGAACAGCCACTTGGTGCAACGCTGGCTAAGGGAATCGACGAGCTGATGCGCTACGTCACGAGGCGTGCGGGCGACAAGGGCAGATTCCTGAAGCCGGGGAACGTCATTGAAGGCCCATGGCTGCCGGGCGTGCGCTTCTACGTGCTCGGGCCACCGGAGAGCGAGTCGGCGTTGAGGAACCTGGGCGAGCACGGGTCTCCTGAGCTGTATTCACTCGACGCCCGCTTTAGCAGTGACCTCGCCGCATTCTCGAGGTTCGGATTGGCAGGCAAGTCACTCACCGACTATCGAAACTCGCTGAATGCCGAAGAGCAACAGGGGTTTGAGCGGCGACTTCCCTTCGATCCACGCTTTAGGATCGAAACGTCGGATCAGAAAACCTGCCAGAAAGAGTTTGCGTCCTACTACAGGAAAAAAGACGCATGGCGTCGCGTCGACGCCGATTGGCTCGGAGGCGGAACCGACTTGGCGTTGCAGCTCGACAGTTATACGAATAACACGAGCCTCGCTCTCGCCATCGAGCTTGTGGATGACCGGAGAGTGTTGCTGTTCCCTGCCGACGCTCAGGTCGGAAACTGGGAGTCATGGAGCGACGTGAAATTCAAGGACGAAGCGGGCAACGAGCTTCCGGTACAAGCGGCTGACCTGCTTGCACGGACAGCCTTCTATAAGGTAGGGCACCACTCGAGTCACAACGCGACGGTAAAAGCGCATGGCCTCGAATTAATGGAGCGGGAAGATCTGGTGGCGATGATTCCGGTTGATCGGACAGTGGCGATGAACAAGACGCCACCATGGCAGATGCCGGCGAAGCCGTTGTACAAGCGACTGGTCGAGAAGACGATGGGCCGGGTTGTGCGCTCGGATGTTGGTTGGCCCGGCGACAAGGAACGGCCGACCTCGGTTTCCAAAGCGGAATGGGATAACGCCAGGAAAACCTCGGGTGTGACGATCACGAATCTCTATATCGATTACGAGCTACGATAAGGATACAGGAGGGTCCGTGAGAGCCAGCAACTGGCGGGGTGATGCTTTCGCCGTCACGGTCGGCGGGAAGCGATACGTGAGTACGTCGAATTTTCGCTCATAGACCCAGCTTGCAATCGACGCGCGACCGCTCAGCACGCTGGTACAAAACGTGGTCGCAAGTACGCCAACTGGACTCGATACAGTGCAGCGGCCCGTCAACATAGAGATGGCAAGAGTGGTCCTGACGGCGAAGAATATTCCCGATACATCGAGCGTACGGCTGCCGGCGGTAGTCCACCTTCCCGAGGACTGGTACACAACCCAGCGGATGCGAATCACCGTTGGGCAGTCCTTGGAGCGTTCGTTCTCGCGCTCGGCTTGTCATTGGCCCTGGTCGCGTGTACTGACTCAAGGTCGTCTGCGGGGCCACCAAACGGCGTCATGGAACTCACGCAGTGCTGGGCGAGCCGCCCCACTCGAGCCATGTCCCGGCGCCGGTCTCGAGCGCGCGCCGATGAATGAGATGCGCCGCGGCCAGGTCTTCGATCGCTATCCCTAAGGATTCGAAGATCGTGATGTCGTCGCGCGACACACGTCCTGGCACTTTGCCGAGCAACATATCGCCCAGCTCGCCGAGCAAATGCGCGTCGCCAATGGCGCCTTCGCCGCGCGCGATCAGGAAATCGCCGGCTTCGTTCAGGCACGACTCGCGACAGTCGGTAAAGAAGCGCGAGCGACGGACCGCTTCGGTGTCGAGCTC
>JBGPLS010000054.1:0-16484 GCA_041486565.1 Gemmatimonadaceae bacterium
CACGCTTCACTACAGAAGCCCTTACCAATTCCCGTTCGCTCAATGCCGTCCTCTCCAAGCTCCCTCCTCGTCAGAGGGAACATCTTGAGGGGTGACATTTCTATCCGCGAATCAGGGGGACATTATCATCCGTGTTCAACAGACAGGCGGGCGGCGGGCGGGCGGCGGGTGTCCAGGCGGGCGGCGGGTACTGGTACAGTTTGAACGAAACTCAGGAATCTTCGTCGCGGCAGAGCCTACTGCGGCCACCGCTGGTGCCAACCCGGCGGACGGATCGCGCCAATCACGCCGCCGAGGAGGGCACCGCCGACCGCGGCGCCAGCGACCGTGCTGCCGCAACCGCGGCGTTCGGCGGCGTCCTGGGCGATGCCGGTGCATAGTATCGCGACACCCCCGCCGCCGAGCACGCCGCCAATGAGCGCACCGATGGAGATCCACTTGCCTGGGTTGCGTGCGCGGGTCCACAGAGTGTCGATTTGGGCGAGCGAAATGCGCAGGGCATCGCGGCCGGCGGCGGTATACAACACGAGCGATTCACTATCCAGTCGCGCGTAGCGCCCCTCGAAGACGAGTCTGTCGCTGGTCGCGACGCGGATGGTCGCTCCGGCAGTGAGCTGCGACACCACGCTGGCCTTGCGCGCGTCGTTCGAGGCCGGCGCGACCGTCGGGGCAGCCTGCGACGCGAGAGTCGTGGCGGGGAATGCCACAATCGCGCAGAGCCTCGCAATCGCGGAGAGTGATACTACGGACGTGCCTGGCGAGCCCGGCATGATGTCCTCGTTTAGTTGGCGGTGGAATTAAACGGCGGGTCGACGTATACCAGATCAACCGATTCGTCCGAGACGTGCCGCCGAAGCACGTCTCGATTGTCGGTACGCTGTCGCTGTTTCCGGGAGTCTGCGTTTCTTCGGCATGAGTCAGATCCTATGTCTCTGTCACCCTTCCGATTCAAGGGCTCCTTTATTCAAACTGTACCAGTACCGGGGGGCGTACACAGCTTAACAGGCAGTGCGGACTAAGTGCGGACTGCGAACTAACTGCGGACTGCGGACTGACTGTGAATTGCAGACAAGGTTCGGGTAATCCGGCCCGGAACGGCGGCTAGCTATTGCTTGGCTTCGAACACCACGCGGCCGGCAACAACCGTCATCAGGACTCTCGCATCGCGGATCGTCTCCGGCGGGATCTGCGTGATGTCCCGGTCGAGTATGACGAGATCGGCGAGCTTCCCGCGCTCGAGCGAGCCCTTGATCCCGTCATCGAATGACGCAAAGGCGGCATTCACCGTGTAGGCGCGCAGGGCATCCTCGACGCCGATCTTCTGCTCCTTCACCCAACCGGCGGGATTCCTGTCGTCCAGCGTTCGCCGCGTGACCGCGGCATAGATCCCCTCCAGCGGCGTCGGCGGTGCGACGAACCAGTCGCTCCCGAACGCCAGACGCGCGCCGGCGTCCAGCAGCGACCGGAAGGCGTAAGTCGTCTTGATGCGCTCGGGTCCGATCACGCGTTCGGCCCACCGGCCATCGTCGATCGCGTGGTACGGCTGCATGCTGGGGACGACGCCGAGTTGAGCGAACCGCGGGATGTCCGCCTGCAGGAGATGCTGGGCGTGCTCGATGCGAAAGCGGCGGTCGCGGGGTCCATTCTCTTTCTCCACTCGATCGAAGATGTCGAGCTGGACGTGGATCGCTCTGTCGCCGATGGCGTGGACGATGACCTGCAGCCGCGCGCGATCCGCGTCGTGCGTCCAGCGGTAAAGGTCCTCGGGGTTTTCGACGAGCAGCCCTGAATCGGCAGGAGAATCCACGAATGGCGCGAACATCGCTGCCGTATGCGAGCCCAGCGAGCCGTCGACGAATCCCTTGAGGCCGCCGATTCGCAGCCACGCGTCACCGCGGCCGCGCGCAGCAACCGTGTCGCGGAGGCGCTCCCACTGGGCGATCGGCGTCACGGCATAGATCCGCGTTATCAGCCGGCCGGCGCGGTGCGCGCGCTCGAAAGTCGCAAGATCCTCGAACGTCCCCATGTTGTGCACCGACGTCACACCGCGCTCGGCAACGTAGTGCATCGCGGCGTCGAGCGCGCGGTCGCTCAGCTCGCGCGCAGGCGGCGGCTCGACCTTGTCAACGATACTTTCGGCATTGTCCTTCATGATCCCTGTCGGATTGCCGGAAGCATCGCGGACGATCGTCCCGCCTTCGACGTCCGCAGTGGACCGAGTGACGCCGGCTGCGGCGAGCGCAGCTCCGTTTGCCAGCGCCATGTGCCCGTCGAGGCGTGAGACCCAAACCGGATTGTTCGGCGTGACGGAATCGATCCAGTCGCGGCTCGGCAGCTCGCCACCCCAGTTCTGGTGATCCCAGTCGCCGCCGGTGATCCAGGCGCCCGCAGGGATCGCCGCCGCGTAGGCTTTGATGCGGGCGATGAACTCCGCCGGCGTTTGCGCATCGCGCAGCTGGACCGAGGAGAGCCGGAACCCTCCGGTCACGAAGTGGACGTGTGAATCGATGAAGCCGGGCAGCACCATTCCGCCCTTCGCATCAAGCACGCGCGCTGCAGGCGCGCCACGCGCGAGCTTCGCAACTTCGGCACTGGAGCCAACCACTGCGATCCTCTCGCCAGCCACGGCGACCGCCGTCGCCCACGGCTGTGCGGGGTTACCTGTCCAGACGCGGGCATTCACGATCGCCATCGTGATCTGATTGGATGGTATCATGCGGGAATTGTGTGCGCAGCAAACCAATGATGCGACAGCAAACCACTGTATGACTCCACGCAAAACCTTCAACTCTCGGTCGCGGGCGTCTCCGGAAGTTTCCCGCCGTCACGCCACAGAAGGCTTTTCCCGAGGGCCAGTGCGATGCCGAGATGCGCGGGAAGCATCAATGCGATGATCTCTCCGTTGACCTGATGAAACGCCGGCAGAATCTTGAGGGCGAAGCCGGCGAAGGAAACTCCGGCGATGAGCCATCCCACACTCGATGTCCGGCTCCCGACCACGCCCTCGCCGACGGCGGCTGGCGCGCGCTTGCGGATCGAGGCGAGGATCATTATCGCGAGAATGAGAGAAAGTGGATTTGCCTGTAGCAGATTCTCGTTTTGATAGCTGTAGACGTGATTCGTGAACGCCCAGAGCGCGGCGAGCGCAGTCCCAAGGATGCCGGCCACGAAACTCCACAGTCCAGTCACGATGAGGAGCGAGAGTCGCGCTCCATTGCTGCCCCCGCCGGCGACGTGTCGGAGCAATAGCGATACGAGGAGCACGAGCATTCCAGCAGCGAGATAAGTTCCGATGTGTGTCGCGGGCTCGAGCGGCTCCGGCTCTCTGCTCGAGACAAAAAGCGCCGTATCACTCTTGACGAGTGGAACCGAGCCGCCGGATGCGTCCGTCACGCGGATCCCGCGGATGTCGTCGTGCAACCGGACGGGCAAAAACATCTCTTCCCAACGTGAGACCGGCCTGTCAACGGGGTGTCCCAGGCCGAGCAGTGTGCCGAGGTAGACCCATTGCACGTCCTGCGTCAGACGGCGCGTATGGGAGCGGTAGGTCGATCCGCTCGGCACACGCTCCGTCGCGCGCTGGATCACACCTGCGAGTGCCCTGTCGAGCACATCGCGCACACGAGTCGAGCAATTGTCGCGGAAGTAATCGTAGTCGTAGTAGCGATTCTCCGGCAGCGCGTTCCATTCGACAAACCGGTCCAGCGACAGCCGCTGCGCGGGGGTGAGGTTGAGCTCCTGCGCCCACACCGAGCGGTTGGCTCGACGGTAGGAGTCCAGCGTTCCCTCCTTGTCGAATCCGCCCATCGAATACCGCATGTCGCCCCTGAGAAACCGGGGGAAGAAATCGGCGGCGTCGAAGTCGAACAGTCCCCAGTTGTAGGCGATGTCGGTGTTCCGAAGGCTATCGTGAATCCAGATCGCGTTGTGGCCGAACTTCTCCCAGACCTCGTCTCCCGGACCCATTGTCATCAGGTAGACGGTGAGCTCGGATCCGGGAACGCCAGTGGATGCCCGTTGCCCGATGCCCGGTACCCGATACCCGCTGCCCGGTACCCGCTGGCCGCTCCTTGCTACGGACGCGGACGGCTGCTGGAGTGTTGGCTGCGCAGCAAGGGCGCTCGGGGCTCCTGCGAACAGCGCGGCAACGGTCGCGCAAGCCAGAAGGCGGTAACGACTGGCAACCAGCAGCATATACGATCGGATTCGAAACGCGCGTCTCAAAACGCGATCTCGCGGCCCTCTTCGGCGGAGCGGTATATCGCCTCCACCACCCGCATCACCTTGAGCTGGTCATCCGGTGGCTCGTACGGCGCTTCTTCGCGAAGCATCGCCACGAAGTGCGCGAGCTCGGCGCGGTACGACTGGAGAAAAACGCTCTCGCGCGCCGACGCGCCGGTGGGGGAGACGTTCGTCGGCCTCCCGTTCAGCTCCTTGACCACGCGCAGCGGAGCCAGGCGGGCGCTGCCGCGCGTGGACAGAACCTCGAACCACCATCGTTCCTCCTGTCCGACGTACGCCCACGAGATGTCGAAGCTGTAGTTGATTCCGCCAGCACATTCGAGATGCACCAGCATCATATCTTCGACACCGCCCGGCCGCGGCGTGTCCATATGCGCCGATATCCGTACCGGCTCGGGAAAGTCGGAGAGCCAGAGGGCGAGATCGAGCAGCTGATAGCCGTACTCGAGAAACGCTCCCCCGCCCGCTTCCGCCTTGCGGAATCTCCATCCCTGCTGTGCCGACCGGAACTGGTATTGTCCGGCGCGCATTCCGACGAGCTTGCCGAGCTCTCCTCCCTGGAGAAAGCGACTCAGCTGCTGGACGTCGCTTCGAAAACGGTGGTTGTTGCCGACGACGACCATCCTTCTTGTCGCATCTGCCGATGCAAGGATGCGCTTGACGCCCGCTGAGGTGAGCGACAGCGGCCGCTCGCACAGGACGTGGACCTTCGACTGCAGCGCGCGAAGAACGTGCGGCTCGTGCAGGTGGTTTGGCGTCGCGATCACCACTGCGTCGAGCCCGTCGTGCTCGAGGAGCTCATCGATGTCGGTGAAGACATCGCGAACGCCAAGGCGCTGGGCGAGAGCGCCGGCTTTCACTCCATCATTGTCGCAGATTGCGACGAGCGTCGCTCCCTTGATCTTCGCCAGCACCGGGAGGTGGGCGAGCTGCGCGATCGCGCCCGCTCCGACGAGCGCTATTCTGCAATCGGGGAGCGGACCGCGTTCGATTTCGATCGCGGGCTCACCGCGGGTCGGCGTCCTTGGACGGCTCGCGGTCAATCTATGCGTCCCACGGTGGTGCCCGGATAATAGGTTGTCAGGATCATCCTGTAGTCCTGCCCCGCACGTGCCCTTCCGATCGCTCCCCACTGACACATGCCGATGCCATGGCCGTATCCGCCGCCGCTCAAAGTAAGCGTCTCGACGTCGCCGCCGGAATCGGCGGTTGTCTCGGCGGTGAAATATGTGCTGTTGAGAATCGTTCCGGCCGGCGAGCGAAGCACGAACCTGATGTCGTTTCCCCGCACGACGTAATTCCCGCGAGTGCTCTGGATCGTGATCGCACTCACACGATCGGAACGAGTGCGCCCCTCGATGCGCACGCCAGTCACGCTGCCAATGCCTCCCGAGGTCGGCGAACCCGAAGAATACTGGGCGAGATACTTCTCGAGTGTCGCCTTCAGCGCCTCTTTCTGGAACGTCGTCGTCCAGCGGAAGCGTGGCGATGGATCGCAATAGTAGCTGTTGGTGCCGGGGATGCGGTCGCTCACCGGACGCAGATACGGCTGGCTCGGCTCGCGCCACCAGACCTCCTCTACCGCCGCCGTGCTACCGCCGCACGTGGAGTGGTACGGCGTACTGATGATCCGTCCGGCGTAGCGCACCACCATGTCCTTCGTGGTTGATATTGCCGCATCGGACATCGGATTCTCGGCGTCGGCGCCGCCATAGACCTGGTCCTGCACCGTCGCATACATGTCGAACGCGCGGCTCTGAGCCTCGGCCATGTGGATGTATGAGTAGCTGCGCGCTGCGACCGCCTGCGCCTGGACGGCCGCCTCCTCCCCGGGCTGGCGGTCACCGATCTCGAGCGGGACTACTCCGCGCAGATAGGACTCGACCGCCAATCGATTGATGACGAGCATTGCACTGTCCGAGGGGAGAACGCGCAGCTCGCCGCGATATCGCTTTCCATCGTAGCGGAGCAGCTCGCCCGGAGTCGTGGACCGAATGATGAACGGGCCGCTGAACCTGGATGTCACCGAGCCATCGTCGCGAACGGCGACCAGCCGGCCCGAGCGCATCTCGACCTTCACGCCGTCGTTGGCTCTTCCACGCGCGACGACGTTTTCGCTGTTCCTGTTGTAAATCACCCACGAGCCGCCGGCGGAGAACCGTGCCTGACGCGCCGAGGTGGCGAGGGCGATGCGCACAGGCTGGTCGCTCTGGTCCACGGCGCCCGCTTCGGAGGCTGGGCGCGGAAGCGCCGAGGCACAGGCCGCGGCGCCGAAGAAGAGGATGACGCCCACCCTACGCACGGGCACTCCGCATCGCGGACTCGAGTCGCTCGAGTGCTTCGTCCACGTCGGCTTCGCCGTGCGCAGCCGACATGAAGCCCGCTTCGAACGCCGACGGCGTGAGGTATACGCCCCGCTCCAGCGCGGCGTGAAAGAATCTCCTGAACATCGCAACATCGCTGCCCTTTGCATCGTCGAAGTCGAGCACGGGACCTGCGCGGAAGAAGAATCCCCACATTGACCCCGCATGCGCGACAGTGAATGGCACATTCAGACCCGCCGCAATCGCCCGCAACCCATCCACCAGTCGAGCCGTCCGCTGCTCCACGCGCGCGTGGAGCGCCGGCGTGAGGATGCCGATCGTCGCCAGCCCCGCCGCCATCGCCAGCGGATTCCCCGAGAGAGTTCCGGCCTGGTAGACCGGGCCTGATGGCGCGATCTGTTCCATGATCTCGCGCCGGCCACCGTAAGCGGCTGCCGCGAGTCCGCCGCCGATCACCTTTCCAAGGGTCGTGAGATCGGCCGTCACGCCAAAGCGCTCGCGCGCTCCGCCCGGAGCGATGCGAAAGCCCGTCATCACTTCATCAAGGACGAGCAGCGCTCCCCATTCGTCAGCGAGTGCGCGCAATCCGTCGAGAAAACCCGGCGCCGGCTCGATGAAGCCCGCGTTACCGACTATCGGCTCGACAATGATTGCCGCGATCCCCCCCTTTGCCACACGGCCGGCGGCGCGCGCACCTTCGAGATCGTTGTACGGGGCGCTGACAGTCAGCGCAGCGAGCTCGGCGGGGACGCCAGGAGAGTTCGGCAGTCCGAGTGTGGCGACGCCGGACCCCGCCCTTACCAGAAAGGAATCAGCGTGGCCGTGATAGCATCCGTCGAACTTGAGTATCGATTGATGGCCGGTGTAAGCGCGGGCGAGACGCACGGCGCTCATCGTTGCTTCGGTTCCACTCGAGACGAAACGCATCATCTCGACGTGAGGCATCCGCTGCCGGATGAGCTCAGCGAGCTGGACCTCGAGCTCGGTCGGCATCCCGAAGGTCGTGCCGTTGCGCATCACTCTGTCGAGCGCCTCGAGCACCACCGGTGAAGCGTGTCCCAGCGCGAGCGCGCCCCACGAGAGAACGAAGTCGAGATACTCCCTGCCGTCCACGTCCCTGATCCGCGCGCCTGCGCCGCTGGCGACGACAATCGGGTCTCCACCCACACCGCCGAACGCGCGCACCGGCGAGTTCACGCCTCCCGGAAAGATGTCGCGTGAGCGCCGCATCAGATCCGCTGAGCGCGTCAGCTGCCCGGCGCGCTGCCCGGGAATCGATGTCACCGCAGTCGGAGGCGAATGCGACGGAGCTCAGCGGCCATAGCTACCCACCGTCGGCTGCAACATCGGCAGCGCGAGCGGAGGTCTCACGCGCGGGCGCCCACGCGCGGCCTCGACCACCTGCACGACCGAAGCTCTGAAATCGTAATCGTCGACGACCTCCTCGACCGCTACGTCCAGGAGAGTGCCCGGCGCATGAGGCTCGTCCACCTGGGTCACGCCGTCGATGTCGTCGGCCTGCCATGGGAGGCGAGCCTGCGATCCGCTCTCTGTCCGGCGGTCGACAATGGCGCGAACGACGCCTCCGAGACGCGCCTCGTACCGCTCGGACGTCACCGCGCGCTGAAGCTCCGTCAGACGCTCGAGACGCTCGCGCTTGAGAGCATCGGGCACGTCGTCGACCAGCTCCGCGGCCCGCGTGCCCTCCTGCGGAGAATACGTGAACGCGCCGACGCGATCGAACTGGATTTCCTCGAGAAACTCGAGCAGCTCGTCGTACTGCGCCTCGGTCTCGCCCGGGAATCCGACAATGCAGGTGGTGCGGATCGCGACCCCGGGGACCGCGTCGCGGAATCGCGCGACCTTCTCGCGAATGGTCCGCTTTCTCTCGGGACGGCGCATGCGCGCCAGCACATCATCGGCCGCGTGCTGCATCGGCATGTCGAGGTACGGAAGAATCCGGCTCTCGCGCGCGACGACCTCGAGCAGGCGCGGCGTAATCCCCGCCGAATAGAGATAGAGCATCCTGATCCACGGGACCGAGGTTTCCTCGACCAGCGACTCGAGAAGCTCGGGAAGCCGGACGCCCTCCCGCTGATCGCGGCCGTAATGCGCCAGGTCCTGCGCGACGAGGTTGATCTCGCGCGCACCCTGAAGCTCGAGAAGCTGGGCCTCGCGCACGATCTCGGCGCGCGCGAAGGAACGATGCCTGCCCCGCATCAGGGGAATGGCGCAGAATGCGCAGCCGTGATCGCATCCCTCGCTGATCTTGAGGTAGCGCACGTGAGGAAGGTCGCCGGTGTATTGCCGGACGCCGGGGTGAAGTGCAACCGGATCGGCAACTCCGATGCCGCGCTCGGCGAGCTGCCGGGCGAGCGTCCCGCTCTCCGACGCGCCGAGGAAAAGATCAACCTCGGGAAGCGCATCCAGCAGCTCAGCCTTGTGGCGCTCCACCATGCAGCCGATCGCGACAACTGCCTGGCAGACACCGTCGGCCTTGTACCGACCCGCCTCGACGAGCGCGTCGATGGATTCCTTCTTCGCCGCGTCGATGAATCCGCACGTATTGACGATAATTACTTCTGCGTCGGCGAGATCGGCCGTGTATTGGCCCCCGTATCCTGCGAGCTCTCCGAGGTAACGCTCGCTATCGACTGTATTCTTGTCGCAGCCGAGGGTGACGAAGCCGACCTTCACGGGTGGCCTCCCGGGGCGCGAATTCCCTGGCTCATCCGCGAGCTGCCGGGATCATCGATAGTTGCCGAACTTGAGCTCTACGCCGAAGTCCTTCCCGCGAAGCAGTGCCATTGCCGCCTGAAGGTCGTCTCTCGACGGCGATGTCACGCGCACCTGATCGCCCTGGATGGCTGCCTGCACCTTCCTGAGCTTCGCCTCCTTGATCGCCGCGGCGACTTTCTTCGCGGTGTCTCCGTCGAGGGCCATCTTGAGCTTCACCTGACGCGTGACCTTGTCGCCGCCGGCAGGCTTGATGTCGCCGACGTCGAGATTCTTCACCGGAACGCCGCGCTTGATCAGCTTGCTCTGGAGGACGTCGAACAGCGCCTCCATCCTGAATTCGCTCTCCGCCGTCAGATTGAGAGTCCCTTCGGCGCGGCTGAATTCGATTTTCGCTATTGATCCCTTGAAGTCATAGCGCTGCGCGATCTCCTTCTGCGCCTGGTTGACGGCGTTGTCGACTTCCTGGAGATCGACGCCGGTCGTGACGTCGAATGAGGATTGCTGGGCCATGCCGGGAATTTAACCACCCGCTCGTGGCCGCGGAGACCGCGGCGCAGTGAGTTCGCAGTCCGCAGCAGGTTCGCAGTCCGCAATTAGTCCGCAGTCCGCAATCAGTCAGCAGTCCGCAATGGCAGTTGGTCCGCAGTCCGCAGTTGCCTCACCGGCCGATCCAGTACGTCCCCTTTATCTGGAAGACATTGGTAGGCCGATCGCGGAACAGCGCTGAACGGTCGCGGCTGAAATTGAAATCGCCGGCAGTATCCGATCCGTCCCGCTCCTGTGTCCAGACGAAGAAAAGGGTGGACCCTGGCCGGTACTCCCATCGCAACACGCCGGTCCCGCGAAGTGAGCGGAAGTTGAAGTTGGGATTGTCAAAGTTGAACGTCGGCGCCGGTCCTGTTCCATCCGGATCGACAGCATAGCGCGTGGCTCGCCCGGAGCTCGGGTCGGTCGTCGGAGTGACGGTGCTTCCGTTGTCCCGGCCGTAGTAGACCATCCGTCGGGACCTCACCTCGGCAAACTCCTTGAAGCTGCTGTAGCTGCCGCTGGCGATGAACGGCTGGGCGAACAACTGGAGCGTGAGATTGGGGGTGAACGTCATGTTGAGCCGCGTATCCATCGACAGTGTCTTCTGATCGAGGCGGCCGAAAACGTGGCGCACGCCGGAGAACGCCGCCGGTGCGGTCGGATCGGGAATCGCCGTCACGTACTGCTGCGCGGTCAGAACGTGATCGAAGGTCGGCGACAGACTGACGAGAATCCGGGATGATGGCTTGAGCGTGACCGAAGGCGAGAACGAGGTCCGACCCCCTTCGGTGTTGTCCACAGGCCGTATGTACTGCTCCTGAATGCCCCAGACGACCTGCGACCTGTTGTCGCCGCTGATGCCGACCGAAAGCATGTTGTATCCGTAGTGGATCACCGTCGGGCCGCCGCGCGTCAGCTTGTCATCGTAGGTGCTGGGGTGTGCGATCGCGAAAATTCCGCCGCTCATGTAGTTCTTCAGCGTTGCGGAGAACGACCCGTGATAATCGAGGTCGGTGCGATCGCCCTCGTAGTTCACCTGCTGCTGAGCGCCGAAGCTCGTCCAGATGTTGCGATACCAGCTTCCCGGCGTAGTCCACTGCCGCGCGCCGTTGACGAGCATCCACTTGTAATCCGCCCGGCTGAGAACGCCCATGTCGTTGGCTTCGAAGCCGGGGCTGCGCCAGTTCTGGGTCGTCTCCCAGAGCCAGTCGCCCGTTTCCTTCGCGACCCGCGCATAGAAGCCGTAGCCAGTCAGCGACGTCCGAGTTGGATCGTAGCTGGTCGAGAAGATTCCGTCCGACGATTCCACTCGACCAGTGCGCTGATAGTATCGGGCGCTCGACTGCTGCGCGCGACGGATGGCGGCCGAATCGCCGCCGATGTTCGTGAGAGCGGTCTGAATCGCCAGCGAGTAGGCGCGGTCGCTCCAGTGATGGTCGAGGTCGAAGCCGATGCCTTCAGCGTTCGAGCGCAGCCGGGCGATTTCGTCAGGGTTGTTCAACCTCCGGTTCACGACTGTCGCGATCGTCCCCACGCGAGTCGCGCCTCCCCGAAAATCCTGGCGCAGGCGGCCGATGAAATAGTTGGCCAGCGGCTCCACCTCCGTCGTCTGATCGGGGTCTGTCGGCGTTGTCCGGTAGTGCGCTGTCTCACGATTGGTGACCGCATCGAGCAGGCCCACAGTAAGGCCCGATTTCGTTCTGCCGGTGATCTTGCCTGCGCCCAGGATCGTTGTCGCATCCGGCGCGTCCATGAATGCCGATCGGCCACCGATCAGACCGGCGAGCTGTGGCGACCGGCCGATGCGCCTGGTGTACACGAGATTGAGGCTCGAAACGTTGTCGCAGAAGTAGCAGCTGAAGCCACCAAAGGAGAAGTACTGGGAATTCGAGACGAAGAACGGACGCTTCTCGGAGAAGGTCGTCTCGAAGACCGAGAGATTGACGACGGCCGGATCTACCTCGACCTGGCCGAAATCGGGATTGATCGTGCCATTGAGCGTCAGGCTGGAGTTGAGGTTGAGCTTTACGTCTCCACCGATTCGATAGCCGACATCCCTGGCGGAATGATACGGATCGCCGGGCTGCGCTCGGGCAAACGTTCCGCGTGACGTCGCGTATGGAACGAGCTCGATCTGGCGCGGACTCGACGGCACGACGATGCCTTCGAGTGTTCCGAAGTACGGTGGTCCTCCGTATTCGTTGAGTCGCCAGAACGCCCACATGTCCTGCTCGTTCCGCCGGTCGATGTTGCGCCATACCTGCATGCCCCACGTCTGGGCCGAGTCCCGACTGAAGCGCAGCTGTGAGTAAGGAATTCGGAACTCCGCGGTCCAGCCGAGCGAATCGATTTGCGTGGCCCCTTCCCAAACCGGATCGTACGACCCGTCGCCGTTCTGGTGGTCGCCCTTGACGCCGAGCGGATTCAGCTCGAACCAGGTGCGCCCATTCTTGTCGCGGAAGGTGTCGAACACGAGCGCGATCTTGTCCGAGGTGAGCCCGCTGTTGTCATCGAGGAGCTGATCGCGGCGCGCGAGGACCCCGTGGACGCCTTTCGCCCCGAGCGAGTCGTACATCCGCGCCCCCACGTACAGCGCGGATTCGTCGTACACGATTCGCAGCTCCGTCCGCTGGCTGGGAGCCTTGCCTTCGTCGGGCGACTGTTGGGTGAATTCGGTCACCGGAATTGCGCCGGTCCAGCCGGCGTCGTCGAAACGGCCGTCGATGACGATCGACCCCTTCCGGGGAGCTGCGTGCGCAACCGGTCGGGGATCGTTCTGCGAGCGCGTAGTGCTCTGAGCAGACGATCGAAACGGAGCGAGAGCCAGACACGCGGTTGACGCAACAGCGGTGATTACCACCGACAGCCGAGCTTGCATGGGGAAGCCCCAGTACGGGTTGCACCTGATCGGCCGGAAGTGTTGAGCCCGGCGCATCGCTCAAGGGATTAGATGCCCCGAGCAGCCGAACGGTTTGAGCAGGCTCAAGTTACAGGAGGCGCCGCTCTCCGAGGGTAAGGGTTTTGTGCGGGTAGTGTCAGAAAAAAAAGGCTCCGTGCGACGGAGCCCTTTGCCCATTGCCAGCGAATCAGGGGTCAGCCGAGAAACGACTCCAGAGCCCGTCGCCGTGAGTTGTGCCGGAGCTTGAGCAGCGCCTTCTCCTTGATCTGCCTCACGCGCTCGCGAGTGATCCCGAGGAGCGTCCCGATGTCCTCGAGCGTCATCGGATCTTCTCCGTCGAGCCCGAAATAAAGTCTCAGAATCTTCGACTCGCGCTCCTTGAGACCGGCGAGCGACTCTTCGATCGCCTCAGACAATGCCTTCTCGAAGGTCTGTTCGTCGGGCGTGCGGTTTGTGTTGTCGGGGAGGTAGTCCAGCAGACGATTGTCCTCCCCCGGCGTCATCGGCGCGTCGAGCGACAGATGCACCTGCGAGATGAGCATCGTCTTCGCGACTTCTTCCTCGGTGATGTCCAGCCCTTCGGCGATCTCGAGATGTGTCGGCTGCCTTCCCAGCTCCTGGAGAAGGGTGCTGGCGCGCTTTCCGATACGGTGCAGCGCGCCGGCGCGATTCAAGGGCACTCTCACGATGCGCGACTGCTCGGCGAGCGCCTGGAGGATGCTCTGCCTGATCCACCATACCGCGTACGAGATGAACTTGATCCCCTTCGTCTCGTCGAACTTGTGCGCCGCCCGGATGAGGCCGAGGTTCCCCTCGTTGATCAGGTCGGAAAGCGACACGCCCTGATTCTGATATTTCTTGGCGACGGAGACGACGAAGCGCAGGTTGGAGCGGACGAGCTTGTCCAGCGCTTCCTGGTCATTGACGCGGATCCGCTGCGCGAGCGCAACTTCCTCCTCGCGCGTTATGAGCGGGTAAACACTGATGTCACGAAGGTACTGATCGAGCGAACCTTCGTCGTACGTCGTTTTTCGATTGACCGAAACCGCCATACCCGATGCTGCTCCTTCCTGCGACCGCGGTATTATGCCTAACATCGGCCGCAGGGGCGAGCCGGTGCCGCTACTGGATCATTTCTCCGAAACGCTTCCATCGAACGCGGGTCAGCCAGTCGAGCTTCACTGCGCCATCAGGGTCGTAACTATAATAGACTACCATTGGCTGGCCGCGCACAAGAGAGTCGGCGACGAATCCCCAGTACCGGCTGTCGAGCGAGTTGTCCCGGTTGTCGCCCAGAACGAAGTAGTTCTTGTCAGGGACGATCAGCGGACCCCAGTTGTTACGAGAGGGATGATAACGCAGCTTCGCTTCGAGCGAGCGGACCTGCATCGGAGAACGCGGCTTTTCCGGAACGGGATGGTGCGCGCTCAGCAGATACGCGAGCTGCCACTTGAACTCGTCATCCGCAACGTCCGACCCGGGCGACGTGTGCGACACGTACGCTTCGTGCTGCACGAGCCCGTTAAGAATCAGCTCGCCGTCCTTCATCTGCAGCGTATCGCCGGGCAGCCCGACGATGCGCTTGACGAAATTCTTGGTGGGGTCGACGGGCCACTGAAAGACGATGATGTCGCCATGCTTCGGAGTGCGAAGCGCCGGCAGCTTCACTCCCGAAAAGGGGACCTCGGCGCCGTACACGAGCTTGTTGACGAGAAGAAAATCGCCGACGAGAAGCGTGCCCTCCATGCTCCCGGTGGGGATCTTGAACGCTTCGACGAAGAACGAGCGGATGACGATGAAGAGGGCGAGTGCCACAATCACGGAGCGGAACCACTCCCACACGAAGGCCGCGCCCGACCGTCGCCGCCGGACGCTGGCGTCTTCGAGCGCGCTCGCGCGCCGCTCCTCGATCATCGAATGAAGTTCTTCCACGAATAGTCAGTCAGTCCGGCGTGACCCAAGATAGTTGTCGATCTGCGCGCGCTGAAGAGTTCCGGAAAAATCGGCGTATCCAACCTTGGTTTCCGAATAGAACTCATAGACTTCCCAGCCGCCTTCGCGATGCCCGTTGCCCGTCTGTTTTACACCACCGAACGGCATGTGTGCCTCGGCACCGATCGTCGGGGCATTGACATAAGTGATTCCATTGTCGAGCTCCGCGAAAGCCCTGAACGACACATTGACGTCTCGCGTGTAGATCGACGACGAGAGTCCATAGCGGACTCCGTTGTTGACCGCGAACGCCTCGTCGACGGTGGCGACGCGCACGACCGACAGCACGGGGCCGAAGATCTCCTCCTGCTCGATCGTGTAGCCAGGCTCTACACCGGCGAAGATTGTCGGCTCGAAGAAGTTCCCCTTCCCCAGTCCGCGACCCTCTGCCCGCTTCCCTCCGCAAATCAGATTGGCTCCCTCTTCCACGCCAATGTCGACGTATCGCTCAACTTTTTCCACTGCCGCTTCGTTTATCAGCGGCCCGACGTCGGTTCCCGCCTCTCGGCCGTCGCCCAGTTTCAGCGCTTTCGCCCGGTCCACGAGCATACCCAGGAACCGATCGTGAATCCCTCTCTGTAGAATGAGACGGCTGGTGGCGGTGCATCGTTGCCCCGTCGTCCCGAACGCACCCCATAGCGCACCTTCCAGCGCGAGCTCGAGGTCCGCGTCATCCATCACGATCTGCGCGTTCTTTCCACCCATCTCGAGCGAAAGTCGCTTGTGCATCCGCCCGCAGGTTTCGCCGACAAATCTTCCAGTCTCGGTCGAGCCGGTGAACGAGATGAGCGGGACGTCGGGATGACCGACGATCGCCGCGCCCGCCTCCTCCCCCCTTCCGTGGACGAGCTGGATCACCTCCGGCGGAATCCCCGCCTCCAGCAGTATTTCCACCAGCAGCGTCCCGGTATGTGGAACGTCTTCGGCGGGCTTGAACACGCAGGCGTTCCCGCAAAGCAGCGCGGGAAACATCTTCCAGGTCGGAATTGCAAGCGGAAAATTGAATGGGCAGATGAGACCAGCGACGCCGATTGGCCGGCGGAAGCTCATCGCCCATTTGTTGCGCAGCTCGCTCGGAACCGTATGGCCGAACAATCGGCGCCCCTCGCTCGAAGCGTAGTATGCGGTGTCGATTCCCTCCTGAACATCGCCCCGCGTCTCGGCAAGGGGCTTCCCCATCTCGCGTGTCATCGCGTCCGCGATTTCCTCTTTGCGCCTGGTGAGGATATCGCCGACCTGCCGCAGAACGTCCCCGCGCGCCGGGGCCGGAACGGCTCGCCAGATAGCGAAGCCCCGCCGCGCACTCTCCACCGCGCGCTGGACGTCGCTCGCCCCGGAAAGCGGGAATTCCCCGATCAGGTCGGTCGCGTCGGCCGGATTGCGGTTCTCGAAATACGCACCGGAGTCGGGAGGAACCCACGCTCCGTCGATGAAGTTGTTGAATCGTTTCATTGTCCGGTTGGCAGACGTTACGAGTGCTCGCGGGTGAGTGCGTAGCGCTCGATCTTCTTGTAGAGGTTGGATCGCGGCATCTCGACGGCCCGCGCCGTCTCCGACACGTTCCAGTCGAACTCGCGGAGCTTGCCTAGAAGATACGCCCGCTCGGCAGCGTCCTTGAATTCCTCGAAGGTCCGGCACTGGGTGAGATTGCCGAGCCCGGTATCGTCGGCGGTGCGCGCGCCGGCGAGGCGGTCGACGTCGCGCGCCGAGATCTCCGGTCCGCCCGCGAGAATCAGCAGTCGCTCGATTGTATTTCTCAG
>JBGPLS010000055.1:0-15900 GCA_041486565.1 Gemmatimonadaceae bacterium
CACGTGTCATTCACCCTGTAGAAGAACGTCCCGCCTCTCACCCAGAAGGCGGTGTGCCAGGTGTCTCGGCCGCGAATCGTCTCGATGCCGCGGACCTCCATCGTGCTGATGCCGACTTTTAACGAGCCCAGCTTTACGTCGTAGTCAAACCGCTCCCCGGGGCCAAAGGGAACGCGCATCGCCTTCTGGATTGCGCGGGTCGCCTGCCCCTGGCCGGGTGCAGGCGTGGTGGCCTGAAACACAGCCGCCGAAGCGCTTTGAGCGAAGATCGCCGGTGCGGGAATCGCCGGCGCCACGATTGACGGGGTGGCCGTTGAAAAAGCGACCGCGACCGCGAAAAACTTCGCAGCGGGCGGAATCACAAGCCTGCCCTGCAGCTCCGTCCAGCTTCCGCCTTTGTCCTGGGTGTGTCCGGCGCCGCCGGGGTGGCCGTCCTCGGAGTCGCGACGATTTTCCTGCCGCGCGCGCGCCAACCGAAGCGATACAGAGCCATTCCATCCGCCATCGGACGAATTCTGCTCTCCCGTACGCGAACATCGTAGCGGGGTGCCAGCGTTACGCGCTCAATGCGCCGCGCAAGCGGAGCAGTGTTCATCAGGAGCTCGACGTTCGCCGCCCAGCCTTCGCCAGTGACCAGAGGCTTTTCGCCAAATGACTTGATGAGATCGCGGAGCAGCGAGATACGGTACAACCGATAGCCGTTGAACGGGTCGCTCGCGCCCTCGATGTCAATGAAGAATCGGAGCGCCCACGGCGCGAGTGCCCGCAGGCGGCGGACGGCCGCTGGAGCCTTGGTCTGCGCACGCTCGGTGAGAACGATGTCGGCGCCTCCCTCGAAGCGCTTCACGAGCTCCGGAAGATGCTCGGGCTGGTCGGTAAAATCGCCCTGCATGACGATCATCGCGTCGCGCCGGGGGTAGCGCGTGCGTCGCGAGACCTCTCGGCAGAGACGATCCAGCGCGTGCGCGTAACCCTGCCGGGATTCGCCGTGAAGTACCGTCAGCGGTGCGATCTCGGCATAAGGCTGAAGACGCTGGCGCGTTTCGTCGGTGCTGCCATCGTCGTAAACGACGATCTCGTACTCACGTGAGTACGCCTGGAACACCTTGCGGATGCGCCAGAGCAGGACGCCGATGGTCGGCCCCTCGTTGTACGATGGAATGCAGATATACAGCAAGCTGCCTCTATGGCGTGACTAGTCGGAGGTAGCCCGCAAGATAGGCGCGGACGAACGGTTCTCGCTACCCGAAAGTAGTTGGTAGTACACCGTTTCCGTCTGTTGGGTCATCGCCGCGGCGCCGAACATTTTTGCCCGTTTTCGCGCGGCATCAGCCAGCGTCTGTCGAAGCCCCGCGTCGCGGATCAGCCGATCGGCGGCCTGAGTGAAGGCGCGGATGTTCTCCGCGGGAACGAGTAACCCGCTGATCTCGTCCTCCACAACTTCCGCAATTCCACCTACGGCGAAGGCAACTGGAGGAATGCCGAGTGCCATCGCGTCGATTACGGCTGTCCCGAGGCCTTCGGCACGGGCCGGATGCAGGAGCACGTCAATGCCGGCGACAGCCGGTATGATGTCCTCGACGAAGCCAGCGGAGAAGCCGGTCACGCCGCCGATTGTCAAAGGTCCGTCCCGGTCGCCGCCGAGGAGAAGAATGCGCGTCCGATCGCGAACGTCAGCGCCGAGGCCCGCTGCAATTGCAGCAAGCTCGGCGATCCCTTTTTCTGCGGTCATGGCTCCGACCACGCCGCATATTACGCTCGCCTGCGGCCAGCCAAGCTCGGCACGCCAATCCCGGGGAACCAGTCCAGCAGGTGGATTTTCGACTCCAGAGTGGACCACGAGAATCCGCTGAGCGTCGATGCCTGCGGCGACCATCGCGTCTCTGACGGCGGCCGAGACGGCGATGAAGCATGTGACGCGATTGCCGTACTTGAATCGCGCTGCTTTTGGCACAAATGGTACGCGTCGCGTCACGATGAGCGGCGGTCGCGAAAGACCAATGAGCGACACCCGAACGATGGCGTGGGACCGGGCATCGTGGGCGTGGACGATGTCGGCTCCGGATTCCCTAATCTTCGCGCGAACCCTGCGGGCGGCTCGAAGGTCCCAGTCGGCCATCATGCGGATTGCCTCGGCCTCGAGGCCGGCGAGCCTGGCCCGACGCAGCAGCGGCGAGTCAGGGGGCGCTAGAATGAGAGGATTGTGCCCGCGGCGCATGAGTCCCTCGGCCAGCAGAAGCACCTGGCGCTGGCCTCCGCGCCATTTTCGACCGGAGTCGATGTGAAGGACTCGGAGTCGCTTCAACCCTCTTCGAGCCGCTCCGCGAACGCGCGAAAGATTCCGCGGTCCCACGGCTCAGGAGAATCATTCATCTCCTCCGGATGCCATTGGACCGCCATCGCCCACCAGGTGTCATCTTCGCTCTCCACACCCTCGATGATGCCGTCGGGAGCGCGTGCTGTCACTCGCAATCCCGGCGCCGGCTGGAGGATGCTTTGGTGGTGCAGCGAATTGACCGAGATGCGCGTCGCGCCAACGGCGGTGGCGATACGCGAGTCGGGCTCGATGGAGATATCGTGCGTCCGCGCATTGCGGCCGTCCTCCGAGTTGTGTGGCAGTGCGTTCGGAAAAGACGAAGGGATGTCCTGGATCAGAGTTCCGCCGAGCGCGACATTCAGCAGCTGCGGACCGCGGCAAATTGCAAGGACGGGCTTTCCGGCCTCGCGCGCGGCGTGCACAAGAGCTATTTCAGTCTCGTCGCGGAGGCGGTTCACAGTCCCAAGACGCTCGTGTCGCGGCTGGCCGTAGAGTGCGGGATCGACATCTTCACCGCCGGTGAGGACGAGTCCGTCGACGACGGCCATGATGCTGCGCGCAGCGTTTGCGCCGGATAGCGGCGGAACGACGATTGGTACGAGCCCTGCTATCTCGAGAGCGGTTACATAGGCAGTGTTGAGCCGAACGCGATGAGCGCCGCCCAGCCGCGTGTCGGCTGTTGCGGTGACGGCAACAGTGTGGGCTGTTCTCCTGGCGGCATCATGGGGCCGGGAGTCGGATATTCTGTGCGTGAGCGTGGATGACACGTTGAGATCTCTGGTTGGTCTGCTCGTCCTTTCGCTGGCGCTCGCGCGTCCGGCTGCGCTTACAGCTCAAAGTCTGGAAGGGTCGCCGGTTGCCTGCAAGGGCCAGATCATAAGCCGCATCGAGGTACATACTCGCCCGCCCTTCGAGATGACCGGCTCGAAGGTCCAGCAGCGGCTCGCCAGGCGGGTCTTGCAGTTTCACGCCACGACCAATCCGGAGATCATCCGGCGCTTTCTGGCTCTCAAGCCGGGGGAGCGCTGCACCGAGCTGAGACGCTCTGAGTCCGAGCGCATACTTCGCGCTCAGCCCTACCTCGCGGATGCCTCGGTGCAATCGTTGGCGGACGAGAACGGCACCGTCTCCATCTCGGTGCGGACGGTGGACGAAGTGTCGCTCGTTCTCGGCGGCGGTGGGGCGGGGAAGCCGCCCTATCTGCGAGGCTTCAGGCTCGGCGAGGCCAACCTGATGGGCGAAGCGATGAGTGTCGTTGGGGATTGGCGACACAGCGCTGAATTCCACGACGCTCTCAGTCTGCGTCTCGCCGACTACCAGATGTTCAGCCGACCATACCAGCTTCATCTCGACTTCGCACGCCGGGAGCGGGGGCAGAACTGGGGAGTGGAAGCGAGCCATCCCTTCCTTACCGATCTCCAGAACGTATCCTGGCGGACGACTGTCGGCTCGCGCGACGGCTACAGGCGCTTTCGCCGAATCGACGGCACGTTGCTGCTGCTGCCTTTTGCGCGTTCGTATGGAGACGTTGGCGGCGTCGTGAGAATAGGCCGTCCGGGCAGGATTGCGCTGATCGGTGCGTCGCTCTCGAGCGAGCACGACATGCCAGGTGCAGTGCCGCTTATCATGGATCTGGAGAGACGGCTCGGCCCGGCGACCGACACGGTGTTATCCGGACGGTATGACTCGCATAGCGCCACCCGGATCAACGCGTTGTTCGGAGTGCGCGATGTGAGCTTCACACAGGTCACGGGGTTCGAATCACTGGACGGACTCCAGGACATGCGGAAGGGCGTTGAGATCGCGTCTCTGATCGGCAAGGGCGTCCAGGCGTTCGATGGTGGCGAGCACGACATGATCGTCTCCACCGATGCGTATGCGGGATTCGGCGCGCCGCGGGCGTTCGGCGCGATCGAAGTCCTCGCCGAAGGGCGGAAGCTGGACAACGGCGACGAGTGGGATGGGCTGCTCGCCAGCGGACGAGCCGCTGTCTATTTCAAGCCGCACGTCCGCCAGACCATTGTCGCGAGCGCAGAATGGGGCGCCGGTTGGCGTCAGCGAACTCCTTTTCAGCTCGCACTCGCCGAACCGGGCGGGGGGCCTCTTGGCTACCGGCATTCGTGGTTGGCGGGAGGACGACGTCTCGTCACGCGCCTGGAGGAGCGGATATTTCTCGGACAGCTGAAACAGTTCGTATCAATCGGCGTCGCGCCCTTCGTGAACACCGGCGAGCTCTGGGCCGGCGATGCTCCGTTCGGTTCGAACACGGGCGTAAAAGTCTCGACCGGAATCAGCCTGCTGGGTTCAGTTCCGCCGGGGTCGCAGCGGCTGTGGCGGCTGGACCTCGCGCTCCCCCTGCATCCCGACTATGGCGCGAAAAGGTGGGAGCTCCGCCTGACCAGCCAGAACTTCACGCGGATGTTCTGGAAGGAGCCGGACGACATCGGACGAAACCGCGAGCGCGCGATTCCGACGAGCATCTTCAACTGGCCATAGCCGGTTGCGCAGCTCTCAGTGGGCAGCCGCGGTGCTGTCGCGCATCATCCGTCGAATCGGCACCACCAGCAGCCCGAGTACGGCAGCCGCGACAAACAGCGAAATCGCCGTCCGCTGGAAAAGGGCAGGCATCTGCTGAAGGTTTTCCGGATCGACGTGCCCGCCGACCAGTCCGGCGATCAGATTGCCAAGCGCGGCAGCCATGAACCAGACACCCATCATCTGACTGACGAATTTTCTCGGCGCAAGCTTGGTCATCGAGCTGAGCCCCACAGGACTCAGCGACAGCTCGCCGATCGTCTGAAGGAAGTAGCTTGCCGAGAGCCAGAGCATGGACACTCGCACTGCCGCTCCGCCCGCGATCACGCGGTTCGACGCCGCGACCATTATCAGGAAGGCGAGTCCGGCGAAGAATAGGCCGAAGGCGAATTTGGCGGGGCTGGAGGGGTCCTTGCCGCGGCGACCGAGGGCGATCCAGACCGCGGCGAACACCGGCGCGAGCAGGATCACGAAAAGCGAGTTGACGGACTGCAGCCAGAGGGTGGGAACTTGCCAGCCGAACAGCATGCGGTCGGTGAAATCGCGCGCGAACAGATTGAGCGATGTCGGCGCCTGCTCGAACGCTGACCAGAAGATTGTGGCGAAGATGAAGAGCACGACGATGACGGCAACCCGCTTCTTCTCGTCCGCCGTCAACCCGGCGAACAGAAACAGGTAGACGAAGTAGGCAACGGCCATCGCCAGCATCACGTCTCTCATTCGCGACGCGACGGCTACCGGGTTGATCGTGAAGACGCCGGTCATCGCAGCCGCTACGATCAGGACAATGACTGCGCCGCCGGCCGCGGCGATGGTCCTTACCCTGCGCCGCTCCTCGGGTCCAGCCGCCGGCTCAAGACCGATCGGGCCGAGGGTTCCCGGTCCGCGCAGGCGATAGGTGATGAGACCGATCAGCATTCCGACTCCCGCAGCGCCGAAGCCCCAATGCCAGCCCACGCGTTCCCCGAGAAATCCGGTGATCAACGGCGCGACGAGCGCGCCGACGTTGATTCCCATGTAGAAGATCGAGAAGCCGGCATCGCGTCTCGATCCGCCTTCGGGATAGAGATCGCCGACGATCGCCGAAATGTTGGGCTTGAGGAGCCCGGTTCCGACGACGATGAATACCAGTCCGAGGAAGAATGCGCGGTGCGCAAAGATACTGGAGAGGGCGATCGACAGGTGACCGAGCGCGATGAGCACGCCGCCCCACCAGATTGCGCGCCGCAGTCCGAGCCAGCGGTCGGCGATCCAGCCGCCGGGAAGAGAAGCCAGGTAAACGCAGGCAGCGTAGATGCCGACGATTGAAGAAGCAGGTTGACGCTCGAATCCGAAGCCGCCGTCCATCAGCGCGGCGGTCATGAACAACACGAGCAGCGGGCGAATCCCGTAGTACGAGAAACGCTCCCACATCTCGGTGAAGAACAGTGTCGACAGGCCACGCGGCTGCCCGAAGAATCTCCGGTCCCCCGTCCACTCCTCGAGCCCCGGCGGCGGCTCGTCCGCCGTTATGGTTGCAGCCTGCGGCTGCTCGAATACCGGTTTATCCGTACTCATTGTCGCTCCACGGCGTGGTTAATGTGCTGACGGCGCTAGTGTACGGCCGCCACGGGGAGATATCTCACGGGCGGGTTAACGCCGCCAGCCTCCTGCTGTTGCTCCCAGGTCACTTGCGTGGGTGGTTGCTTGATACACGCCGCGAAGTGTCCCGGTGCCTTTTCCTCGAGGGGCGGCACTATGCGCGCGCACGCCGCATCCTTTGCCGGATGATGGCACCGGGGGTGAAACACGCACCCCGAGGGTGGCGAGGCGGGTGACGGAACGTCTCCCTCCAGCAGAATGCGGGTCTTGTCGATCCTCGGGTTCGCCACCGGCACCGCCGAGAGAAGTGCCTGCGTGTACGGCATCATCGGCTCCCGATAAAGATCCGCCGCCGGGGCCAGCTCGACGATTTTTCCGAGGTACATCACCGCGACGCGATCCGACATGTGTTTCACGACGGAGAGGTCGTGGGCGATGAAGAGATATGTCAGCTGGCGGTCGCGCTGGAGGTCGCGCAGCAGGTTGATGACCTGGGCCTGCACCGAGACGTCGAGCGCCGACACGGGCTCATCGCAAACGATGAAGCGAGGCTCGACGGCGAGCGCGCGCGCGATGCCGATGCGCTGGCGCTGTCCGCCGGAGAACTCGTGCGGATAGCGCGTCGCGTACTCCCCTCGAAGTCCGACCTCCTCGAGCAGTCGCTGAACAATCGCGTCGGCAGCGGCTCCTTCGGCCAGCCGATGGATCGTGATTCCCTCGCGGATGGCGGCGCCGATGGTCATCCGCGGATTGAGCGACGAGACCGGATCCTGAAAGATTATCTGCATCTCGCGTCGGATCTCGCGCAGCCCTGTTGCGCCGAGCCTGCGAACGTCTCGTCCATCGAAGTCGATTCTGCCGGCGGTCGGCTCGATGAGGCGAAGAATCGAGCGACCGGTCGTCGTCTTTCCGCAACCCGACTCTCCGACGAGGCTCAGTGTCTCGCCGCGGGCGATGTCGAACGAGACATCGCTGACTGCGCGCAGCTCGCCGGCGGTGCGTCCGAGCAGCCCTCGTCTGACCGGAAAGCTCTTGCTGAGGTTTCGAATCGACAGAAGGGGGCCGCCGCTCTTGGCCTCCCGCATCCGCTCGACTGCCTGTATGCGGTCGCTTGTCTCCATCATCCAGCTGGGTTCTGACATCAGGCCGGAACTCCCGGCTGCTCGACGAGCGGAGGATGCGGGTGCGCTCGTCGCTCCGGCTCGACGGCGAGATGGCAGCGCGATGTGTGTGTCGGCGAGATCTCGTACAGCTGGGGATGCTCGCGCTCGCACAGCTCCCACGAGTATGGGCAGCGATCGCGGAAGCGGCAGCCGGAGGGCCAATCCGTAGGCGCCGGGACTGATCCCGGAATGACATTCAATCGCGCGCGCGGCTCGCTGAGCTGCGGCATCGCATGCATCAGCCCCTCGGTGTACGGGTGGTGGGCCGCCGCGAACAGCGTGTCTACATCCGCCTGCTCGACAACCTCGCCGCAGTACATCACCACTACCCGCGACGCGGTCTCGGCAATTACGCCGAGATCGTGCGTTATCATCAGAATGGAAGTGCCGAAGCGCTTCTGAAGATCCACCAGCAGCTCGAGTATCTGCGCCTGAATGGTGACGTCGAGTGCCGTCGTCGGCTCATCGGCGATCACGAGTGCGGGATTCATCATCAGCGCCATGGCGATCAGCACGCGTTGGCGCATTCCGCCGGAGAGCTGATGCGGGTACTCCTTCGCGCGCTCTTCCGGCGCAGGAATCCCCGTCAGCGAAAGCATCTCGACCGCCCGGTTCCAGGCGTCGCGTCGCGAGCCGGCGCCGTGGATGCGCGCGACCTCCGCCACCTGATCGCCGACAGTGAAGACGGGATTGAGCGCCGACATCGGCTCCTGAAAGATCATCGAGATCCTGTTGCCGCGGATGTCGCGCATCGCGGCGTCGTCGAGAGTCACCAGATCCTTCCCCTCGAACATGATCCGACTGCCGCGCTCGATTCTTCCCGGCTGCTGCACGAGACGAAGAATGGAAAGCGCGGTGACCGACTTTCCGCAGCCGGATTCTCCGACGATTCCAAGCGTCTCGCCGGGCCCGATACTGAATGAGACGCCGTCCACCGCTTTCGCGATGGACTTACCGGTGTGGAACCAGGTGCGGAGATTTTCGACGGAGAGAAGCGGTTCTGTCATCCTGGTCCGGTCTGTCGTGGCTCGAGAGCTTCGCGTAAAGCGTCGCCGAGAATGTTGAAGGCCATCACCGTCAGGACGATCGCCACTCCGGGGAAAAAGGAGATCCACCAGAGGCGGGCGATCTGGTCCGACCCGTCCTGAATGATGTTTCCCCAGCTCGGCTGCGGTTGCTGCACTCCGACCCCAAGATACGAAAGCCCAGCTTCGAGAAGGATAACGTGTCCCACCCCCAGCGCCGCCGCAACGATTACAGGTGTCAACACATTCGGAAGAATGTGCTTGAGCAGGATGCGTGCGCGGCCGGCGCCGAGCGCGCGCGCTGACGCGACAAAATCCTGGCCCTTGATCGCAAGAACCTGACCTCTCACCATCCGGCTCAGCCCGTACCAGCCGGTGAAGCCGACGATGATCACGAACGCCGGCAAGGAGAGCTGGCGCCAGGCGGCGAAAACCGCGATCAGGAGCAGCAGCCGCGGAATCGACAAGAGCGCGTCGAGCAGGCGCATCATCACCGATTCGACCACACCGCCGGCAAATCCCGCGACCGCACCGTACGCTGTTCCCAGCGTGATGCTCACCAGTGTCGCTATCAAGGCCACCGAGAGAGAGACGCGACCACCGTAAAGCAGACGGCTCAGCACATCGCGGCTGAAAGGATCGGTACCGAAGGGATGTGAGAGTGAAGGGGGCTGACTGCGGAGGGCGATAATGTCGGGCTGAGCCGAGGGATCGTACGGTGCGAACAGCGGCGCGGCAGCGCACGGAATGACGATCAGCAGCAGAATGATCATGGCCGCGACAGCCGACCGCCTCGACATGAGGCGCCGGAGGACTCTGCGCCTCTCGACTGTCGTCGCGGATTCAGTCTTCATCGCGCAGGCGGGGGTCGAACGCGAGATACATCAGGTCCGCAACTAGACTTCCGGCGGCGACGAGAGCGCTCCCGATGATCATCGCCGCCATCAGCAGCGGGTAGTCGCGCGTGTCTATCGAGTTGACGATGACGAGCCCCATGCCCGGCCAGGAGAAGACTTTCTCGACGTACACCGCCCCGGTGAGCAAAGCCGGGAATGCCAGGCCGAATAGCGTGATCACCGGCAGGAGAGCGTTGCGGAGCGCGTGCCGGCGAATGACACGACGCTCTGGAACTCCTTTCGCGCGGGCGGTAGTGATGTACTCGGATGGCAGAACGTCGAGCAGCGCGGCGCGCTGGTAGCGCGCCACCACCGCCGAATAAAGAAGTGTGAGCGTCAGCGCGGGCAGCACAGTGTGTCGCGCAACGTCGACAAGCCGGGAAACCGGACCGAGACTGCCGTGCGTGACCGGATCCACCATTCCACCGATTGGGAACACCGGAAAGCGATACGCGAGCAGCACGACCACCATCAGCGCGAGCCAGAATTCCGGCATCGAAAAGAACAGCAGTGATATTCCACCGATGATCCTGTCGGTTGCCGATCCGCGCTTCATCACCTGCGCGATGGCGAGGAGAATCCCCAGCGCGAAGCTGGCCGCGAGCGCGATGCTCATCAGCAGCAACGTGTGGGGAAGCGCGTCGGCAAGTACGTCGAGCACCGGCCGCTGGAGAGAGAACGACCAGCCCAGGTCGCCTCGGGCAACGCTCGCGATGTATCTCATAAACTGCTCAGGGACGGGCCGGTCCAGTCCGTACGCTTCGCGCCAGTGGGCGCGCACGGCCTCACTGACGTTCGGGTTCGCGACCGCAGCGGCGAATGGATCGCCCGGTGCGAGGTGAATGAGAAAGAACGCGATCGTCGCGACGAGGGCGACGACGACGACTGCCTGTGCGAAGCGACGAAAAAGGTAGCCGGCCAAGCGGTTATCGCGATGAGCCGAGGCGGTCGCGGGCGATGCGCTCCGCCGGCGGCACCCACCACTCGGGGATGTTCGCCCACCATGCGTCTGGCCGAAGCGATGGCGTTCGAATCCGGCCGCTGATGGCGATCATGCTTCGCGGCTCGGCAAGCCAGATTGCCGGCGCGTCGTCGATGATCATCTGATACGCCTTCTTGAAGCGCGCGCGACGCTCATCGAGATTCATCTCCGACAGCGCGCTTTCCACCGCCGCGTCGAAGACTGGGTTCTCATAGGAGCCGTAGTTGGATCCTGCCGTGTGCGATCCGGCGGAACCCCACGTTTGCCGAATTCCTCCCGGACTCGCGTCGACGTGCCAGCCGCCGAACACGGCGTCGAACGAATGATGAGTCTCGCGATCGATGAACGACGCAATCTCGAGCTTGTCGATGTTCATCTTCACGCCCGCCTGCTTGAGTTGATCCTGGACGATGACGGCCATGCTCATCCGGGCCTTGCTCGAGCTGGGAACACTGACCGTGAACTCGAGCGGGCGGCCGTTGCGGCGCCTGATGCCGTCGCCTGAATTGCGCCAGCCGAGCGAGTCGAGCAGCCGCCGCGCGCCGGCGAGCGAATAGGGAATCTGCTGCAGTGTGGTATCGGTGGAGGGGTATGCGCGCACGGTTGGACCAACGGCGACCTGGGCGAGAGTGTCGTAAACGTTCTGGACGATGTGTGCGCGGTCCACGGCCATTGTGAGCGCGCGGCGCAGAGCCCGATCGCCGAACAATGGGTGAGGTCGTGCCGGGTGCGCCGGGTCGCGGAGGTTGAACTGGATGAAGTTGTAATCCAGTCCGGGCAGCAGCACCGTCCGGATCTCGGCGTGTCCCGCGATCTGGGGAAGGCTCGCCGCGGTAAGCTGCTCGAAGACGTCGGACTCGCCTCCGAGCAGCCGGGTGAAGGCCGTGTTGAAGTCCGGAGCGATGCTCCAGATGATACGGTCGGCGCGCGGGCGACCGCGGTAGTTGGCTGTGTCCGCCGTGATCTCGATCGACGATCCGGCGTTCCAGCCGACGAAGCGGAACCGTCCGCTGCCAATGGGCGCTCGCGCCAGCGGCGCCGTGCGCAGCTCCTGCCCGCGAATTCCCTCGAGCGCGTGCTCGGGGATAATTAGCATCGGGTTCGTCGCCTCGAAGAACTGCATCGGAGAACGCCCGCTGTACCAGAACACCGCGGTCAGGGAATCCGGCGTGGTCACGGAATCGATGCTGGCGATGAGCGGGGCAGAGGGCGACGCGGTCGCCGAGTCCTTGTAGAGCGCGTATGTGAACGCAACATCGGACGCACGGACCGGAAGACCGTCGTGCCACTTCGCGCGCGGATCGAGATGAAACGCAATCGACAGGGAATCCGGCGACCACGTCCAGCTCCTGGCGAGCTGCGGCTCGAAGCCGGCGTCGCCGACTGTGTTCATCGAGCTCCCGATATTGGCGAGGTGGTCATAGACCAGATCGGTGACCTGCTGCGCGGCAACGCTCTCCAGGAGCGGAGGAAAGAGCACGTCCGGGTCGCCGCCGGTGGAGATGACGATCGTTCCTCCGGGGCTCGCCGAGTCGCCCGCTGCCGACGCGGCGCGCTCTCCGCGGTCGCACGCGAGGGCGATCACCAGAACTGCCGCGAACGGTGCGAATTGGCGCATGGTGGAGAGGAGATTGAAGGTCGCTGCGCGACAAAGTTGGGCCGTTACCGCCGCCACGTCCACAGTTCGTTTTCAAAGCGTGGCAGCTCGACGAGAGCGAGGCTCCGCACCTCCGATTCATCGAGTGGCATCGCGTCGGCATCCTCACGCTCGCGCACCGCACCGAAGAGTGAGTTGGCAATCTCCTGCGCTGAGGGCGTCCGGCCGAGCATTTCAGCAAGTGTTGCGGGCGGCGGAATCGGAGCGGCGTGAGCGGATCGGCGCGCAAAGATCGCGATCATCGACTGGTCGTCCTCGATCAGAATCGACCCATGCTGGAGCAGGGCGCCGTCCTCGCGCCACTGCGCGCTGCCGACGAGCTTGCGCCCGCCGGCGATGAGCTCGCCGCGTGCGGGGGTCGCAAAACAGGGAGCATCCGTCGGCCGCGCCGCGGGGGAATCCGGTGCCGCGACCGATGCTTCAATACCCAGCTTCCGAAGTCCGTCGAGCAGAATCCTGTTGATGCGATCGCAGGAGTCGCGCAATGTGTCGCCCGCCTCAACTCGTGCGGTCACGCTGTAAGTAACCTCGCGGTTGTGCAGCAGCGCGCGCCCGCCGGTGGGGCGGCGAACGACATCGACGCCCGCCGAGCGCATCCGGTCCAGATCGTAGCACCCCTTCGCGCGCTGATTCCTGCCGAGCGAGAGGGTCGGGATGGTCCAGCCATAGACCGAAAAGACCGTCTCACCGCTGTCGCGAGCGCGGCGGAGAAGCGCCATATCGCGCGCCATGTTCTCGGTACCGCGCCTGGGGGGCGCGAACAGAAGGCGCCACCTCCGATTACTTCGCGTGTCTGTCATGCGATGTTAAATTGACAGCACTATGGCAACGACAATCAAGCACGCCGAGCGCGTCCTCGCGCCGGCGGAGTCGTTCGTCCCGCGGCATATCGGGCCGGCGGACGAAGATATATCGGCGATGCTCGCAACACTCGGTTTCGCGACGCTGGATGAGCTGATCGAGGCGACGATTCCGGCGAAGATCCGCCTTCGCGGGGGGCTGGACCTCCCGATCGGCAAAAGCGAGGCCCAGGTTCTCGCCGACTTCAGGGCGATGGCGGCGAAGAATCGAGTCCTCCGCCCCTTCATCGGGATGGGGTATTCCGATTGCGTCACTCCGCCGGTCATTCAGCGCAATGTGCTCGAGAACCCGGCCTGGTACACGGCGTACACTCCGTACCAGGCGGAAATCGCTCAGGGACGGCTCGAGGCGCTTCTCAATTTCCAGACAATGGTGATCGACCTCACGGGACTGGAGATCGCTAACGCGTCGCTGCTCGACGAGGCGACTGCGGCGGCGGAAGCCATGACGATGAGCTACGGCATAAGCGGTCACGACGACAGGGAAGTCTTTCTCGTGTCCGACTGGTGCCATCCGCAGACGATCGACGTCGTTCGGACCCGGGCCGCCGCTCGCGGAATCACCGTGCGGGTCGTGGACGTCACCGCGACCGACATCGGCGCCGATGTCTTTGGAGTCCTCCTTCAGTATCCCGCGACCGATGGCGCGGTGCGCGACTATCGCGCGATCTGTGAGGCCGCGCACGCCCGCGGCGCGCTCGTCACGGTCGCGGCCGATCTTCTCAGCCTTACGCTCCTCACGCCCCCGGGCGAGTGGGGCGCTGACGTCGTGGTGGGCAACACCCAGCGATTCGGAGTGCCCCTCGGCTACGGTGGCCCGCACGCAGCCTTTTTCGCTACACGCGACGAGTACAAGCGACAGATCCCGGGACGGATCATCGGCGTCTCGCGCGACGCGGACGGGATGCCGGCGCTGAGAATGGCGCTCCAGACACGCGAGCAGCACATCCGCCGGGAGAAAGCGACGAGCAACGTATGTACGGCGCAGGTGCTGCTCGCTGTTGTCGCGAGCATGTACGCCGTCTGGCACGGGCCGCAGGGACTCCGCCGCATCGCGTCGCGCGTTCACCAGTACGCGGCGGTTCTGGCGGATGGACTGAAGCGCCTCGGTCACGCCATCACGCACGAGGACTACTTCGACACGATTCGCGTTGAGCTGCACGGTGTCGCCGGCGGAGCGCGCGACGTCATCGCGCGCGCGGCAGCAAGCGGCATCAATCTCCGCTACATGGATGAGAGCTCGGTGTGTATCGCCCTCGACGAGACCGTGAGCGAGGAGGACCTTCTCGCTCTGCTGGAGATCTTCGCCGGCGACCGGCCGATGACGCTGTCGGTCGAGGAGCTGGTGGATTCCGCCGACACGCGGTACGACGAGCGATTCAACCGAACGACGCCGTTCCTCAGGCATCCGGTGTTTAACGCCCATCACTCGGAGACAGAGATCCTCCGTTACATGCGCAAGCTCGAGTCGCGCGATCTTTCCCTCGTGCACTCGATGATTCCGCTCGGCTCGTGCACCATGAAGCTCAACGCGACGGCCGAAATGATGCCGATTACCTGGCCGGGCTTCGCGAAGCTGCACCCCTTCGCCCCGGTCGAGCAGGCAGAAGGATATCGCCAGCTGTTCGCAGAGCTCGAGGCAGCGCTGGCAGAGATCACAGGGTTCGCCGCCATCTCCCTCCAGCCCAACGCAGGCTCGCAGGGTGAATACACCGGACTGCTGGCGATACGTGCCTATCATTCCTCGCGAAACGAGAGTCATCGCGACGTCTGCCTCACGCCGCAGTCGGCGCACGGGACCAACCCGGCGAGCGCGGTGATGGCGGGGATGAAGGTCGTCGTCGTACGCACCGATCAGCAGGGGAACATCGACATCGACGATCTCCGGGCGAAGGCCGAGCAGCACGGCGCGAATCTCGCTGCGCTGATGGTCACCTACCCGTCGACCCACGGTGTGTTCGAGGACGGCATCACGGAGATCTGCTCGATCGTCCACGAGCACGGAGGCCAGGTCTACATGGACGGCGCCAACATGAACGCCATGGTCGGCCTCTGTCGTCCGGCCGACATCGGCGCGGACGTCGGCCATCTCAATCTCCACAAGACATTCTGCATTCCGCACGGCGGCGGCGGTCCCGGGATGGGACCGATCGGCGTTGCACCACACCTCGTGGATTTTCTTCCCGGCCACTCAGTCATTCCGCTTCCGGGAAAGCACGCTGTCGGCGCTGTCTCCGCGGCGCCGTGGGGAAGCTCGAGCATCCTTCCCATCTCGCTTGCCTACATTCGCTTGATGGGAGGGCCGGGGTTGGAGCTGGCAAGCAAGGTCTCGATCCTCAACGCGAACTACATCGCCAAACGACTGGAGAGCCATTTTCCCGTCCTCTACAAAGGCGATCATGGTACAGTGGCGCACGAGTGCATCGTCGATACGCGGGTCGTCAAGGGAGCGAGCGGAGTGGATGTCGAGGACATCGCCAAGCGGCTGATGGACTACGGCTTCCACGCGCCGACGGTGTCCTTCCCGGTGGCCGGAACGCTGATGATCGAGCCCACGGAGAGTGAATCGAAGGGCGAGCTCGACCGCTTCTGCGATGCGATGATCGCCATCCGCGAAGAGATCAGGGAGATCGAGCTCGGGACCGCCGACAGGAAGGACAATCTGCTCAAGAATGCGCCGCATACCGTCGGGCGCGTGACGGCCGATCAATGGACGCACGCGTATTCCCGCGAGCGCGCGGGCTTTCCGGCGGCCTGGACGCGGGATTTCAAGTTCTGGCCGGCCGTTGCGCGGGTGGACAGCGCCTACGGCGACCGGAACCTCATCTGCTCATGTCCGCCCACGGACGCTTACGCCGATTTGCCAGCGGTTACTGCGAATGCC
>JBGPLS010000056.1:0-15540 GCA_041486565.1 Gemmatimonadaceae bacterium
CTGAAATTCCAGCCAAGCTCCTCATGCACGAAGCGGCGAGCCGGAGCGAAGCAAAGATTCCTCAGCGACCGGCACCGCTCGGCCAAGGCGTCGTCGTCGGTCACGATCATTCCGCCTTCGCCGGTGGTGACGTGCTTGTTCGGATAGAAGCTGAAGGTCGACAGGTCGCCGAACGAACCGCAGGGCCGGCCGCGATACGTCTGCCCGATCATCTCCGCAGCGTCCTCGATCACGCGAAGTCCGCGGCGATTCGCGATTTCCATCACCGGCTCCATGTCCACCGGGAGACCGTAAAGATGGACAACCATGATCGCCCGCGTCCGCTCAGTGATGCGATCCTCTATGGCAGCGGGATTCATGTTCCAGGTTGCGGCATCGCAGTCGACGAGCACCGGCGTCGCACCGAGCCTCGAAACAGCCGACGCGCAGGAGATGATCGTGAAGGTCGGCATGATCACCTCGTCGCCCGGGCCGAGGCGGAGGGCAGCTGCAGCGGCGTCGAGCGCAGCCGAACCGTTGCACACCGCGACGCCGTGTTTTCGTCCTACACGAGCGGCAAAACGGCTCTCGAACTCGCGGACAAATGGGCCTTCGGATGAAATCCAGCCACTATCGATACACTCGGCGAGATACTTCTTCTCGTTGCCATCGAGGACCGGCTCGTTTACGGGAATGAATCCGGTCACCCGTTATTCCCTTATCATCACCCGCTCTGCGGTCACTCCCTCAAAGCGTGTCTTGTCATTATCACCGGCATATGGGCCCTGCTTCACCTCGAACATCTCGATCTCGTCGAGCACCTCGAAGCCGTGACCGCCGGTCGCGAGGAGAATGACGTCGCCCGCGGAAAGAATCCGGCTCTCGATGTATGCCTGCTCGTTGTCGTAGAAATCGACCCTCAGCCGTCCACGCTTGATGAAAAGCACTTCCTGAGTGTAGTGGACGTTGCGACTGACCGGATTGTGGACGTGCGGATCGATGACCTTTCCGGCCGGATGGTGCATATACGCCAGCTGCTGGGAAAGGTCGTCGGGGGTAAAGAAATGGATGCCGGGCTTATCGAACTGGTGTGAGACAATTACCGCCAGGAGCTGGTCGCCCACTTTCAAGGTCTCGATCATGGGCTACAAGATACAATCCCGCGACCCGAAGGGGCGGCGAATGGAGCGATTGCCACCACCGCTCTTAACTTGTGTGCCCTCCTCGTTTGATCTTCGCTAAGTCGAGCTGATCCTGACCGGACACTCGATCGCCCTGACGGCCACGTCGGAGTCCACCGACGCGTCGAGCACGACGACACGGGAAAAACCCTTCGCCTTGGCCTTCGCGCAGAGGGCCACCGGCGTGACGTCGACGGGCAGCTGGGGTGTGATGCGACGGCGGTAGCGGGTCAGCCCGTATTGATTTGTCAGGTTGCAGTCAACCGGAGGCATGCCGTCGAGAAGCGCCAGCCCGGAGGTGGCCGGCGCTATCATCGGAACGTAGGAGCATCTCTCGGGCTCCGTCCAGATGTGCCAGAAGCGAACGTACGACTGGGGAATGAAGAGCAAAGTGCGACGCTTGATCGCCGGCGGAGTTTCGTCCAGTTCCCGAAGGGCGGCAATAAGGCTGTAGTCGGGCGATCGATGCAGACCTGTCGCGAGAAGCCGCCGGTCGGCGAGCGACCGGAGAGCCACCGGTCCCTTCACACCAGCTTCGGCGTAGAGCCCGCGGCGGAGCGCGATGTTGGCCCTGAGCGCCGTCCCGGGTGCACGGATGCCATTTAGTATCATTGTGAGACTAATAGGTATCAGGATCGCCGCGAGCCAGAGGTCCGACAACCTCATTCCGCCGCGAAAGCTTCCCGGCGAAATCGTCTCCCGCCGCCTCTCACTCCACTGCGCCACCCAGCGCCAGCCCGAGGCCATCAGGAGCGGAAGGGCGACCCACCTCTGGACGTCGGAGAAATAGATCGCGGAGCCGCCATGAATGTCGATCACCTCCCCGGGCAGCCACCCGGCGATCGCGACGATCGCCACCACGAGCACGTCGGTGATTCGCCCCTCGAGCGCGGCGTGCCTGATCGCCCCGATGGCCGCCAGCTTCTCTTCACGCAATCGAAGATAGATGTAGACCCAGCTCCAGAAGAGATGGGCGAGAATGAACCAGGGCCACCACGCCGTATCTACCCCCGAGTAGCGCATGTACGCGAAGGGCACGATCCCCTGGTTCTGCGCCGCAACCGAAACGAGCTTGTAGGTCACGAACGACGTCCCGACACAGAGAACCGCCGACAGTGCAATCAAGCGGTCGCGCAGCATCCGGCCGAGTGCGGCGAGGCCGAAGGCAGCGCAAAGCAGAAGCAGCATCAGCGAAACCTTGAGGAATCCGGTCACCGCCAGCATGAGCGGAGCGAACACGAGGAGGAACACCAGGCCTTCCGCGCGGAGCGAGCTTCTCTTGCGTCGCCAGAAGGCGATCGATGTCGCAATAACGAGGAGGAATATCGGAACTCCCATGACGTAAGATTCGGAGATGAGAACGTGGAGGTTCCAGATTCCCATCGCGTCGAGGCCCACGGTCGGGATCACGCCGACGGTGACCGCCAGGAAGAACAGCCAGGCGGCGTAGTCCTTCTTGAGTGGCGGGTCCGATCCAGCGCCCACGACACGCCAGCCCTTCCTCACCTCCACAGCGAGGAGAAGCACTGCGGCAAAGAACAGCGGGATGACGATCACCGGCGGGCCGAGGCTGTAGAAGGCAAGCACGTCGGTCCCCGCGAGATACGCCCACTGGGAGTTGAGCCACGCGGATCCGTAGTGGTACGGAGTGTACGGGACGCCATCGAGCCCCGTGCTGGAGACGCCGTAGCTCCGCATGGTATTCGCCATGCTGACGTTATACAGCGGGTCGTGGTGGACGTCGGCGTGATACTCGAGCGTCTCCCAGAAAACCGGCGTCTTGTATCGGGTGCTCCAGGCGACGCCGCAGGCCCACACCGCGAACGCTGCGCTGCCGATCATGAAAAGAACGTTGATCCGCTGGCTCCCTTGCGTGATCCAGATGACGAGCGCGGCGAGAGCGGAGCCGTAGCCTATCGCTGCAAGGATTCCGACGACGTTCAGTCCCGTCGCCGGCACGAGCATGCCGGCGAGCGCCGTGATGGCGAGCGCGGCGATCGTCAGTGCCGGCTGGCTTCGCCACCACGGCTGCGGCTCGTCGTAATGGCCGCGGACGGACAGCCGCCACGCGATGAAGGGCGCGACAGTGATGAAAAGCGACAAACCTAACGTCGCGAGAACCGGCCGCGCTGGATTGTCGAATCCCCATCTGGCGGCGTAGTAAAGCGCGGCGATCACCGATGCCGCCACCGTTGCGAAGACGGAGATCGTCGCCCGGTCGTCGCGGTCGTGATCCCGAGCCGGCGGCTTCCGCTCGACTATGACTTCGGCGGGCATTGCACAGTTGTCGTCGTCGCGCGACGGGTGCCGTCGAAGGTTAGCACGAGCACGCGGTCCATCCCAGCCTTAGCTGCTCGCCGGCAGAGCACCGCCGGCTCGGCGTCGGCCGCCCTTTGCGGTCGCGTCCGCGGTGTGAAGGAGCCAAATCCGTAGTAACGGCTCAACGTACACCCGTAGGGAGGCATTCCATCGATCATCGCGATAGATGAGAGCGCGGTCGCCAGCAGCGGCTGGAATGTGCACGCGCCCGGCCTTGTCAGGCTGTGCCAGAATGCCCCCTGGTCCTGCGGGATGAAGAGCGCGGTGTGGCGGCGAAGGGAGGCCGGCAGCGCCGAGAGCCCCCGCAGTGCTTCGGCGACTGCGAAGTTCGGCGATCGCCGCAGACCTTCGTCGAGTGTCGTCCTGTCGTGCAGCCACGGCAACCCGTGCAATCCCGATGGGATGGTGGCCGCGACTGCCGCCGGATACAGCGCATGACGGGTGGCGGCGTTCGCCCGCAACATCGTGATCGGCCAGGCCACGCCATTCGAGACCATCGATCCAACGACGGGGAGCAGGAAGAACACAATCAGCACCTGTCGCAGGCTCACACTATCCAGCCGCGACAAGAAACCGCGTGGTTTTCTCTTCCGCTTCGGCGGGGCCTCGCCGAGGATCACGGCGAAGAATATCGGGACGCGGGACAGTATCAGACCCACCGACAGCCACCGCTGCACGTCCGAGAAGTAAAATGCGGAGCCGCCGTCGATGTGCAGAATGAATCCCGGGGCGATCCCCAGCACGGCGATGAGCGCCACCGCCTCGACGTCAAGTATGCGTTGCTCGGCGGCGGCCTCCTTTAGATCCGCGACCGTCCCGACGCCTTCGGACCGCAGGCGGATGGCGATGTAGACCCATGACCAGAAGAGATGCACGATCAGAAAGAACGGCCACCATGCGGGCCTGACGAACGACCAGAGGAAATCGAAGGGCGAAATGCCTTCGCGATGCGCCGGAAGCGAGACCTGCCCGTACGTGTAGTAGAACAGGACCACGAGCAGCAGGGCGGCCATGAGATATAGTGGCCGCCGGTAGAGACGCAGCCGGAACAGTGCATACATCGCTAGCGCGAAGCCCAGCACCATGAGCGAGATCTTGAGGTAGCCGAGCGTGACGATGCCGAGGGGAATGCCGATCAGCACGAAAAGCGAATCGGCGACTGCCCGTGCGCGTCCAGTTCCGGCGCCCGCGCGCTGAGAGACTCCGTCGTAGAAGGCGACGACCGTTGCGAGAAAGAGCAGGCCGCAGGGCACCGCGACCGTGTAGGATTCGGAAATGAGAAGCGATGTCCACACTCCCATTCCGTCGAGTCCCGACAACGGAATGATGCCTATGCTGGCGGCGAGAAAGACGAACCAGAAACGAAAATCATGACGAAGGTCCTGGCCCGCGTCCGGACCTTTTCTGCGGTTCCGCATGGCGACTGCGAAGGCCACTGTTCCCCCGAAGAACAGGGACATCATCGTCACCGGGAACCCAAGCTGGTAGAAATCGAAAACCTGGGTGCCCGTCAGATTCGACCATTGCGCGAACAGCCAGGGCGTGCCCCAGTGATAGGGTACATGGTTGAGCCCGTCGATCCCGGTCGTGGCAACGTGATATGTGCGCAGCATGTTGCCGATCGCCGCCAACGGGAGGCTGTCGTGATGAATCACGCCGTTCAGGATATAGTTCTCGTAAAAGAGCGGATTCTTGTAGATCCTCCCCCAAACGACGCCCGACGCCCAGACCGAGAAGACGCCGCTCCCGACAATGACAAGGGAGCTGCGCCACAGCGGAGCCTTGGTGATCCACCTCGCGAAGATCACCAGGAAGGAAACGACGCCGACGAGCGTCAGAAACGGCAGGGGCGAAAATCCGAGAGCTGGTACGAGGCGGCCCAGAACGGCCGTCAGCGCCAGGCCGAGGAGCCAGAGAAAGGCGTACGAGCCCCACCAGGGCGGCGCCACCCCCTGCTCTTCCGCGCCAAGGGCCCAGATCCCTCTGTTCGCGATGAAGGGAAAGCTCGAGATGAAGAGGGCGAGCCCGACCGGCCGCGCCACGACGATGAGCGAATCTTCGAAGCCGATTCGCATCACCCAGTAGAGTGCGGCGATGCCAATGGATACGATGCCGCTTGCGACGACGATCGTGTCGTAACCGCCGTCCAGGCGATCCGATGCGGACCGCGACGCGGTAATCTGCTCGGCTCTCGACGGGTCGTCGCTCTTCACGACGGTAAGATTACCTGAAGGCGAGCCGCGCTCGCCACCCGCAGCGCGCCACTCTTACAATCCTGTCGATCGGGCGACAACGTAGAGCGGACGCTGCTTGACCTCGTCGTATATACGACCGATGAACTCGCCGATCACGCCGATGCAGATGAGCTGAATACCGCCCAGAAAAAGCACGGCGACGATTGTCGAGGCCCAGCCGCGGGCTGTGTGCGCGTGTCCGGTCAGTTGCTGCGCCGCGAAGAACACGCCCAGAAGAAAGCTGGCGGCGGACACGATGAAGCCCATGTACATCGCAAGCCGAAGCGGCGCCTTCGATAAAGCAAGGATTCCATCCACTGCCAGCGCCACCATCTTGCGAAAGGAATAGTGGGTATGGCCGGCGTATCGCGGGGGACGTGTGAACATGATCGCGGTTTGCCTGAATCCGAGCCATGCCCTGAGGCCGCGCACGTAACGATTCCGCTCCGGCATCGCATTGAGCAGGACCACCACCTTGCGATCCATGAGGCAAAAGTCGCCAGTATCGGGCGGAACCTCGACGCTGGTGAGTCGCCGAAGGAGCCGGTAGTAAACGTACTGCGCGGAGCGCAACGCGGCGCTTTGCCCCTCGCGACGCGTCTTCTGCGCGTAGACCACCTCGAAGCCTCCCCGCCACTTGCGCAGCATTTCGGGAATCAGCTCGGGCGGATCCTGGAGGTCGGCGTCGATCACCACCGCGCAGTCTCCCGAAGCAACGCGAAGCCCTGCGGTCACCGCTGCCTGATGTCCGAAGTTGCGGGAGAAGTGCAGCGCCTTGAAGCGTGGATCGCTGTTGCAGATCGCGTCGAGCATCGCCTCGGAGCGATCCCGGCTGCCGTCGTTGACGAAGATCACCTCGAACGATTCCCCGATCGGAACCAGCACCTGCAGGAGCCGGGAATGCAGTGACTCGACTACATCTTCTTCGTTGAAGATCGGGATGACTACCGACAGCACGGGTTGCCCACTATCGGACCCGTTCGCGTAAAGCAATTTGCCCTGTCGGGGATCAGCCATCGGGTAGGAGATTGGAGTGGGAGCCCGTGGCGCGTCACGGCGCGCGTTGCGCGACAGTAAACTTAGAATCCCCCTTTCCCCTCGCAAGCGCCGGAGCGCGCGCACCACAATGACTTTCGACCGACGAACGTTCCTTTCGCTCACTGGAGGTGCCGTCGCCGGCGCCGCCGGCAGTCCGCTGCCGCCGCCGTTCGCGAGCCTCTTCGCGTCTCATCCCGCCCCGGCCGCCCCGGCCGCCCCCGCCAACTGCTGCGGCCTCACCGTTAACGTCAGAGTCGCGCCATATTCCGCGAAGGGCGACGGCCGGGCCAACGACACTGCCGCGATAACGGCCGCGGTCAAGGCGGTGGCGGCGGCGGGGGGAGGCGTGATCGACCTTCCCGCCGGGACGTATCTGGTAGACTCCATACACATCCCCCGCGTGCGCGGCGGCACGATCCGCCTCGTCGGCCAGGGATGGAGCTACGATGCAGGCGCCAACACGCGCCTCATCAGTGCCAGCGCGTCGCCGATGTTCGTGCCCGGCGGCGGAGCGAATGGACTCGAGCTGTCACTCGTCCACCTCGACGGAAACAACATCGGGACCTACGGCTGGTACGGTGAGGCCGGCAACAAGGCGCGACTCCTCAACGTCCTTGTAGACCGCTTCACCAAATGTGGTGTCTACTTCAACCAGGGACTCTGCGAGCTGCGGCAATCGTATGTCCGGTTCAATCCTGGCATCGGTGTTCGCGCGAGCAGCGATGGCTGGATCTCGGGCACCGAGATCGGCTCCAACGGCGGCGTCGGACTGATAGTCGCCGGCGGAGGCAATCGGATCACTGACAATCTCGTCAACTCGAACGGATCGTACGGCATTCACATCACCGGCCAGCACGCGAGCAACCTGATCAACTCCGTCATCGGCGGCTACCTCGGCGAGAATGTCGGGCAGAACATCATGATCGAAGGCACCTCGCCGGCCAACCGGAACGTCGGGTATACGTCGATCATCGGCTGCTTCATTCAGCAGACCGGACCGAAGCGTGCGGGAGGTATCGGCGTGAAGTCGGCCCGGCAGACTCAGATAATGGGGATCAACTACCTGGGTGGCGCAAATGACACCGGATGCGTCCGGATGGAGTCCTGCGACTCGTCGCAGATCGTCGGCGTCGCGGCGTCGTACTCATCGGGCAACATCGTCAGGTTGGTGGGGTGTGACGACGTCAGCGTGTCGAACGTGACATCCCGCGACAATGCATCCGCTCGCTCCAGTGTCGACGACAGCTATGCGATAAGAATCGACGCGGGGTGCCACCGCTGCTCGGTGACCGACGTTCGGGTCACCGACGCGCGGTCAGATGCTCGCTCGCGTGGGGTGAAGAACCTCGGCGCGGGGACAGTCGTTCTCGGTGCCTACTCGTTCACCGGCGCGCCGAATCCGGATTCGTTCGGGGATGCGGCGGTGATGACGTACGAGGTGCAGTCGGGGCAGTGGCGGACGCGCGGGGGCCGATAGCCATCCACGACAGGATCCAGTCGGCGTTCTCGAAGCGACGCTCCTCGTGCCGAGTTCGCTCGATCTGCGCCAGCAGCGCCGAGTAGCCGCTGATCGTGTCGCGTTTGCTGTGGATCAGCCAGCCACCCACCGGAATACTTTTCGCGTCGCGGTCGATGTACGTCTGGCGGCGCTCCGCGGGAAGGCTCCCGATTATTTCGTACGGCTTGGGAAGCCACGACCGATTGCTCACGATGCGGCGTGTCGGCGATGCGGTCGGCCAGGCGGGCAGCATCAGCCGCCCATCCCCGACCCTGACGAATGAATCGGAAGGCCGGGCACCGGATTGGACGAGAAGATCGTGGAGCGCGGGCTCCATCGTTGGGACTTGCTCCGTGAAGCGCGACAATGGGAGCTGCCGCAAAGTCACCTCGGCGGGGAATCCGGTGTGACCGAGAGTCAGCGCCATCGGCATCGCAAACGCGGGGACGAGCGCGGTGATTACAAGGCGGTGCCAGCGTCGTGACCGGTCCGTGCTCAGCATGCGCAGCCCGATTGCAGTCGACAACAGGAGGAGCGGGATGAGGCTGAGCGCGTTCACCGGATGGCTGCGGCCGACGAAGTAGCTGCCAACGGACCAGGCCCCGCCCCACACGCCGGCGAGGACTACAAGGCGCGGATCGCGGTGATCCAGGGACAGGTACATGCCGGCGATCGTGGAGATGGCGAGAAAAAGCAGGAGCAGATACCACACGGAGCCGGTCGGGTCCACCGGGAGTGCGCCGAATCCTCCGCGGCTGTAGAGGACCGCGTACTCGAGATACCCATGCCAATCCAGCGATACCCCGATGAACAGCCGGTAGATCGACATCATGAGGACGACAATTGCCGCGAGCCCGGCGAGCGGCATCAAGGCCATCGCTGCCAGTCGCCGCACAATGTCCCTGGCCCTCATTCCGGCATCCCGCCAGTCGAGGGCCTGCTGGGCGAGGAAGACAGCGTACGCCGAGAACCAGATGGCGGAACAGTAGATGGCACCCTCCGCCGACCAGATGACCGCTGCCAGCCAGATGATAGTCCCGCCGACGGCAAATCGACGAGCGGTGCGTTTCTCAGCGGGGCCGAAGTACTGATCGGCGATGAATGTCAGCAGGACGAAGCACCACAGGAAGCGCACCGGTCCGCCTGACGGCGTCATCTGCGCCGGCAGGATAAGCGATTGGTCGCGGGGCCTGAAAAAGAGCGCCGTGAAAGTGACGGCGAAGGCGAACAGACCATTTGTCCATCGTGCGCCGAGCCGGCGAATCCCGACGTACATGAGCACCGCGACAATGGCGAAGATCACCGACTGATAGAACCAGAATGACACCCACGCGTTTCCGGGGAGAACGGTCGGAATCAGTATGCTGAGAAAGCCGTACTGCGATGGAGTGTCCCACAGCAGCCGGCCGCCCTGGCGAAGCTGTTCGATCGGCCCGACGTAAAAGCCCCAGTGATAGAGCTCGACCATGGGAAACGTGCGAAAGCTGAACGCAACGAGAACTGCGAGCGCCAGATAGTCCCACCAGCGGAGCCAACGTCGCGAGCTAGTCGTTTCCTCGAGGCTCGGCGGAAGAGCGACGATCGTCAATGCAGTCACGGCAACGAGTGCGACCAGCGTGCGCAGCGAGGCGGCCAGCCATCCCAGCGAGTCACCCCACGAGACAATTCCGGCGGCGCACATCCAGCCGAAAGACCCGACGATGATCAGCGGAGCGATACGGACAAGAGTCCAGCCGGCGCCGGTCCTCGCTCTCTCCCGGCGGGGCTTGGCGTAACCGAGTGGCGCGAACGTCATGGTGCTGGCGATGAGCGCCGTCAGCAGGAAGAGCCAGTTCGCGGTGAATACGTAGAGCACCAGCTCGATCAGCGCCCCGGCGACGATAGCCTGGCGGATCAGGGAGGTCACCGAGAAAGACACCCAGCGCGCCGGGATTCTGGCCAGGATCAAGACCAGCGGAACGTAGCCGACGAGCAACGCCATGTAGATCGCCCATTCGACAGTCTCCACCTGCCCGCCGCGGCCGACGAGATGGATCATTGCCGGAACCAGAATCCGGCCGAGCACCACGAAATGAATTCCAAGCGCCGCGATCCAGAGCGGCTCGGCCCTCTGTCGCAGGGCATCCATCCGGGACCGTGAAGCTCGCTCGCCTTCAGCCATCGCGGGTTCGTCTGGCGATGCAGCCCGGCGTGGCCTGCGGCAGGAACTCGAACACGGAGTAGTTCTCGTCACTCGTCGCCTGCGTGAAGGCGCCGATCAGCTTCCCTCGGGCGAATAGCCTGGTGCGCTCCGCGGGATCCCACTCGAAGTGCGCCCGGTAACCCGCGAGTCCGCGCCCAACACTATCGGATGGGAATGTGGGGTATCCGACGGCGACAAGCACTGTCTGGCCGCTCGCGCAGGCAAGACTGTCGGCGACGTCGATCAGGTCTCCGAGGCGAAAGTCGAACTTACGGAGCTTGCCGCGGTCGAAATACACGCGATAGTCGAAAGCCCGATGTCTCGGCATGAAGACTCTGTTCGGGACGTAGTAGAACATCGGCTCCATCATGTAATCTGGGTCACTCGTCAGAATTGCGTCGCGGTAGCGCGGGTTACCGTTTATCAGTTTCGCGTAAGCCTTGCTGGAGGACGCGGGATAGCGAAGCGCCTGCCAGGCCATGAATGGCAGGGCGGCTGCCTGCATCACGATCATCGGAAGCAGCGCCAGGGCAATCCAGCGACGGCGCTTCGGTGGCGATTCCGAGATCGCAATCCAGCAGATGGATATCAGGAGGAAGGCGACAATTCCCTCGTGTCTGAGCGCTCCGGTGTACACCAACCGGAAGAGTACCTCGAAGCCGCAGATGGCTAATATCACCGCCAGCAGCGAAACTCCGTTCCGCCAGAGGGCGAAGAGGATACCGACCACGATTACATTGACGATCGCCCGCGACATCCACGTCGAGTCGAGGCCGATGCTGCCCCACGGAATTTCCCCCGCCGCCGCGATGTTCGCGAGGTGGTAGCCGCGCAGCATCTGACCGGGGTCGATCAGGATTACCCTCAGGACCCGATCAGGCTGCAGCTCGCGAATGGAGAACGCGTATTCCAGGTCCGGCGGTGGATTCGCGCTCCACAACGCGAGCCCCACACCCCCGAGCGCGATCAGCACCGCCGCGATGGATGCCGGTCGTAAGAGTGCGCGCCGGCCACTGGAAGAGAAGGCGTCCGTCGCCCACACGAAAATGAGGACGGCGCTCGCCATTATGGCGTGAACGCTAGTGTTCGCGAGAAGAGCGAGAGCGATGCCGAGTCGGATGGGCCGCTCGCGTCTTCCCGGGAAAAGGACACACGCCGCAATCATGAACAGAACGCCGATGCCGTAGTTCCGTGCGCTGACGCTGAATTCGTAACCGAGGAACGCGCCGAAGACGATCAGCTGCCTCATCCAGACGGGAAACGGGGCGAAGCGCAGGACCAGAAATGCCGCGCCCGCCGCGATGAGGAGGGCCGCCGCCGGGAGCACGAGCGTCGAATCAGTCAGTGCGTATCCAATCCGCAGGATCGCGTACCAGATGATCGGATGACCCTCCTGGTGGATATGATTGACGAGATCGGACCATGATGTGGTGCGCGTCGCCACCGAGAATGCGCGAACCTCGTCCCGCCACATCTCGTGCTGCGTTGCCAAAATTGCCGTGAGCGCTACAAACGCGCCCAATGACAGCCACAGCGCCCGATTGCTGATCCGCTCAGGCGGTTCCGTCCCGGTCCAGTATCCGCGCCAGCTCAGGGGGACGTGTCCATCAGCTTGCGACCAGCGGGATCGAAGAGACGATCGCGACGAAGCCCGGCACGATGAAGGCGGAAGCGCAGGGACGTAGCGAGGACGCCGAGGCCGTAAACCACTGAGCGCCCGAAATTGATCGACGAAGCTTCCGCGAAGTACCTGGTGGGACAGGATATCTCACCGATCCGGAAGCCGAACAGCGCAGCCTGCGCGAGCATCTGGTTGTCGAACACGAAGTCGTCGGAGCACTCGTTGAGCGGGAGCGTCTCGATCACCTTGCGGGTGAAAGTGCGAAAGCCGGTGTGATACTCGGAGAGCTTGATGCCGAGCATCAGGTTCTCGGCGGCGGTGAGAAGCCGGTTGAAGATGTACTTGTACCGCGGCATACCGCCGGCAATCGCTCCGCGGCCCAGGATCCGGGACCCGAGGATGACGTCGAACTCATCCGACGCGGCGAGCCACGCCATCGCACCGACGAGCTTGGGAGAATACTGGTAGTCGGGGTGAAGCATGATGACGATGTCGGCGCCGCGCCGGAGAGCTTCGGTGTAACAGGTCTTCTGATTGCCGCCGTATCCGCGATTGATCGGATGAACTACGCACGGGACTCCAAGTCGCCTGGCGACCTCCACAGTATCGTCGCCCGACGCATCATCGACGAGGAGCAGGTCGTCGGCGATGCCGGGAGGCAACTCCGCGATCGTTCGCTCCAGCGTGCGTCCGGCGTTGTACGCCGGGAGCACCACCATGATGCGTTTGCCGTTGATCACTGTTGCGGTGGGTGACAGCCTGGCCTGGCCATGGGCGGGATCTCGAATATGTGATAGTTCTCGTCGGTCGTCGCCCGGGTGAACGAGGCAATGAGCTTCCCCCTCGCGAACAACCTGTCGCGCTCAACGGAATCCCAGCGGAAGTCAGCGCGATATGCAAGATGGGCTTCTCCGGCGGTGTCAGACAGCAGCTTGAGATGTCCGATGGCTAGAAGCACGGGCCGGCCAGTGGAGCAACTGAGTCTGTCGACGATGTCAATGAGACCTCCCAGGCGCAGCTCGAGCGGGCGCCGAGCGCCGCGATCGAAATACACACGGTAGTCGAATCCTCGCTGCCTGGGCATGAATATTTGGTTCCTAACGTAGTAGGGCATGGCCTCCACCATGTAGTCCGGCTCCCCAGCCAGGATCGCGTTATGGAAACGAGGAGTAGTGCGTATCAACGCTGCGAACGCCTTGCTCGATGACGCTGGATGCAGCATCTCCCGCCGCGCGATCACTGGCAGGGCGACAGTCTGAACGATGAGCAGCGGCAGCAGCCCAAGCACGAACGGCCGGCCGGGCGCCGGTGAATTGCGGCTTCCGGATTCGGCGCTTGCAATCCAGACGAGCGAGACCAACAGGAAAGCAATGATTCCTTCGTGTCTGAGCGCGCCCGGATATATCACTCGAAACATCAGCTCGAAGCCGACGGTCGCCAGTAGCGCAGCGATAAGGCACGCGCGATTCCGCCGCAGCGCCCAGGCGGTGCCGAGCAGCGCGACGTCAGCGACCACGCGCGACGCGAGCTCAGGGTCGACGCCGGCGCGAGCCCACGGAAGATCTCCCGCCGCGGCGATATTGGACAACTGATGTCCCATCAGGCCTGCACCGGGGTCCATCCACAGCGTTCCCCAGAGCTGTCCCGGCTGCACCCTGCTGAAGGAAAAAGCGTAACCCATATCGGGAGGTACACTGGCGCTCCACAGCGCGAATGCGACCCCCGCCACCCCAATTCCGACCGCCGTAATTGCCGCCCGACGCCTTATCGCGCGTCGGGAAGCGGGATCGAAAACGTCCATCAGCCAGACGAAGCCGAGCAGCAGAGTCGCGACGCTTGCGTGGACGCTGGTGTTCGCCAGCAGGGCGAGAACAATTCCAAGGCGAATCGGTCGCTCGCGTCTCGTCGGAAAAAAGACGCAGGCAAGCAGCATCAGCAGAACACCGATGCCGTAGTTCCGGCACACCACGCTGTACTCGTGGCCGAGAAATGCACCAAAGACCGCCAGCAGCCGGACCCAGACCGGAAAGGGCGCGTATCGGAGGATCAGGTACGCGGCGCCCCAGGCGATCATGAGCGAAGCAACCGGCATGACGAGCGGAGAACGCGTCAGCGCATATCCTGTCCGCAGAATGGCGTACCACACGATCGGGTGGCCTTCCTGATGGATGCTGCCGATCAGGTCGAACCAGGAGGACGGGTGAATCGCCGTCGAGAACGCACGGACCTCGTCACGCCACATCGCGTGCCGCATGGCCATGGCTGACGTGAGGACGATGAATGCGCCGAGGGAGGGCCAAAGCACCCTGCCGCTGATCCGGTCGGCCGCGACCGTGCCGTCGTGGCCGCCGGCTTCAGCCACCGATTGCTTCTAGCAGTCCGGCGGACTCGAGCCGTCGCGCAATCTCCACGGCCTCCTCTCCGCTCACGCCGATGTGGGTGGCGATGTCCACCAGGTCTCTGGTGCCGTCAGCGTAAGCAAGGATGTTCGTGAGGTTGCGCACCGTATAACCTGTTCCGCGGGTGCTCAGGCTCGGATATAGCCCGCGCTTGCCGAGCTGCGGCTCGCATGGGGTGGTCACCCTGTAGACGCGATTGTTCTCGAGGAGCTCGATGCATTTGCGGATCGCACTGAAGCCGCCAGCGAGCCCGGTGGGGGTCACGAAGGTCATGTCATCCAGCGAGGTGTGATACTCGGGATAGGCGTTGTAGCGCGTGCGCATGATCGACACTACGGGCAGATCGACACCCGGACTGCAGTACTGCCTCTCGTCGCTCCCGCGATCGAGATAGGAGTACTCAATATGATCCGGCGCGTGACGGCTCATGACCAGCTTGGCCGTCCGGTCCGCGAGAGTATCGCCGTGGCGCGATCTGAGAAACGAATAGCCACGATCGTCGCCAACACAAGTGACGACGAAGCCGGCGATCGTGTTACGCTTCATCTCCTCGAGGTGGGTGCTGAGGTAGACGATCGAGCCGATGGTTTCCGGGATGAAGATGATTCGATAGGTGTACCGGCGGCCGGTTTCGGATGTCAGCCAACGGGCAAGAGCGGTGGTGACGACCGGACCGGAAAGCTCATTGTTCGCCATCGATGGATGGCAGATGTAGGTGGAGAGGAGGATCTCCTTCGATTCCCTTCCCTTGAGAACGAGCTCCCCGTATGTGAGCGAGCCCGGGCCAAGTGTGCTGTCAACCACTGCGTGGTAGCGACCCCCCGCGAGCTGATCGCGCTGGCTTTGCGTGAGGCAGAAGCCCCATCGCCGCGCGTAATACGATGTCACATAGGGAATTGCGTTCGGCTGGTCGGGAAGCGAGTGGAGATATGGCTGGAGCTCCTCGAGAGTCAGCCATCGGTCGATCGGCTCGGAATAGCCGACCAGATGGAGATTGTTGCGAGCGAAGTCGACGATCCGCCGGCCGCTTTCGTCCTCGATGTACGCGCCTCTCGCGTTCCATTCGTCGGGGACCGTCCAGTCGAACGC
>JBGPLS010000057.1:0-15525 GCA_041486565.1 Gemmatimonadaceae bacterium
CGCCATCTCGTCCTGGATCGCGAACACGTCGGCCAATTCCCGGTCGTATCGCTCCGACCAAAGGTGATACCGGGTCGAGACATCGATCAGCTGAGCTGTAACCCGCAGCCTGTTGCCAGCTTTCCGAACGCTGCCATCCAGGACCGTCCGCACACCGAGCTTTCGCCCGATCTCTCCGACGTCCTCTGTTCTCTTCTTGAAGGCGAACGCCGAGCCTCGCGATATCACATCGAGCGCGCTGACCTTGGTTAGAGCGTTGATGATCTCCTCCGCGATCCCGTCGGCAAGGAACTCGTTCTCGGGATCCGTGCTCATGTTCGCGAATGGCAGAACAGCTATGGACTGTCGCCGGTCATCGCCGGCCGCCCCGTTGGCCGGCGGTCCCGCCGCCTCTGTGAGCGCCTTGGCAAAATCACCCGCCGTCGCGAATCGGTCCGCGGAGTCAAGAGACATTGCCCGTGCCACAGCGGCGGAAAGAGCGTCTGAAACGTCCGATGCAACCGAGGCAAGGTCCGGCGGCTGCTGGGTGAATCTCATCGCGATCAGACGCTGCGGCGTGGTGGCAGTGAACGGAGGCGCGCCAGCGACCATCTCGTAGAACGTACACGCGAGACTGTATTGATCGCTCCTTCCGTCGAGTTGGGTGTCGCCACTGGCTTGTTCGGGGCTCAGATACGCCGGTGTGCCGAGCGAGATCCCTGTTTGCGTCAACGAGTTGCCGGCGGCAGCCGTGATGGCCTTCGCGATTCCGAAATCGAGGATGAGCGGCTCTCCTTCGCACAACATGACGTTTTCCGGCTTGATGTCCCGGTGCACCACACCGCGCCGGTGAGCGAAGTCGAGCGCGGCGGCAATCCGGGAGACGATCCGCACCGATTCGGCGAGAGGCACATTGCGGTCGCGCATCAAACGTTCGCGCAGCGTCTCGCCCTCGATGTGAGGCATCACGTAGTAGACGATGCCGGCATGCTCGCCCGAGTCGTGAACCGGCACAATGTTCGGATGGCTCAACCCCGCGGCGGTCGTGATTTCGGCGAGGAATCGGGCTGTCCCCATCGACGCGGCGATGTCCGGATTGAGCACCTTGACGGCAACCGGACGATTGTGACGCCGGTCGTGGGCGCGGTAGACGGTCGCCATTCCACCGCGGCCAACCTCGACTTCGATGTCGTAGGCCGAACCGATATCCGGGACCCGCTCGTGTTCTGCGCTCATATTCCGGGGATAGGCGGTTCAAGATGCCGCCGGTGAAGTGCTAAGGTAAGTGTCGGTGCGCGCGGTGGCTCGCGTTTTGTTATTGTGACTGAAATGAGAGCTATCGTAATAAGGAATCCGGGCGGCCCGGAGGTTCTCGAAGAGCTTGATCGTCCGCTTCCCGAGCCCGGCTTGGGACAGATCCGCGTTCGCATCCGCGCCTCGGCTCTCAATCGAGCCGACATCCTGCAACGGATGGGAGGATATCCGGCGCCTGTGGGCGCGCCGTCTGACGTCCCGGGCCTCGAGTACGCGGGAGAAGTGGATGCCGTCGGTGATGCGGTAAATCTCTGGGGCGTTGGCAGCCGCGTAATGGGACTCGTCGGCGGCGGTGGGCACGCCGAGCATGTCTGCGTCCACGAGCGCGAAGCAATGGAAATGCCCGCTGGATTGTCGTGGGAGGAAGCGGCAGCCATCCCCGAGGCTTTCCTCACCGCCTACGATGCACTTTTCCGGCAGCTCGACTTGCGCTCGGGCGAGCGCCTGCTGATTCACGCCGTCGGCAGCGGAGTCGGAACCGCGGCCGTGCAGCTCGCCCGCGCGGCCGGCGCCACGGTGCTCGGGACTTCGCGCTCCGCCTCGAAGCTCGCGCGGGCGGCTGATCTCGGACTCGATACCGGCATCGACAGCTCGCAAGACAGCTGGGCTGCGCGACTCGACGCGGCTACCGAGGGGAAGGGCGTCAATGCGATTCTCGATCTGTTGGGCGGCAGCTATCTGCCCGACAGCCTTCGTGCGCTCGCCCCGAGAGGCCGTCTCATACTCGTTGGTCTCACCGCAGGTCGCCGCGCCGAGCTGGACCTGGGCACGATTCTCAACAAGCGACTCCGCATAGTGGGGACGGTTTTGCGCTCGCGACCGCTCGAGGAGAAGATCTCGCTCGCTCGAGAATTTTCCGAGCGTGTGCTCCCGATGTTCGAGCCAGGCCACCTTCGTCCTGTTATCGATCGCGTTTTCTCGTTCTCGGAGATTCGCGAGGCGCATCGGCTCATGGAGTCGGATTCGAACTTTGGAAAGATCGTGCTGAGGTGGGATTGAAGGGCCATGCGCTCGGTCGCTCTCGCCTCATCCTGACTTCACCGCCAACCGGCTCCGCGATCAATGCAACGGCACCTCCCACTGGAGGTTGGCAGAGTTCAGCGTGGTACTGCCGTTGAAATAGAGGCGCTGGCCCGGTCGAGGGGATACAATATGAATATTGCCGTCCCAGTCGAGAAGCTTGAGGACGAGGCTTTGGGCGCCCGGAGTGGCTGCGATGCCCGTCAGCGAGTCGACGTTCGCCAGAAAGAAGGACATGTCTCCCATCGAGTCGAAGCCGGCGTGCGCCTGGCGGCGTAGCCTGTCCTCGATCGCGCAGCCTCGTGACCCAGGATAACAGATCGTATTCTGCCCGAGGCGAAGTCCCCCATCCTGCGCCACGCCAACCGTACCGACGTGCCGGTGCTGGCTGTTCATCCGCTGTGGATCGCGGAGTGCTTCGTTGGCGAGGAAAAGAATATTGGCCGACCCGGCCGCGTGGACGGTCACTGGATCTTCCGTCCCCGGCTCGGGAGGTCCGCCGACGCCGAGCCGTCCTTTGACGATGAGATCGCCATCGACGACCGCGGTTCCCTTCGAGTGGCGGGCCATTCGCTCGATTACGCGGCTGACGATTGCGTCGTAATCGACGTCCGCTGGTGCCTCTCGCAAAGGGGTCGGCGAAGCGCGCACAAGTACTGTGTCCACCACGTAGACGATCCGACTCTCCGGTGGAGGAGCGCGCAGCACGAGCGGTGATGTGCCGCCGGCGACGGCGAGCAGGGCGATGAGGTATTCACTGGTGCGCATCCGCATTCTCCTCCTGACGAGGTGGGGTTCAGCGGGCTCTGACAGGCCCAACCGCAAGAATCGGGAGAAGTCAGCGAAAACGGTTCAGGGGAATTGACGGCATCGTCGAGCTACGACAGAGCTTGACGAGCTGTTGGCGTCAAAACTCCGCGACCACCCGACGAGGGAATCTATATGACGGCCCTGCGTAACAATTGAGCATTCAACGCGACCACGACGGTACTCAGCGACATTAATATCGCTCCCATTGCCGGATTTAGAACGATGCCCCACGGTGCCAGCACACCCGCAGCAAGTGGTATTGCGACGATGTTATAGCCCGCAGCCCACCACAGATTCTGGATCATCTTTCGATACGTCGCCTTGCTCAGGGCGATGATACGCGGCACATCCCGCGGATCGCTTCGGATCAGAACCACGTCACCCGCCTCGACCGCCACATCGGTGCCGGCGCCAATCGCGATGCCAACATCGGCGGTCAGAAGCGCCGGGGCGTCATTCACCCCGTCTCCCACCATTCCGACGCGCTTTCCGGCCCGCTTCACTTCCTCGATCCTGGATGCCTTCTGATCCGGCAGCACTTCGGCGAACACCGTGTCGATCCCGAGCTCCTTTGCTACCGCGTCGGCGACGGCCTTCGCGTCACCGGTCATCATTATCACTTCGATCTTCTGCTCATGCAGCCGACGCACGGCTTCCCGCGATTCCTCACGAATTGCATCGGCTACCGCAAAGGCCGCGAGAGCCTTGCGACCTTCGACCAGGGTGATGACGGCCTGTGCCCGGGCGACCGCGTCGTTCATGGCCTGCCGCAGCTCCGGACTCACCTCTGCGCCTAACCTCCGAAGCAAAGCCGGGCCGCCTATCATGAGCTGGCGTCCCTCGACCAGGGCTTCAACACCTTGTCCCGCTATCGCCTGGAATTTTTCCGCCCGTGCCAGCGGGAGTCCGCGCTCCTCGGCGCTCTTCACGATTCCCTGAGCGATTGCGTGCTCTGAATCGCGCTCGACAGAAGCGGCCAGCCTCAAGGCTTCGTCCGCCGAAATGCCCACTGCGGGCGTAACCGCAACGACCCGAAACTCTCCGCGAGTGAGTGTTCCGGTCTTGTCGAAGAACACGGCGTTGAGATTCCTTGCTTCCTCCAACCCGCGGCGATCGCGAACGAGGAGACCGGATCGCGCACCGAGAGTAGTGGAGATTGCGATGACGAGCGGAATTGCAAGACCGAGGGCGTGAGGGCAGGCGATGACGAGTACGGTCACCACTCGCTCAACGGCAAATGCGGCAGATGCACCGGCGAATAGCCACGCGACGAGTGTAATGGCTGCCGATACGACCGCGACTACTGTAAGAAGGAATGCCGCTCTATCCGCCAGAGCCTGAGCCTTCGACCGGGAGCTCTGGGCCTGAGCAACAAGTCGCATGATCCCGGCAAGCGCCGTTTTCTCACCGGTGCCCGTCACTCGCACCCGGAGGGAGCCGGAGCCATTGACCGTCCCGGCGATCACCTTGTCAGCGGGCTTCTTGTCGACCGGGCGCGACTCACCGGTGATCATTGCCTCGTTCACCGCGCTTTCGCCTTCGATGACCACCCCATCGGCCGGGATGCCGGCTCCTGGTCGAATGAGAACCGCGTCCCCATCGCGCAATTCCGAGACGGGAACGGTCTCCGAATTTTCACCCACGAGGCGCACCGCAGTGTCCGGAACAAGCTTTGCCAGCTCCTTCAGCGCGCCCTGAGCCTGGGAGACCGACCGCATCTCGATCCAGTGACCCAGCACCATGATCGTGATGAGCGTGGCCAGCTCCCACCATAGATCCATGCCGGGGACACCGAATGTCACGGCGATGCTGAACAGGAATGCGACGCCGATGGCAAGCGAGATCAGCGTCATCATCCCCGGCATCCGATCTCTTATCTCCTGCGCGGCCCCGCGCAGGAATACCGTTCCTCCATAGAAGAAGAGAATGGCGCCGAAGATCGCCGGGATGTATCGCGATCCCGGGAACACCGGTGCCGTGAAGCCGAGCCATTGCTGAACCATCGGTGACCAGGCCACCGTTGGTGCTGTCAGCGCGAGCGATCCCCAGAACTTGTCGCGAAACATCGCGACGCTGTGGCCGGCGTGCCTATCGTGTACTTCGTGGCCTTCGTGGCCTTCGTGGCCTTCGTGGCCTTCGTGGCCTTCGTGGCCTTCGTGTACTTCGTGTACTTCGTGTACTTCGTGGCCTTCGTGGCCCGTGTGGTCGCTCACGCGTCTTCGGGCTTCGAGCGGAACTGCTCCACTCGGCCTGCCTCGGGTAAATGGGTCATTTCGTAATTAACACCCCGTGGAGTGCGAGCCTAAACTAATGAGAAGAGCCCCCACAATTGCCACGCATTGAGGAGGCTCTACGTTGATCAGTCGGGGGGCGCTCACCCTCCGACCCCCACGGAACAGCTAGTCCGCAGGGCGTCGAAGGGCCAGCCCAGTCATCGGTCCAAGTCGATCAGAACCCTGCGGAAAGCATCAGCGTGTTCAACATGTTGCCGCTACCGCCGGGCTTCATCGGCCCTTGTCCTGCGTCATAAGCACTGCCCGTGAACTTGTTGAAAATCCAGTGGAGGCCGACATTCTGCGCGACCATCCAATTCACGCCGAAGGTGAACGCGTTGTCGTCGCTGTTCGCCTCGCTGCCACCGCTGTCAGCGTTGCGATACGCGCCAACCACCGTCACGTAGGGCTTCTTCATGACGCCCAGCTCGGCCGTGACTGTCGCAGCGGTACGGTCTCTCGCCCTCGAGTTGAACAGGTTCTGCTTGGCTGCGCCTGGGGTGCTCGCGTCGGACTTGCCGTAGGCGACATAGACCCCCAGCGGCAATCCCTGGACCGCGCCCTGAGCCTGAGCGTCAAACGAGAGGGCGCGGGTCTCGAACTTGTCTATTCCCGTTCCAGCGTCATTGGCGGTCCCCGCGGAACCGGTCCACGATTGAACCCCGATGCCCAGGTCCCAGTTGCCCACGGTCGGAGTGAACGCCGCGCGCAGATACGCCGCGGTGGGCGCGCCATTTGCCACCCCCTCGGCGCCAGCGAAGTGGTTGGGCGACCACATGGTCACGTTGACGAACCACTTTGGGTCGACGAGCACGAAGGCGAAGCCCTCGGCAGCCGTAGAGGTCGAGATGTACTGCTGCGCTGAAGTCGCGTTGCGATTCTCATTGACGCGAATGTTGCGCACGGCGCCGGTGTTCAGCAGCTCGAAGCCGTAGGCAGCGCCCAGGTCGTCGGTAGTGAAGGGAATAACATTGGCCCGAACGGTGCTGGTGCCCAACGCGAAGGTGAAGGGCATCTTGAAGCCACCAACAAAGGGCTCCGACGGGTCGGCCAGTTGGCCTTCGAGCATGAAGCCGGCATGTTCGCTCACTCGCCCACCCAGCAGAAGCACAAGCTCGTCAGGGAACTGGAGCTCGCCGGTGTTGGTGGTGCGCTCCCCGGAAATCTCGGTGCCATTGGTCTTCTGGTAGCGGATCTTCAGGAAAACGCTGGCGTTCAGATCCGGTGACAGAGACAGCAGGTCACCCTTGATCGTCTCCTGGCTGGTCATGGTAAAGCCGGCCGCCTTGAATGACCGGCCGAACGGGGTCAGCGCAGGGAATTTCTGGAAGTGGCACGCGGAGCAAGCCAGTCGAGTCTGGCGCGCGAATGCGGGAAACGCGTAGCTGCTGGTAGTTTTTCCAACGCCCTTGTGCATGGCGTCGAGGGCGGCGTACAGCGACGCGGGGGCAACGATCCGGTCGGCGGGGCCCCCCAGCAACGCAGACAGCGAACTGGGAGCCGTGCGACCGACTGGAGCGTTGTCGAGCGCGGCCAAACGCCCAGCGGGGATGATCGCAATGCCCGCCGCGACCAGAGCGCGAATCCATCGGCGACAGAGAACGTCGCCAAGACAATGCATCTGCATACGCAAATCCTCCAGGAAGGGTGAGCCGCCTGCTGGCGCACCGTGAGTGATGACTAACGTCTTGCTACTGTTGTGGCGCCAGCGTGCGAAGGTAGGCGATCACCGCCCATTTCTCGTTTTCGTCCAGCGTCGCCTTTGGCATCACGCCGCGGCCTTCCGTCATTTTCCAGAAGAGCGCGCCATCGGATTGGGACTGCACATGCTCCGACGCGAGGTTGGCGGGGTGCGGCAGCAGCGAGACTCCCAGCGGTCCGTCGCCGTGGCCGGCCTTTCCGTGACACTGTTCGCAGTCGCGGTGGAACAGATTGTGGCCGCGTTTCACGGCGTCGGCTGTCGGCGGGAGCGGGTTCGCCCGGTGGCTCGCGCGCTCCGGCGCCACCCACAGTGTCGCACTCGCCGAACTCTGTGCCAGCGCCGGCGTGGGGGCCATGAACGCCATCAGGGCGAGTGCGCCGGAAATGACGAGGGCACGCGCACCGGATTTACCGACTCTCTGATTCAGGGACATCGTCAATTCTCCTCTTTCAGGTTGCGCAACGCGGCCAGTTGTGTGGCGACAAACGCGTACGTGCTCCAGACGCAGAGCACGAGAAAGCCGATCGTGACCGGGACCGCCAGTGGGACGCGCGATGACCATAGCGCGCGCGGCGGGACGGACGGCCATGGTCGCGCCGGCGCGCCGGCGAGCTTCACGTCGGCCGCCGAACCGTCCAGCTCCGGCGGGGATCGCAGCGCGACACGGAACGTCAGCTCGCCCTTGGAGTCACCCGGCAATGCTGTGGGAAATGCCACGGCCGCCGTGCCGTCGTCCAGCGTCTGATCCTCGCCCAGTGCCATGAAGCCAAAAGTGCGCTTCACCGAGAACGCGACCGTGGCGCCTTTCACCGCCAGGCCGTTGGCGGTGACCTTTGCCACGAGCATCTCCTGCTTGTCCTCGGTTGTGCGCGTCAATTCGATGACTGCCTTGGCCTGCGCAGTCTGCGCGCGCGCTGCCGAGAAGGGCGCCACCGCCGCGGCAACGCCGCAGCCGAGCAAGGCGATCGCAAGCGTTGCGGGAATCACGCGTGAGCGTGCGCGCCCCGCTCCCGTGAACGCGTGGTCGGTCCTCACCGTGGGCTTCACCTCTTCGGCATCCTCGGCGGTCTCCCAGATCGAGAGGATCGGGAACAGGCGCGAGAACAGGGTAAAGAGCAGCAGAAAGCCGGCGAATGCTCCGGCCGTGATCAGACATTCCACGAGACTCGGGAAGTAGCGCGGCGCGATCCCCGCCGCCTGCGCCGGGATGAACGGCGTCTCCAGCGTCGGCACCACGATCAGGAACCGCTTCCACCACATGCCGACGTTGATGAGCACCGAGGCGATCATGATCGATCGCACCGAGCGGTGGCTGGGGAAGAGCAGCAGTCCGATCGGAACGAACAGGCCAAATATTGCCCATAGCCAGAACGATCGGCCAAACGCGGTGTTGCCGACGAGCAGGCCGAGCAGCCGCGAATCTGATTCGAGCCCGCCATACCACGCCGTGAGGTATTCGCTCAGCGTGAAATAGGCGTAGAGCAGCGAGAGGACGAGCAGGATCTTCGCCAGCTTGTGGAAATGCTCCGGCAGGAGATAGCGCTCCAGATGGTACGCGCGGCGGAAGACCACCATCGCCGTGATGATCCCCGCCGTACCGGAGAAGATCGCCCCGACCACGAAGTAAGGGCCGAAGATTGTACTGTGCCAGCCTGGCCGCAGCGTCATGCCGAACACCCACGACACGACGGTATGTACCGACACCGCAACCGGAATGATGATCACGGCCATCGCGCCGAGGGCGCGCGCGAGAAGGCGCCGGTGGGCCGGCGTTTCCCGGTATCCGAGCGACAGCAATTCGTACAGGCGCACGAGCCTCCGAGACCGACCACGATCGCGAGCGTGCTGCGCCAGCATCGGCATGTCCGGAATCATCGCCACGTACAGGTAAAGGAAGCTCCCTGTGAGGTACGTGGTGACCGACACAAGATCCCAAAGGATCGGCGACTGTAGCCGGCCGTGGATGATCAGATTCAGCAGACGGTCGGGGCGTCCCATGTCGATCACCACGCTGCTCGCGCCGATGAGAAGCGCGATCACTGTGATTGCCTCGGCCATGCGCGTGATGGGCCGTCGCCAACCGGCGTCAGTGACTCGCAGAATCGCCGAGATCAGTGTTCCCGCGTGGCTGATGCCGATGAAGAACACGAAGTTCGTCATGTACACGCCCCACGACACGTAGTTGCGCATCGCGGTGACGGTCAGCCCGAAGCGGAGCTGATAGATCCATGCGATGAAGGCGATGGCGCATACGGCCAACAGACTCGCGATCCAGAGGCGGCCGCGACTGCCCAAAGGATCGAGCGTCGCCAGCAGATCCCGCTCGACGTCGGGTGCCGTGTGCTTTGCCGGGGGTGAAGCACGGAACGGGGCGAAGGTCTCGATCTGAAAATCGGGAAGCGGCGTTGCGCTCATTGCTGCACGGCTCCTCTTGTCTGGTGACCGGTGTTGGCGCCGGGTTCACCAGGCGCCGGGTAGCGCCGGTTGTCCGCCGGCAGGTAGTGGACGCGAGGCTTGGTCCCGAGCTCCTCCATGTACCGGAATCCGGCGCGATCGCGGAGCAGCGCCGAGAGTCTCACCGTGTCACCCTTCCCGTTCGTCACTGCGTCCTCGTTCTCATCGCCGAACCAGATCGCAGCCATCGGGCAGTTGGCGGCGCAATGTGGAAGCTTGCCCTCGCGCGCCATGTCGGCGCAGAAGTCGCACTTCTCGGCCGTTCCGACGCGCCGCGGATACCCCCATTCCGGCGAGTAACCGCGCGCCACAGCCGCCGGCGGATTGTCGGGGCGGCTCCAGTTGAACGCGCGCACCGAATACGGGCAGGCGGCCATACAGAACCGGCAACCGATGCAGCGCTCGTTGTCGATCAACACGATTCCGTCCTGGCGCTTGAACGTGGCTCCGACCGGACACACGCGCGTGCAGGGGGGGTTGTCGCAGTGAAAGCACGGCCGCGGGAACCAGTATGGCGCCGCGGACGAAGAGTCTTCCATTGAGAAGACCCGAATGAACTCCCGGTCCGACGGCACGAAATGGCTCTTGGCGCACGCCTTTGTGCACTTGCCACAGCCGTCGCACGCCGCGAGATCAATGACCATCACCCAGCGGCGTCCGGGGACGCCGCGACGCACCTCGTCGGAAGTTGGCCTGGTGCCCGCGTCGCTCAGTGCCGACGACACCACCAGCTCTCCATCCGCGGTGAGCGTCAACGTCGCCGGCGCCTTTGCGTCGTCCACAGCGTCGCCCGACTTGAGCGAATTCGTCGCCCCGGTACCGGCCACCACGCCGCCCGCCGCTACCAAGCCGGCCCGTAAGAAATCACGTCGCTGCATCGTCATCGGTTTGCGATCGCCTCCTTCAGAGTCCTTCCGTGGCGGCACCCGCCCCTTCTCCCCATTTCGCCACGATGATCCGCGGTGGCGGAACGCGAACGCGCGGTCCCGCTGAGCGCTACACAGGCACCTGCCGCGCCGCGGTGCGAGGTCTACCGGGCACGCGGGCGCGCAATGGCGTAAGCGCTGGCCGAACAACGCGTTGCGCCTTGAGCGGCGCGTCCCCGGCCAATCGCACGCCGCCACTCGCGGCGCTCGCCTTTGGGACATTTCGTGGCGCACTGTGACAGGGCGTGGCGCACCGTCGCGGCGTCGCGATCAGCTAATCACGATTGCCGCGTTACGACCGGTGCTGCGCGTCGCGTGATGCGCCATCCTCGCGGAAGAGCACTTCACCCGACATCACGTCAGCGTTTCCCCCGCTTGCCAATTGCCACGACGCCACGTATTGACGAGCAATCCCTTCCGAGCTGGTGCCCGAAATGCGGTGTGCACCGCCCCCCGATGCAACCGACGGCCGTTGATGATCAACGTCAACAAGCTGTTCCCGCGGTTGAGTATCCGCGTCAAGCTCGCGGTCGCATTCGCGCTCGTGGCGCTTGGACCGCTGGCGGTCGTGTCGTTCATCGGCGCTCGCGAAACGGTGTTTCAGATCGAGGCCACGGCGCGCAATACGCTCGAGCACGACCTCGAGATGGCCGAGACCGAGACCGCGCTCTCTCTCAGCTCGGCGGAAGGTCACATGGACCTCATCGCCAACGTCGTGCTCGGGCCGTTGCTCCACGACAGCGCCATCGTCCCGCGCGAGCGCCTGGACGCCGAACGTGTCGTGAAGACGCTCCTTACCACCGAGCCGGCGCTGTACCAGGTGAAGCTCATCGACGCCGACGGCCGCTACCGGTTGCTCGTTCGCGCGTCGGGTCCGCCGCTGGACACCAAGGAGATGGACGGGGGCGAGTACTACGCCTGGCGCGCCGGCTCACTGCGGCCGCACACGCGGCTGCTGTTCTCCATCGAGGTGGCGGGTCCCGAAGAACCCGGCGTTCAACCCGACCTTCGGAAGCCGATGCCGGCCGTAGCCATCCTGTTCCCCGTGTACGCGCCGAACGGCGAATTCCGCGGCGCAGTGGTCGGCGAGGCGTACGCCTCGGTGCTCTTTTCGCACCTCGATCATGCATCGGCGGGATTCGGCGGTATCACTGGACTCGTCGACGGCGATGGACACTTTCTCTATCACTCGTTGCGCAAACGGGACTGGGCCACCCTCCTGGCCGCGCACGATCAGCTGAGCGTGCGCAGCGACTTCCCGGACGACGTCGCGTCGGCCATCACCTCGGGGCGCGTAGGCACGTTGATGACGCCAGACCGGGAGCTGGTCAGTTTCCGTCCTCTCTCGCTGGGCACGTCCTCCCGGGCCAGACTCTCGCTCTATCGCGTCGTGCCCATCACCACGGTCGTGGCACCAGCGCGCTCATTCGTATTGCTCGTTCTCCTCGCCGCCGGCCTGGTGGTGCTGCTCGTACTCGGCTTCGCCATGCTCGCGGCGAACGAGTTCACCAAACCGATTCTCCGGATCCGCGACGCGGCATGGCAGCTCGCCCGCGGCGAGCCGGTGCGGCAGCCGAACGTCGAGACGAACGACGAGTTCGAGGATCTCGCGAATGACTTCGCGCGGGTGGCCGAGCAGGTCGCGCGGCATCGCGCGCAGCGAGAAGCGCTCATCGCGGAGCGAACGCGCCTGCTCGAGCACACCCATGCCGAGTTGGCCGACATTCTCAAGCATTCCGCCGACGGTATCATCGGGCTCGACCCATCCGGCGTCGTCACCATCTGGAACGACGGCGCCGAGCGGCTCCTCGGCTACTCGGCGCCGGAGGCCATCGGTCAGGAGATCAACGCGGTGCTCCGTCCCAGCGGCGAGCGCGCCCGCCGTGAGCAGGCGGTGATGCGGCGCGAGCTGGAGCGGGAGCGCGCCGTGGTGAACTTTCTCACCGAAGTGCTCGCCAGGGACGGCACGCCAATTCAGATCAGTCTCACGGCCACGCTCATCGCCGGCGCGGACGGTGGTGCGCTCGGTTCTTCCCTCATCGTCCGCGACAACCGGCTGCAGTCCCGCCTCGAGGATCAGATGCGGCGTTCCGAGCGTCTGGCGGCCATCAGCGTCATGGCGGCTGGGCTGGCGCACGAAATCAACAACCCGTTAGCCATCATCGGCAACCGCATCGAGTGCATGCAGCGCGACGTACGGGACAAGTGGAGCGACACCTCGCTGGCTGCGGACCTCGACGTGCTGCAGCAACACGTGGCACGGCTGCGAGAGCTGACGACGAGCCTGCTCCGCTTCGCGCGTGATGACCGGGGAGAAGCGGGGCCGATCGCGCTCGGCGCGCTTGCCGAAAGCACCGTGGCGCTCCTCCATCGAACGATGGCCATGCGCCGTTTGCATCTCAATCTCCACGTCGAGCCCGGCGTGCCCGGCGTCATCGGGTACGAAAAGGCCATCGAAACGGTCATCGTCAATCTGCTGCTCAACGCGGCAGATGCTACGCCGCCGGACGGAACCGTGACGCTCTCCATCCGGTGCAGCGCCGACGGGGAAGCGGTGGAGATCGAAGTGCGGGATACCGGTCACGGATTGGCTCCCGAGCTCCGCGAGCGCGTCTTCGATCCCTTTTTCACGACGAAAGGACCTGGGCGCGGAACTGGCCTGGGCCTTACCGTGTGCCGCAGCATTATAGATCGCCACGGTGGCGTCATCGCCGTCGACACGCCGCCCGACGGCGGCTGCCGGTTCATCGTCACCATCCCCCTCCAACCCATCGGTGCAACGTGGAACGAGCTCGCGTACTCGTAATCGACGACGAACAAGCGATGCTCGAGAACTGCGAGCGTCTCCTGAGTCGGGAAGGCTACATATGCACGACCCTCGCCGAGCCGCTGCGCTTCCGCCAGGTGGCGGCGGAGGTCGATCCGGACGTCATCATCACCGACCTGCGCATGCCCGGCGCCGACGGGCTGACCATCCTGGCGGCCGGTGTGGCCGACGACCGCACGCGCCCCGTAATCCTGATGACGGCGTTCGCCACGGTCGCCTCGGCCGTGGCCGCGGTCCGCGAGGGAGCGTTTGACTACATCACCAAGCCGTTCACCGCCGACCAGCTTCTCGTCGCCGTCGAGCGAGCCGCGCGCTATCGCGGGCTGACGTTGGAGAATCGCACGCTTCGGCAGCAGGTGGAGCTCGCCCAGGGCGGCGACGGCATACTCGGCTCGAGCGCGGTCATGCAGCGGCTTCTCGAGCAGGCGGCGAAAGTCGCGCCCACAGACGCGAACGTGCTCATCACCGGCGAGAGCGGCACCGGCAAGGAGCTCATGGCGCTCTTCATGCACGCGCATTCGCTCCGCCAGGCCAAGCCGTTCGTCACTGTCGACTGCGCGGCGATGCCGGAAGGGCTCCTGGAGTCGGAGCTGTTCGGCCACGCGCGCGGCGCGTTCACGGGCGCCGTTCAGCGCACCGATGGACTGCTCGCCAAAGCAAATGGCGGTACCGTCTTTTTCGACGAGATCGCGGAGCTCGGGACCAGTCTCCAGTCGAAGCTGCTGCGCGCGCTCGAGCAGCGACAGATACGCCGGCTTGGCGACTCCCGGCTCATCAACCTCGACATCCGCGTGGTGGCAGCGACAAATCACGATCTCGAGGCGATGGTGGCCGCCGGCCGTTTCCGGGAAGATCTGTACTACCGGCTCAACGTCGTCCATATCAACCTGCCGCCGCTGCGCGCGCGGCACGGCGACGTACGCATCCTGATGACCGCCTTTCTCGAGGAGTTCGCCGTCACCGCGCGCCGCCGGCCGCCTGAGGTTACGGCAGAGGTGTGGACCATCCTCGAGCAGCACCCGTGGCCCGGAAACGTTCGGGAGCTGCGAAACACGGCGCAGCGTCTCGTCGTGCTGGACAACGATGGGCGGATCACGCCTGAGGATCTCGACGACGCGCTCCAACCGCGGCTCAAGCCGCGCGAGGGCGAGCCTGCGAGCTGGCCGCTCTCTTACTCGGAGGCCCAGGACAAGGCTCTGCGCGACTTCCGCGCCGCCTACGTGGGACGGCTTCTTGAGGTCAATGGCGGCAACGTGTCACGGGCCGCGGTGGCGGCCGGCGTCAGCCGGCGAACGCTTCATCGGTGGCTGGCGGAGCTGGACAGCGCGGTCGCCAAGGAGGAGTCCTGATGAACAGGCGCCTGATGGCGAGCGTCGTCCTCGCGGGCTCACTCTTTTCCCCGCATGCGCGCCTCGCCGCGCAGGACGGCATGGTCTCCGGAACGGTCACCGCTCCAGCTCCGGGAATGGGTGGAGTCGTCGTCTATCTGATTCGCGCCGGGTCGGCCCGGGTGCCGGCGATCGCACCGCTCAGCGCCCAGATCGATCAGCGCAACCTGCAGTTCGTGCCGCGCGTCATCACCGTGAGCCCGGGGTCGACCGTATCCTTCCCGAACAGCGATCCCGTGATGCACAGCGTCTTTCACCCAAGCACGCACGCCGGCGGCTTCGACCTGGGCACGTACCCTCAGGGTGAGCGGCGCAGCTTCACCTTCGACAATGAAGGCGCCTACGTGATCTTCTGTCACGTGCATCCCGAGATGGTGGCCTATGTTGTCGTGGTGGCGTCGCCGTATCGCGCCGTCACGGACGACGACGGCCGGTTCAAGCTTGATGGCGTGGCGCCCGGTACCTATCACCTCCGCACCTGGCATCGGCGACTGCGGACGCAGGATCACCTGATCTCAGTTGCCGCCAATGGCGCCGTGCGCGTCAACCTGACACTGAAGTACGGCTTCCCGGTGGAACCGCGGGCGACGGTGCAGCGCCGTTCGCGGTGACCCGCGCGCCGAGCCGGCGTTTGCCGGGACATAGGAGAGACGAATGGAGAAGCGAGAATCGCTCACACTGAAATGCAAGAAAGAGTCGTAGTCATTACGGGGGCCAGCGGCGGGATCGGCGCTGCGCTTGCCGAACTGCTCTCGCGCCGAGGTGCTGCGCTGGTGTTGGTCGCACGGCGCGACGATGCGTTGCGTGCCGTGGCCACTCGCTGCGGCGACCG
>JBGPLS010000058.1:0-15460 GCA_041486565.1 Gemmatimonadaceae bacterium
CGATGGCTGGAGTCTGGGCGCCGAATCGCCGCGCATCACGCGGCTGACAGTTTCCTCGAGCATGCGCAGGTACATGTCGAAGCCGACCGCGGTGACGAAGCCCGACTGCTCCGGTCCGAGAAGATTTCCTGCGCCGCGCAGCTCGAGGTCCTTCAGAGCGATTCGGTAACCCGCCCCGAGCTCGGTGTGGTGCTCGAGAATCTTGAGCCGGCGGTTCGCGTCTTCGTCGATGTCGGCGTCGGGTACCAGCAGGTAGCAGGTGGCGCGACGGTGCGACCGTCCGACCCGGCCACGGAGCTGGTAGAGCTGCGCGAGACCGAAATGGTCGGCGCGATCCACGAACATCGTGTTGGCATTCGGGACATCAAGTCCGGATTCGACGATCATGGTGGAGACGAGGACGTCGGTCTCGCCCTCGACGAAGGCGCGCATCACCTCCTCGAGGTCGCGCTCACGCATCTGGCCGTGTCCAACGGCGATCCGGGCCCGCGGCACAAGCCGACGGACGTGCTCGGCGATCGTGTCGATCGTCTCGACTCGGTTGTGGACGAAGAAGACCTGGCCACCGCGGTCGAGCTCCCGGGTGATGCCCTCCTCGATGAGACCGTCATCCCATGGCTCGACGAAGGTCAGCACCGGCGAGCGATCGCGCGGAGGGGTCTCCATCAAGGTCATGTCGCGCAGGCCGGCAAGCGAGATATGCAGCGTGCGAGGAATCGGAGTGGCGGTGAGCGTCAGCACATCGGTCTCGAGTTTGAGGTGCTTGAGCCGCTCCTTGTGCTTCACGCCAAAGCGGTGCTCCTCATCGACGATGATGACGCCAAGATTCTTGAAGCGGACGTCGGGACTGAGGAGGCGGTGCGTTCCGATCACGATGTCGATGCGTCCACTGGCAAGCTCCTCGATCACCTGCTGCTGCTGCTTTTGAGTCTCGAAGCGGCTCATCGTTCGCACTGTCACCGGAAAATCCGCAAGGCGGTCTCCGAAGGTGCGCGCGTGCTGCTCTGCGAGAATGGTCGTCGGGACCAGCACCGCCACCTGGCGTCCCGACTGGACCGCCTTGAACGACGCACGGACGGCGATTTCGGTCTTGCCGTAGCCGACGTCTCCCACCAGCAGGCGGTCCATCGGACGGGCGCGCTCCATGTCTGACTTTACGTCGGCAGTCGCGGTGCGCTGATCCGGCGTGTCCTCAAAAAGAAATGAAGACTCCAGCTGTCGCTGCCACGGTGTGTCGGTCAGGTGCGGCGGGCGCGTCGCGACCTTGCGCCGCGCGTAGAGATCCAGCAGCTCGGCAGTCATCTCCTGGATTGCCGCTCGTGTGCGATCGCGCTGGTGCGCCCATCGCTTTCCGCCGAGCGAGTGAAGTCGCGGCGGTGGCGCGTCGGTGGTGATGTCGGCGGCAGATCGGTAACGCTCGATCTGGTCGATGCGATAAAGCGGAACGTTCAGCCGGTCACCGCCTTCGTACTCGATCACCGCCGCTTCTACGGTGCTTTCGCGGAAGAAGATCTTCTCAATGCCGCGATAAATCCCGACGCCGTGCTCGAGGTGGACGACGTAGTCGCCGGGGGTGAGCGCGGTGAGACTTTCGATCGCGCTGCCCGTGACATACCGTCGCGATCTGCGAATGCGGCGCTCGCGGCGGAAGACCTCGTGGTCGGTGAGGACGCGAAGACCCTGGCTGTCGTCGAACGGCGGGACGACGAACCCGCCGTGCAGCACGCCGATGGCGAGTCCGGCGTTGGACGGGCGGTGCCCTTCGCCGAGAAGCTCCTCGAGCCGCTCGGCCTGACCGGCGTTGTCACAGAGAATGATCGTCAAGAGAGCGTCGCCAACGACTTCGCGCAGCCGCTTCATGTCGCGCAGGATCGGCTCGGGCGGCAAGAGCGGGAAATGCACGACCTCCGGCTCGGTGCTCTGATTGGTGCTGGAGACCGGATGACTTTCGCCGCTGCCAGGGGCGTCGAGGAAATTGCGCTTTGCATGAGAGATTCCGGCGGCGAGTCCGACCACGCCGAGCGCGGCAAGCCCGACGAGTATATCCGCGGGCATCGCGTACAAGTCTTCACGTCCGGGAGCGTCTTCGCCGCGACGCCGTGCAAGCTCGATGTGATGCTGTGCTTCATCCCACGTCCGGATCAGCTCCGGACCGATGTGGCTGTCTTCGGGAATGACGACGATTGTGTCAGGCGAAAAAAGAGAGATAATCGAGACGCGGTCACTGTCGGCGGCGGTTCCCGCGAGCTGCCCGTCCACCGGCAGCACGAGCGCGAGGTCGGCATCTCTCGTCGACCGCTGGCTGATGAGATCGAAGTGCCTGAGCTCGACTATGTCGTCGCCCCAGAACTCCAGCCTCACTGGCTCAGCCATCCCGAAGCTGTAGATGTCGAAGATTCCGCCGCGCATGCTGAACTGCGCAACGTCCTCGACCATCGGGACGCGCTCAAAGCCGATCGACTCGAGATGGGCCGCGAGATCCTCCGGTCGGCGCGAGTCGCCTTTGCGCAGCTCGAGTCGGGTGAGCGCCAGTGCCCGTGGGAGCTGCGTCCGCTCGAGGAGTGCGCGCGCCGTGGTGAGAAGAATTCGGACGTCGCCGCGAGCCAGCCGCTCGAGCGTCTCCACCCGCTCGCCCGCGACTTCGGCATGGGGCTCCGCTTCGCCGAATCCTTCGCGCGGCGGATAGAACGCGACGGGAAGATCTTCGTCCAGCGACTCCAGATCGGCGAGCCATCGCTCCGCGGCGGCGACGCTCTCGGCTACGACCACGAAAAAGCGCCCCGGACTTTGCCGGGTGAGCGCCGCGATCAGAACACTATCGCTGGAACCGGGAAGGCCTGAGAGGTGTAATCGGGGGCGGGAGGGCGGTAGAGCCGCTAGCGCTCGCGAGAATTCGGGGAGTGCCTTTATGGCCTCGAGTAATGCTGGCAGTGACACCGCGCGCAAGGTATAGTAGTTGAAGCTGCCGTGGTAGCCGAGCGCGGGGCGCAGTCAGCGGAGGATCGATGAGATCGAAGCTTGTGTTTCTCGGAACGGCATCGCTGCTGATCGCGGCCGGCGGTGCGCAGGCACAGAGAGTGGATGGCGCGCGCGTATCGGAGTACGGCCGGCGGTATCAGGGTGCGCCAGCGGTCAACGTCTGGATCGACCGTTACTCTTTCAGAGCCGGGGAGCGGATCCGCGCCTATTTCGAGAGCGAGCCGGGAGCGTACGTCACGATTCTCCGAGTCTCGACGGCCGGCTACGTTCGCGTGCTCTATCCGCGCACTCCGACGAGCGAACGGGTTTACACCACCGATCGCCTCGTCGACGACGAAGTCCCGTATGGAAACCAGTCCGGATTCTATCTGAATGAGCCGGACGGCATGGGGTTCGTGTTCGCGGTGGCGTCGTACGAGCCGTTCAACTATCGCGCGTTCAACAGCGGCGGGCAGTGGAGCACCTTGCAGCTTTCCGCCAGCCGCAACGCTGACCCGTTCGCTACGATCGCACGCGTCGTGTCCCGGACGCTGTCGCCTCGTGCCGACTACTCGACCGACTACATCCAGTACGAGGTCTACAGCGACGGACGGTATCGTGATGGCAGATACGGCCGGTACGGGTCGCGATCCTATGGCCGCACCTGGTACGACGATCAGTACTACCCTTGCCTCGATCTGTTTGGCCTCCAGGCGATGAATTATTGCCGGACGTACGTGGACTTCGGCGGCGTGCCGTTCATCGTCGGGCGATTTCCTCAGAAGCGTGTTCCGACGACTCCCACGCCGGCAGCCGGGAAAAAGATGACTCCACCGAAGGCCTACGTACCCGACCCGGTCATCGGCGGCGGCGTGGAGAAACCCAACGCGCCGTCGGAGCGGGTGGAAAGCCGCAGCGAAGCCAGGCGGCCGTGGTGGGCCCAGCAGAGCCGCGACGGCACGCGCGCGGACAACGGAGTACGCTCCCCCGGCACGCCCCGAGTGGAGCCGCGGACGCCTTCGCCGTCCGAGTTCCGCACCTACCCGCAGGAGCCGCGAATCGAAGTCCGTCCCGAGCCGCACCGCGAGTTTCCGCCTCAGCGTCGATACGAACCGGCGCCACAGGCCGCACCACAGCGATACGAGCCCGCCCCGCGACCCATGCCTCAGCCGAGGATCGAGACGCAACAGGAGCCGCGACAGGAGACGCGCTCCGCCCCACCGCCTTCGCAACATTCCGCTCCGGTGAGCAAGCCCTCTGCGCCGCCACCGGTTAAAGATCAATAACCAACAGAGAAAATCACAGCGGCGAGCTGATCGCTTGCTAGCCGCCGGCCGCTAGCAACTACAAGACGTGCTTCGAGCTCAACGCTGCGGTTTGTTGCTAGCGGCTCGCCCGCTGCGCTTCTGGCGGCCCGCCGCTGTGTCTCTCTCTTTTTGACTTTTTGTGAAGTGCTCCGGAAATCCGGGGAGGAAATCCGGGGAGCACAAGCGCTTCCGTTATATTTCAAGGTTACCCCCGCCACGCGAGAGATTGCCACGCCGAGACGTCCTTGAAGCTCGATCACATCCGGAATTTCTGCATCGTCGCGCATATCGATCACGGCAAGTCCACGCTCGCTGACAGGTTGATCGAAGCGACGGGGATGCTGCAGAAGCGCGAGATGAAGGCACAGGTGCTCGACACGCTCGACCTCGAGCGTGAGCGCGGAATCACGATCAAGCTCAACGCGGTGCGGATGAGCTATGACGCTCGCGACGGCAGTACCTACGAGCTCAACCTGATCGACACGCCGGGCCACGTTGACTTCACGTACGAAGTCTCCCGATCGCTGGCGGCATGCGAAGGCGCGATACTCGTCGTCGACGCGTCGCAGGGGATTCAGGCGCAAACGCTCTCGAATCTCTTCCTCGCGCTCGACGCGGGTCTTGAGGTCATTCCGGTGCTCAACAAGATCGACCTTCCGGGAGCCGAGCCCGAGCGGCGCAAGCAGGAGGTGGCCGATCTCCTCGGGGTGGACCCGGACGAGATTCTCATGGTCAGCGCCAAAGAGGGCATCGGCATCGCCGAGCTTCTCGAGGAGGTTGTGAGGCGCGTTCCGGCGCCGACAGGCAATCCCGATGGACCGTTGCGGGCGCTGATCTACGATTCGTACTACGACCGCTACCGTGGAGCGATCCCCAGCGTCCGCGTCGTGGACGGAGTCCTGCGACCCGGTACCAAAATCACCTTCGGCGCGAGCGACTCCGTATATGAAGTCGCGGAGGTCGGTTACAACCAGCTGCGCCAGGTAAAGACCGACGAGCTTGGCCCGGGCGAAGTTGGCTACGTCGTCGCGAATGTACGATCGGTGAAGGAGACGCGCGCCGGTGACACGATCTTCGACGCGAGCAACAAGGCAACCGAGCCTCTGCCCGGATACAAGGAGGTTCAGTCGTTCGTCTTCGCCGGCGTCTACCCAACCGACACGACTCAGTACGAAACCCTCCGCGACGCATTGGAGAAGCTCCAGCTCAACGACGCCTCGCTGCAGTACGAGCCCGAAACGTCAACCGCGCTCGGGTTCGGGTTCCGCTGCGGCTTCCTCGGCCTGCTGCACATGGAGATCGTGCAGGAAAGGCTCGGGAGAGAGTACGAGCTCGAGCTCGTCACGACTGTGCCGAGCGTCGAGTACCGGGTCTATCGAACCGACGATACGATGCAGCTTATCGAGAACCCTTCGCTCATGCCGCCGGCGACTCTCATCAGCCATATCGAGGAGCCGTATGTGAAGGCGCGCATCATGGCGCCCGCCGAATACATCGGCGGGATCATGACGCTCGGAAACGATCGTCGCGGCGTCTACAGGAACATGACGTACCTCGACACCGCCCGCGTCGAATTCGACTGGGAATTTCCCCTCGGAGAGATCATTCTCGATTTCTTCGACCGGTTGAAGACAATCAGCCGCGGGTACGCCTCGCTCGACTACGAGATTCTCGAGTATCGCCGCAGCGACCTGGTGAAGCTCGAGATGCTGATCAACGGCGATCCGGTGGATGCATTCTCGGTGATCATCCACCGCGACAAGGCCTATGAGTGGGGACGCAAGCTCGCCGACAAGCTGAGGGAGCTCATTCCGCGACAGTTGTTCGAGGTCGCGATCCAGGCGGCGATCGGCCAGAAGGTCATCGCCCGCACGACCGTGAAGCCACTCCGCAAGGACGTGCTCGCGAAGTGCTACGGCGGTGACATCACGCGAAAGCGAAAGCTCCTCGAGAAGCAGAAAGAGGGCAAGAAGCGGATGAAGCAGGTCGGGTCGGTGGAGATTCCGCAGGAGGCGTTTCTCGCCGTCCTTCAGGTGGAGTAATTCGTGGCTTCGCTCGTTGTACAGACGAGCTTCCTTGGGGACGTCGTCCTTGCGACTCCACTCATAGCGGAGCTCGCCAGGCGCGGTGACGTGGATGTCCTGACTACGCTCCCCGGCGCCCACATTCTCGCCAACAACCCCTCAATTCGAAACACCCTCGTCTACGAGAAGCGCGACAGGGATCGCGGACTGTCCGGCTTCATGCGGACCGTCCGGCGCGTGCGACATACCGGATTGTACGGTAGCCCACCGCCGTCGGCCGGCAAGACGAGGCGCCCCGGGAATTATTACGAGACCGCTTACCTGGCGCAGGGCTCAATGAGGAGCGCGTTGCTCACCCTCGCGGTTGGAGCGCAACACCGGATCGGCTTCGACACCGCCTCGGGCCGCGCATTTTACACGGAGCGCGTCCGCTATGATGCGGATCGTCACCACGCCGAGCGCCTCTGGGGACTGTCGATGAGCGACTGCGCCGATCCGCCGATCCCTGAGCAGATCCGGCCGAAACTCTACCCGGGCGAAGATGAGCGCCGCGCCGTGGACAGACTTCTCGAAGACGCCCGAATATCAGGACCGTACATCGCTCTCGGGCCGGGGAGCGCGTGGGGGACCAAGCGGTGGCCATTCTATCCGGAGCTGGCGGTGCTCGTGGCCGATCAGTTTCCGGTCGTTGTTGTAGGAGGCAATGGCGACGTCCCACACGGCGACATGGTGGTCGCCCAGCTTCCCCCCGGTCGAGGGTTCAACGCCGCAGGCCGGTTGTCACTCCTCGCGGCTGCGGAGCTGATCGGTCGATCCGCCGCGCTCGTCGGCAACGATTCGGCCCCGCAGCATCTCGCCTCGGCGATGGGCACCCCGACAGTGACGGTGTACGGGCCGACGATTCCCGACTTCGGATTCGGTCCGCTCGCTCCCCGAAGCGCCACGGTCGGACTGAGCGATCTCGCTTGCCGGCCTTGCCACAGGCACGGACCCGCTCACTGCCCGCTTGGACATTGGCGGTGCATGCGCGAACTTTCGTCGCGGCAGGTTTTCGAGGCACTGATGGGCATCCTCTCCTCAGCGGAGACAGTGTGACGGTCAGAGAACAGTTCATAGTCGGCGTGGATCTCGGGGGAACGAACATCGCGGCGGGCGCGATGCCGACGGACGGCACGCGCGAGATCGCGATGCGCATGGCTCCCACCCACCCCGAGCAAGGCTCCACGGCAGTGGTGGAACGCATCGTGACGATGATCGAGGACGTCATCGCGCAGACGCGCATCGAGACCGGGGCCGAGAGATCGGACTTCCTCGGCGTCGGAATCGGAGCGCCCGGGCCGTTGGACCGTCTGCACGGCGTGGTGATCGTCACCCCAAACCTTGGCTGGCGCGATTTCCCCCTGCGCGACGAGATAGGGAGCCGCGTCAATCTTCCGGCGACCCTCGACAACGACGCGAACTGCGCGACGCTGGGGGAATTCTGGTGCGGTGCGGCCCGCGGGGGACGACACGTCATGGGTCTCACGATCGGAACCGGGATCGGCGGCGGGCTCATCCTCGACGGGAAGCTCTACCACGGTGCGTCGGACATCGCGGGAGAGATCGGCCACACAACGATCGACTCTACCGGACGACGCTGCAAATGCGGCAATTACGGCTGTCTCGAGGCGTACGCGTCGGGGCCGGCCATCGCCGAGCGAGCGCGTGAAGTGCTCGACGTGGACGGTGATTCAATTCTTCTCGGGCTAGTCGATGGCGACATGAGTCGCATCACGGCGCAGACCGTGTTCGAGGCATCGAAGCGTGGAGACCCGGTCGCTATCGAAGTCGTTCGCGACACCGCTCACTTTCTCGGAGTCGGGATCTCGAACCTCCTCAACATCTTCAACCCCGACACCGTCGTCATCGCCGGCGGTGTGACCCAGGCGGGCGAGCAGCTGTTCGAGCCGCTCCGTGCCGAGGTGCGCCGGCGCGCATTCAAGCCGGCGGTGGATGCGTGCAGGATCGTGCCGGGCGCGCTCCCCCTCTCGGCCGGCGTAGTGGGTGCCGTAGCGACCTTCAAGGCGCAGATGCTCGGAGACCTCTGATCGCGGATTTGTCCGCGGAGACCGCGATCCTTCGCATGGAGGGAATTCGCAAGGAGTTCCCCGGCGTCGTCGCGCTCGACGGGGTGGACCTCGACGTGCGGCGTGGCGAAGTCCACGTGCTTCTCGGCGAGAACGGCGCGGGCAAATCTACGCTGATGAAGATTCTCAGCGGTGCCCACGCCAAAGACGCGGGCCGCATCTGGATCGACGGCGTCGAAGTTGAAATCCCGGGTCCACGGAAGGCTCGAGAGCTTGGCGTCGGCATCATCTATCAGGAGCTTACGCTGATTCCGGAGCTCTCCGCCGCGGAGAACGTCTACCTCGGACGCGAGCCACGTCGACTGGGGACCATCGTGGATCGTTCGCAAATGATCTCGGGCACGAGGCGGATTTTCGATGAGCTCGGGGCAGACGTTCCTCCCGCGGCAGCGATCAGAACGTTGAGTCTCGCGCAGAGGCAGTTGGTCGAGATCGCGAAAGCACTTTCTCTCGAGCCGCGGATTCTCGTCATGGACGAGCCGACATCCGCGCTGACTACGAAAGAGACCCAGTCGCTGTTTGCGGCCATCCGCCGATTGATCGCGCGAGGAGTTGCGATCATTTACATATCGCATCGGCTCGACGAGATCTTCGAGATCGGCGACCGGGTCACTGTGCTTCGAGACGGGCGCCATGTCTCGACACATGCCGTGCGCAGCGCAGATCGTCGCCAGCTGGTTCGTCTGATGGCGAATCGCGAGCTCGATGAGACTATATCCGGCGGCACCACGGTTCGCGGCAAGGAGCTGTTGCGGGTAGAGAATCTCACGCGACGCGGCGCGCTGGAGAATGTCAGTTTCAGCGTTCACGCCGGAGAAATCGTCGGCATCGCGGGGTTGCTCGGCGCCGGGCGCACCGAGATTGCGCGGGTGATCTTTGGCGCAGACAGCGCTGACGGCGGACGGATATTCGTTCGCGGAGAATTGCAGAACATCAAGTCTCCGCGAGACGCCATCAGGCTCGGCATTGGATTCCTGACAGAGGACCGCAAGGCGCAGGGGCTCGTGCTCGGACGCTCCGTTCGGGAAAACATCGCGCTTCCAGTGCTGCGTCGGCTGAGCCGGCTCGGCGTGGTGCGGCGGAGCGAGGAGGGCGCGCTCGCCGACTCGTATGTGCGCGACCTGCGAATACGAACGCCTTCGACCAGTCAGCTGGCTCTCCACCTGAGCGGAGGGAATCAGCAGAAGGTCGTTCTCGCGAAATGGCTCGGCTGCAAAGTGGAAATTCTCTTTCTGGACGAGCCGACACGCGGAATCGACGTCGGCGCGAAGCAGGAGATCTACGCGCTGATCAACAACCTCGCGGCTTCGGGCGTCGGAATCGTGATGATTTCGTCGGAGCTGCCTGAGGTCGTCGGGCTCTCGGACCGCGTGCTCGTCATGCGTGGTGGAAAGATCGTCGGCGAGTTCAATCGAGCGGAAGCGACGCAGGAGCGACTTCTGGCTTGCGCGGTGGGCGCCTGACATGACAAGCGCGATCGACCTGGGCGTATTTGTCAGAAAACATTCGATGGGCGCCTTCCGAGGGCGCGAAATGGGCACCCTCGGCGGACTGCTCATTCTATGCATCGGGCTCTGGATTGCGACGCCGCACTTCGTGACTGTCTCGAATCTCGTCAATGTGGTTCAGCAGAGCACGATAATCGGAGTGATCGCCGTCGGAATGACTTTCGTCATTATCAGTGGCGGCATCGACCTCTCGGTCGGCTCCCTCGTGGCGGTCGCCGGAATCACCTTCGGGACTCTTGCCCAAGCAAACGTCCCGTTGCCGCTGGCAGCGGCAGGAGCACTGATTGCCGGCACGCTGTGCGGCGCGGTGAACGGTGCGCTCATTACAATTGGGCGCCTTCCGCCGTTCATCGCCACACTCGGAATGATGAGCGTCGCTCGAGGCATCGCACTCATGCTCTCGGATGGACGCCCGATCTCCGGCTTTCCAGCCGGCTTCCGCGCCCTCGCTACGGGGACCGTGGCCGGCATTCCGTTGCCGGTGATCATCATGCTGGCGTTGTATGGAGCGGCGCATTTCGTTCTCACTCGCGTCAGACTCGGACGGTACACATACGCCATCGGAGGCAACGAAGAGGCGACGGCATTGTCCGGCGTGAACGTCCGCGCTTACAAGACGATGGTATACTGCATCTCCGGATTCGTCAGCGCGTTGGCTTCCCTGCTTCTCGTTGCGCGGCTCAACTCCGCGCAGCCGATCGCGGGAATCTCATACGAGCTCGACGCAATAGCCGCAGTCGTGATTGGCGGCTCGAGCCTCCTCGGTGGGTCGGGGTCCGTGGTCGGAACACTGATCGGCGCACTAATAATGAGTGTGCTTCGCAACGGACTGAACCTGCTCGGCGTCTCCTCCTACCTGCAGCAGGTAGCGATCGGCACGGTCATAGTGGTAGCCGTGCTGGTCGACCTGGCCTTGCGCCGCCGGGCGAGCCTTCCAACAGGATGAAGAAATGATTCGCCATGGCCTCAGAATCATCATCGGCGCGCTTGTCGCGGCCGCGTCGGTCACAGGTTGCAATCGCGGAGAGAAGGCGGGCAGGCCGGGTCCGACGCTCGCGCTTGTCGTAAAAACTCTCAACAACGCTTTCTTCATCGAGATGGAGAAAGGGGCGAGAGCGGCTGCCGACAGCCTCGGCATTCAGCTCGTGGTCCAGGCACCCGAGCGCGAGATAGACGTCGAGAAGCAGATGCAGATCGTCGAGGATTTGATAGAGAGAAAAGTCGACGTGTTGCTGCTCGTGCCGAGCGGGTCGCGCGAAATCGTCCCGGCGATCGTAAAGGCCAACGCGGCGAACATTCCCGTCGTGATTGTCGATACGCGCGTGGACGCCGTCGCTCTCAAGTCGGCGAACGCCAGAATCGCGACCTTCATCGGCTCGGACAACGTGGACGGTGGAAGAATTGCCGGAGAGTTCGTCGCGCAGAAGCTCGGAGGCAAGGGCAAGATCGCTGTGCTCGAGGGGATTCCAGGCCACGAGACCGGTGACTCGCGCCTGCGCGGATTCCGCAACGCGATCGCGAAGTATCCCGGCCTTACGATCGTCGCGTCTCAGACCGCGAACTGGGAGCGCGACCAGGCGTTCAACGTCGCGCAGAACATCCTGCAATCGCATCCCGACATTCAGGCGATCTTTGCCTGCAACGACGTGATGGCGCTTGGCGCGGTGGAAGCGATCGCTGCCGCCGCAAGGACGAAGGATATCGCGGTGGTAGGATTCGACGCACAGGACGACGCGCGAACCGCGATTCAGCAAGGTCGCATGGCGGCGACGATCGCGCAGAATCCGCGCGAGATGGGAAGGCTGGCGGTCATCAGCGCCAGCAAGCTTCTCAGGAACCAGATTATCCCTGCGGAGCAACCGGTTCCGATCGACCTCGTAAAATAGGATTGCAAAGTGTACCATGAGCAATGTGGACTTCGCGAAATCGCCGGCCGGCTCGCTCGCACAGCCCGGGGTTGCTCCGGGAGGAACCACTGATGGCCCGTAGTAAACGGGTCGGAGTCATCGGGACTCTGGTTTGGGATATCATCTATGGCCGTGGCCACGGCACCGAGCCAGTCGAGGAATGGGGGGGTGCAACCTACGCCCTGAGCGCATTCGACGCGGCGCTCTCCGACGATTGGCAAATCGTACCCCTCACCAAGGTCGGGTCGGATCTCGCTGACCGGGCTCGCGCGTTTCTGGGCAGACTCGACAAGGTCGCGCCCGACGCGGCTCCGATCGAGGTCAGCGAACCCAATAACCGTGTAGTTCTGCATTATCAAAGCGCAGACAGGCGCTGCGAGCGTCTGAGCGGAGGGGTGCCGGCGTGGTCCTGGCTCGGTCTCAAGCCGCTCCTTGCCGGTCTCGACGCACTGTATGTAAACCTCATCAGCGGCTTCGAGCTCGACCTGGAAACGGCGCAGCTCATTCGCGCCCACTTCAAGGGACCGATCTACTGCGACTTGCATTCACTGCTGCTCGCCGTCCAGTCCGACGGGTTGAGAACTCTTCAGCCCCTCCCCAATCCAGCTGCCTGGTGCAGGTGCTTCGATTTCGTTCAGGTAAATGAGAACGAGATGCGGATGATGGCGCCCGATCCGATGGGACTCGCCGCGGTAGCGCTCTCGGAAGGAGTCAGCACTCTCACCGTCACGATGGGACGGCGGGGAGTCGTGTATTTCGCCGCATCGGGATTCGAGCGGCTGTCCGGCCTCGACCGCGCCCACCTGCGGGCGGCCAGGGGTGCGGTTCGAACTGAGCTTCTCCCCGCTGCGCCGTCACGGAATCCGATCGATGGCGATCCGACAGGGTGCGGAGACGTCTGGGGAGCGACATATTTCTCCCGACTTCTGGCTGGAGAGAGTATCGCTGAAGCGATGCGGGTTGCACTCATCGCGGCCGCGAAAAACGTCGACCACCGCGGGGCCACCGGCCTTGCGCGCCACCTGCGGGGGGAGCTCAGCGTCAAGTGACGAAAGTAATCGAAGTCCCTTCCTCACTCGACGATCAAAGCTTCGAGCAAATCTTCGAGGCGCTGGCGCCCCTCCCCCTTGACGAAAAGGTGCTCATCGATGCCCGCCACACACGGTGGGCGTCTCCTTACGGACTGACCGCGCTCCTCGCGGTCGCCCAGACGCGCCTGCAGCGCCCAACCCTCGCCGTACCCGAGCTCGAGGACACGACGAGCTACTGGACGCGAACGCAGTTCTTCCGCTACGCGGAAGACCTTTATGAGATCACTGGACGTGTTCCGCGGGCGCGGTCTACGGAGGACCTGAATGTCCTGCTCGAAGTGTCTCCGGTTGTCAAGACCGAAGACATTCACACAGTAGTGGACAGAATCCAGAATAAGGCGCAAGCTATGTTGATCGGAACTCTTCATCTCGAGCCCAGCGCGACGATGCGCTTCACAATGGCGCTTTCGGAGATCTGCCAGAACGTTATCGAGCATGCCGGCCGCGGCGGTTGGGTGGCGGTGCACGGCTACCGCTGGCAGAAGCGCCTCGGTGGAAGGCGCGTGGTACAGATCGCCGTCTGCGATGCGGGCATCGGGTTCCGGCAGTCGCTCGAATCCGCCCACGGTCCGCGCGCGACCGACAGGTGGGACGACGGAATGGCTCTCGAGGAGACCGTGATGCGCGGGGCAACGCGCTTCCGCGATCCCGGCCGCGGACAGGGTCTCGCCGGTGTGCGCAAGTTCATCCACGACTGGACGGGAAAGTTCAGTGTTCGAAGCGGCACCGCCCGCATCGCGATCGTCCCGGAATGGGACAGTGACGTTCCGATGCGCGAAAACCTGCCCTTCTTCCCCGGCGCCCAGGTGCAGATCACCATTCCCGAAACGGTGGTCCCATGATCAACCACATTGACGTCAGCAGCGTGCTGCGCACCAGCGTCTGCGATCTCTACTCGAATCTCGTCACGCGGCCCACCGGTGCCGCGGTGCGGCTCGGCATCGAGCACCAGCTCGACGAGATCGGAGACCGCGCGCTGGCGATCCTCGATTTCTCGCACGTCCGCCTGCTCGACTTCTCCTGCGCCGACGAGATCGTCGCCAAGCTGCTGCTGCAGTATGTGAGCTTGGACATTCCGCGACGCGAGGTGTACTTCCTCTTTTACGGAATGAGCGAGTCGCACCTGGACGCGATCGAAGCCGTTCTCGAGCGCCACGGACTGGCGATGGTGACGCAGCTGGCCGACGGAAATCCCTGTCTGATGGGGCGGGTGGATGGAGAGCAGAGGCAGATCTGGGAGACAATGCGCGAGCTCGGCAGCGGTGAACTGGCGGATGTCGCAAACGCGGCCGGCCTCGCGCCGGACCGCGTGGAGCGCGCGCTCGACGATCTCTGGCGCCGCCGGCTGGTCATCAGGCAGGACAAGGCTTACGTCGCGCTGCACGGGGGCCCGATGCTTCCGCTTGCCGAGCGGACCGTGGCACCGGGCTCGCCAACCGTCGACGCCTGATGAAGCGCATCCGGCTCCCGGATGGAGGACTCAAGGTGGGGTTCGCGTTCCGCCCCGAGCTTCGCATCCTCGAGTACATCGCGACCAAGCGCGGAGACGCCGAGCGCGGCCCGATGATCCGCATCAGCCCGACCGACGCCAAGATCCGGGTCCTCGGCGAAGGTGAGCTGGCATGGGTCGAGGGTCCCCGCCGGAACCAGCTGGCGGTGGTGGTCATCGACGAGAGCGTTCCCGACGGCAGCGTGATCGTGCGCGACATCGCAGGCGTGACTCTCTCCGAGAGAGTCGTCGTCACCAAACCCGATTTGGACTCGCCGCCCTCGGGCGGAACGGTCGGCTAGAATGGCAAAGCGTCCGAAGCCGCCTGGGCGCGCGACGATCGCGGTGCATGGAGGCGCGGATCATCGCGGCGCTGGATCGCCCGTCGCGCAGCCACTGCTTCAGTCGGTGAACTACGTCCAGGATTTCGGCACCAGCGACCTGATCTACACGCGCTACGGAAACACGCCCAACGAAGAGGTGGTGCAGAAGCGCATCGCGATGCTGGAGGGGGCTGAGTCTGCGCTCGTCTTGTCGAGCGGGATGGGCGCGACCGCGTGCGCTCTTCTTGCGCTGCTTCGGCCCGGCGATCATCTCGTCTCGAGTTCCTGGATCTACGGTGGCACGCGACGGCTGTTCAGCGACGAGTTCATCACGATGGGAATCGAGGTGACCTTCGCCGATCCCGACGAGCGCCGCGCCTGGCGCAGCTCGATCCGCAAGAACACGCGGGCGATCTTCGTCGAAACGCCGGTGAATCCGACCTGCCGCGTGCTCGATCTCGATCAGCTCGCAACCCTCGCCAAGGTCCAGGGTGTCGCACTGGTCGTGGACTCGACTCTCGCCAGCCCCATCAACGCCCGCCCCATCGCGCACGGCGCCGACGTCGTCATTCACTCGGCGACAAAGTACCTCAACGGTCATCACGACGTTCTCTGCGGAGTCGTTGCCGGCACGGCGCCCTACATAGACGAAGTGCGACAAAAGATGATCGTCTGGGGGCAGGCGCCGGATCCGTTTGCCTGCTGGCTCCTCGAGCGCGGCCTCAAG